>JANMKU010000366.1:0-10512 GCA_031372205.1 Gemmatimonadaceae bacterium | reverse complement strand
AAGGCGCAACACCGTCTCGTAGGATGCGCGGGCGTCCGGCGCGTTGTACTTCTCGAGAAACAGATCCCCAGCACGACGGAGTGCGTCAACGTTCGACGAATCTGCGGCCACGGCCACATCAAATGCGGCCAGTGCACGGCGCGCCGCTTGTGCGTCGCCAGACATCAGCACGACGTACGCTCGGCCGGCGGCCAAACTTTCGTCGCTGCTCGGTGACCGCGCGCCTTCGTATGCACTCACGATGGCGCGCGCGAGCCGCTCCGCATCGACATGATCACCGCGGCGCTCGGCGAATTCTGCCAGTGCGACCTCCGCTAACCGGTGGTCGGCGCTCTTGGCTGCAATCGCCCGCTGGTACGCCGAGTCGGCCGCGACGAGATGACCACGCTCGGACAACACGTCGCCCAGCACCACTGCTGTGGTGATGCCACCCGCGCGCGCGACACGCTCGGCCTCTTCATACTGTCCAGTGTTCGCCAGACGCCGTACCTCAGCGCGCGGATTCAGCGGAGCACTCTGCGCGCAGGCCGAATTGAACGCGAATGCGAACAGGGCGCAGTACCAGCGGCGTTTCATTTGCGAATGCCAGCGGCGCGAATCGCTTGCGACTTTTCCGCAATCGCGAGGAGGAGTCGTTCCAACTCTTTGTCGTAGGCGGCGGCGTCCATCGTTGCCTTGTTGGACCGCAACACGGCAACCTCTGCCTCCAGGGCCTGCCGTTCTGCGACTAGCGCGGCGATACGTGGATCGGCTGAGGCCTGCGCGCCGCCAAAGGCCACCGTGGCGGCCAACAGCGAGTCACTGATCTGCGCGTGCTCCGTCTGCAATCGATTGGTCGACTCGTACACACGTGCAACGGCCGTCTTCGCGTAGCGGTACGCTTCGAGCACGGAGACACGTCCATCTTTGTTGGCGTCCGACTCGTCACTCGCTAACCCCTTCGCGAAGTGCGTAAAGAACACGCTCTCGTTCCGTTCCGCGGAGGACTTGGTGGCTGTGACAATGATGCGCGCAGGTGCCGCCAATACGGGAAGGAAGTCACCACCGCCACTCGCACCGTTGACGAACACGATCGTTTGTCGCGGGAATCCAGCGAGCCAGCTCGCGTAGTCCGTCGCCGTTGGGTCTGGGCCCGGCAGATTCACCTTCGACGCGGCGCCGTCGCCACTGCCGTGACCCATCAGCACGATGAGCAACACGTCGCCTGGCTGGACGCGTTTTGAGAGGGCAAGAAACGTTGTTGCCAGACGCTCACGCGTCGCGCGACCGTTCGACAACACGGTAACGGCCGAGTCTTCGGTCAAGACAATGAGGCTCGAATCGGCGACACCCCACTTGGTGCGCGCCGCCTCGCGAATCGCGCTAGCCGCGGCATCAAACGAGCGCTTGAAGGCCGGTTCTCCCGACAACCCTGCGATCACCACCACGTGTGTGCGTTGAGCCGACGCCAGGGTGGGCAGCAACGCGAACGCGCATACGCACGCCGACGCGCACATCACGGCGCCGCGCCGCAACACGCTACGCGTCAGCATGCGCTTAAGCATGCGCGTGAGAACGCGAATCACACGCGACACGTGCTCGGCCATCACGCCAACCCGCGCCAACGTCGATAGCCCCATTCCGCGGCGAGCAACGTTGCCAGCAACAGAAACACGGCAGGCATGTCCCACAAATCCTTCGCTTCGCGGACCGTGACACCGCTCTCCGTATAGACCGCATCTTCGCCGATCTTCTGGGCGTCAGCGAGATCGTAGTAACGCCCGCCCGTTTCCTGGGCGATGCGTCGCAGCAGTGGACTGCGCATCTCTGCTTGCGACACATCCGCGCCGTGGTCGTCCACCAACAACGTCGTTGCCGCGCTGTGCGCTGCCTCCCGACCGCGCTGCGACGTGACCGCAATCGTGTATCGTCCGGAATCTGTCGCCACGAAGCTGCCCGAGTACGAGCCGTCTTCCCGCAGCGACCATTCGAGCGGCACCGTGCTCGTGGTTCCCGTTGGTGAGGTGGCGGTCGCGATCACGGTCGCATCGTTGACGTCGGCAAAGAAGGCATCGGCCACATGGGCCCGCAGCGTCACCGATTCACCTGGTGCGACGCGTGCGGGTGACGCGACAATCTCGACCGGGTCCGGTGCGTCATCGACTAACCAGCGCACCATTTGTCGCCAGAACGTCTCATGGGTTTTGTCCTCAACCTCCATGCTGGCGTGCATGCGCCAGAGCCACGAATCCTGCACCGCAAGCACCGCGCTCATGCCGCGCCCATATCGCTGCCACGCGAGCACAGGAACATCCGCTCGGCCGCCTTCAACGGTGCCTGACAGCAACACCGTTGCACCGGCGCGCAATCCGTCGACCCGATTCACACTTGTCAGCTGCGGCAACGAGTCCCAACGTGCGGCCGACGACGCTGGTGTGGCGCGCAGTTGCAGGAACGCCATCGCACTACCGGCGCGCGTGGGCCGCACCCTGAGCGAGATCGCCGGACCATCTTCATTGACTGTGCCGCGCGTGAGTGTGAGCGGCAACACATCGGACAATGGCGTGTCAGCAAACCCCCCTTCCGAGAGCGACGCGCGCCCTCCGAGCACGAGCAAACCACCGCCGCGTTTGCTGACGAAATCCGAGAGCATGCGGAGCTGATCGGCGCTAAAGAACGACGCTTCGATGCTGCCAAGGATGATGGCCCGATACTGATACAGTTCCTCGCGACTGGTGGGGAATCCGCCCAGAAGATCGAGGCTATCGCGGACGCCGAGTCGCAAGAATTTCTTTTCGGCGCTGCGCATTAGCCCGACGACCTGCACACCGCTATCACCCGCGACGGCGCGGCGGAGAAAGGCGAATTCGGGTCGGGGTTCGCCTTCGAGGTAGAGAATGCGATCCGGTCCGCTGCGCACATCCAGTACGCCTTGCCATTCGTTGTTTTCGGTAACGATCTCTTTTGGCAGCGGACGGGCGCGCACGCCGATGCGGTGCGTTCCAGGAGGCAACGGTGGCAAGCGCAGACGCACATGCGCCACATCACTCTTGTCGCCGATGCTGACGACTTCCGTCGCGACGACCCGGCCATCCGCTTCTGCGGTGACCGTGGCTGACTCGCGCCCTAAGCCGCGTACGCGAATGTCGGCCTCCACCACCACCGTGGCGCCGCTCAAGGTCCGGGTCGGTGCACTGACACGTTCAATGGCCAGGTCGCGTTCGAAACGTTCACGGCCGACGCCAACCGCGTAGACCGGTACGCGACGTGCTCGCAGGGCGAGCAGCGCGTCGTCATAGGACGACGTGCCATTATCCGCGCCATCGGAGACCAGCACGACGCCCGCAAGTGGCATGCCGGCCAATTCTTCGCGTACATCGCTCAGCGATTTCGCGAGGTCGGAGCGGGTGCCCGTCGCCGTCATTGCCCCGACGCTGGCCAATGGCGCAGCGCCCGCAGCGAAGCGAAAACGGCGCAACGCGAAGCGCTCGCCCAGTTTGCGACTGAGGGCGCTCGTATCATCGAGCAGGCGCTGTGCCGCGCGCAATCGCGTGGTGTCGTTCACATCGCGAATGCGCATACTGCGCGAGTCGTCAACGAGCACCGCCAACACGTTGCGCTGCGGAACCGCGGATGCAATCACCAACCCAGGGCGCAAGAGACAGCCGATCACCAGCAGCAGCGCGGCCGCGCGCAGCCCGCCGAGGACCAGGCGATCGGCGGGGCGCAGGGTGCGGACACGGCCATACGAAATGGCCACCAGCAGCACGCCGAGTACGGCCGCGACGACGACCACGAGGACGGGGACCACCGGAGCGATGACCACGTCGCCGCGCGCGAACATGCGCACCGGATACTTGAAGAGAAACGTGACCATCGCGTCGAGTACAGATCCCACGGCGTCCTGTGCGGAACGGTTCCAGCGAAAGCTCCCGATCAACGAGCGTGACCGGTGAGGGGCGGATGACGACAGTGCATCCATGCACACGAGACGTCTACCCCTTTACCCGTTGCATGGTCACGACGTTGGGATGCGACGTGAAAAACAGGGACGAATGTGTGCAGCCGATGCGTGCGCGCGCCTCGCGCTGCAGTGCGCCGATCGCAGGCGCATCGTCGAATGCCGAGGAAATGCTTAACGTCGCATAGGGTGCACCGTCCAACCACGTGTCACGATTTCAGTCCAATGCAGGTGGCGTTGTCCACGAGGACGCATACCATGAAGAGACTTCATACGTACACCATCGCGCTGCTGGCTGGCGCTGTTACATCGTTAAGTGCGCTGGCGCAGGGTGGTCCACCCAACCCACCGGTAACGCGTCCTCGACAGGTCGCGCCCGCGCCGGGCTCGCGTCGCTTGCCAACGCCGCCGCCGGGTCAAGCTGGCGTAGCGGCACCGCGTGGACCGGACTCGAGCCCCGGTGGTGACGGCGAGGTTGGCCGACTCCTGCGGGCACGTCGTCAGCTGGAACTCACCGACGATCAAGTGAAGAAGTTGGAAGCGATTGCGGCCACCCCGCGCCCCGAGACCAACCGCGCGGACATGATGCGGGCGCAGGCGGACATGATGGACGCGATGAAGGGCGACGGGAATCTGGCAGGAGCGCGGAGTGCGCTCGACAAGATGAGCCGCCTCCGCAACGATCAGGCCATCGCCAAACTTAAAGTGCGACAGGACATGCGTGGCGTGCTGACAGCAACGCAAAAGGCCAAGCTCGACCGAATGCGTGGCGGTATCGGCAACATGGGTAAGCGGATGGGCGCTCGTCGGGAGCGGCGCGGCGGCCCTGGCATGGGCAATCGGCGCCGCGGCGTGCAACAGATGCGGCCAGACTTCAATCGCGGCGGACCGCAACCGCGTCAACGGTTCAATCAGGACGGCCGTAGCCCCGGTCAAATGGGTCCCGGGAGTCCGATGGGTCCAGGTCAGATGGGCTCCGGACAGATGGGTCCCGGTCAAATGGGGCCAGGCAGAATGGACCCGAACATGATGGGCCCGGGTATGAATCCGGGAGTGATGCAGCGAGGTCGGCGGGGCCGGGTAGGCGTACCACCGGACTCAGAGGTAGGCGGTCCACCCGCGGTGCTAATCCCGGCCGTTAAGCCGCCAAGTGCGCACTAGGGGTTCGGCCAAGTAGCACAAGGATTGGTTGTGTAAGTCAAGCGGTTGTGGAGGGGACAGCGAGTCAGTACGACAGCTGCGCTGCGGGCTTGCACAACGCCCGGTCGATCAAAGCACTGATCGGCCGGGCGGCTTGTTTGGTACGGTGAACTATTGCTCGTCGGCACTCGGCCCGTAGAGCCCCGGCACCGAGACCCCAACCAGCCGATAGTAGATCGTCAGCTGGGCGCGATGATGAATCATGTGGTTGACGATCATGTTGCGCAGCACGGCGATGCGCGGCATGGCCATCAGCACGTGGTCGCCTTTGCGCATCGTCCACGTCTCCAGCAAGGTCGCATCCGTCGTCGTCGCCAGGAGCGCCGTGAACGGCGCCAACTCCTCATTAAAGCGGGCCACCATACCCGCCCCAAGTGCGCGGCGCTGCGGGTCTCGGCGGCATGGGCAACGCGAAATCCAGCTCTGAGGTGCTGAGCGTGGTCGTGCCCCACATCGGCATCTCCGTGAGATGGTTGGCGAGGTGTGCAACGGCCAAGACTTTTCGTGGGGTGGTCAGGGCGCAGCGGTGGCGCGCCACGCCGCTACATCGGACGGCGTGTCGAGATCGAACATACACCGAAACGACGGAACCGACAGGGTGCCTGATTGCGCCAGCAAGGCGCGGGCACCGCGATCCCCCGAAAGGCGCTCAAGGGTTCCGAAATCAGCAAACGGGAAAACAGCCGGAATGCCTAACAGTAACGATACAGTATCGACGCACTGTTCAGCCATGTACGCCGAGCCTGTTCGGAGAGTGCCGAAATTCGACGTCACGCAGAGTAAGCGGTAGTGCTCCGCATCGATCTGCGGCATGTCACAGGCGGCGATCAGAACGCCCGCCACGCCTTCTGATGTGAGCGCCCAGACCCCACAGCGAATGGAACTGCCCATCCCCTCCAGATGCGCCGCATTGTGCACCACCGTCACGTCGAGACCCGCCAGGGCATCGGACACCGGTCCGTACTCGGCGCCGGTCACGACAATCACAGGGCCGCATCCGGCGTCCAATAGTTGGCTCGCCGCACGCGCCACGAGGGGTACACCACCTTCGTCGCGCAGGAGCTGCTTGGGGATACCCAGCCGAACGGACGCGCCAGCGGCCAGCAGTATGGCAGCGACCGGGGAACGTGGCGATGGAACAGCCGACATGACGAGGGGGTGTCTGGAATCTGGCGTGCCGCGTTGATGCAAATATGCAGGGCAATATGCAGGGCAATATGCAGGGGACCCGCGCTACTTCGACGGCATACTGCTAAACTTGGCCCTTCCTCCCAGCCCGTCGAGCTTCGCATGGCCACTACATCCGGCGTTCACCGTCCAGCGGACGATGCCCAGACGCGGAACGAATCCGTCGTCTCCCTTCCCCTGATGCAGCGCGTTGCTGTCGCCCTCGTGGTCTTCGCGATCGGCACACTGGTGCTCGCCCATCCGGCGCTTTCCGGGCAGACGCTGCTCAACCCCAACAGCGATCAGTACATCGCCGGGTACGCGTTCCGTGATTTCGCGGCGCAGTGGCTACGCAGCACGGGGTCGTTCCCGCTCTGGAATCCCTATCTGTTTGGCGGGATGCCGTACGTGGCGGCCATGCACGGCGACATTTTTTATCCGACATTTCTGCTTCGTCTCCTCATGCAGACCGGTGCAGCGATGACGTGGGGGATGATCCTGCACGTGTTTCTCTCCGGTTGCTTCACGTGGGTTTTTCTGCATCGCGCGCTTGGCATTGGCTACGTCGCATCGATCATCGGTGGGTTGGCGTACATGATGGGCGGCAACGTGGCCGGACAGGTGTCACCAGGGCATGACGGCAAAATCTTTGTCGCGACGCTGCTGCCGCTTGTGCTCTTCTTCGTGCACCGCGGTGTGCGTGATGGCCGACGGTGGGCGTGGGGTGCGTTGGCGATTTCGGTCACGCTCGCCGTCCTCACACCGCATCCGCAGCTGTTGCAGTACTTGTTGCTCGTCAGCGGTGCCTACGCGTTGTATCTCGCGTTGTCGGCCGACACCGCGGGCCATCAGCTTGCGCGTCCACTGGCCGTGCGTCGGCTCGCCATGGCGGGCGTCGCGGTTGCACTCGGCATGCTCGGTGGCGCTATTCAGTTCTGGCCGCTGATGGAATACATCCCGTGGTCGCCGCGCGCGGTGGACAAGGGATGGGAACACGCGATCTCATATTCGTTGCCGCCGGAAGAGATTCTCAATACGTATCTCCCGCAATTCTCCGGTCTGCTGCGTGACTATGCGGGACGCAACGGGATTCATTTGCACAGTGAGTACATCGGCGCGGCGGTGCTCGTGCTGGCTGGATTGGCATTCAGCGCCGGACGCATGAAGCGTTCGATGATCTGGTTCTGGACGGGTACGCTGGTGGTGGCCACGCTGTGGGCGCTGGGCGGCTACACGCCGTTCTTTCATCTCGTGTATCTCGTTCCCGGCACCAAGTCGTTTCGTGCGCCGAGCACGATGCTGTATGTGATGTCGTTCTGCACGGCGATCTTTGCGGCGATTGGTGCGGAGCGCGCGATTGAAGGACGGATGCGCGCGAAGTACGCGATCATTGCCGGTGTGCTGGGTTTGCTGGTCGCCGCGGTGGCGAGTAGCGGTGCACTGACGAATTTCGCGATGGCTGTGGTGCCCGCGGGATACGGTCTGGAGGATCGTGTGACAGCCAACGCATCGGCGCTCACGCTAGGCGCCTGGCGCTCATTTGGCGTGGTTGCCGTGACACTGGCGCTCTGTCTCGCTGCGGCGCGGCGTGTGATTCCAGCGCGCATTGTGGGGTTCGCACTGGCCGCCCTCGTCGCCGTTGACTTGTGGTCGATTGAACGGTTGTACTGGATGTTTGCGCCGCCCACGTCGGAGTTGTACGCGGGTGACGCGGTCATCGACTACATCAAGAAGCAGCAGGAGCCGGGTCGTGTGCTGGCAGTGGCGTCGCAGAACCTCACGGGCACGCGGCGCGATCCGTATCTCGGCAGCGGCGAAGGCAAAGGCACAGGCTTCATGGTGCACGGTATTCGCAGTGTGTCCGGCTATCATGGCAACGAACTCGGTCGATACGACGAGCTCACCGGATGGGACACGAATGACTACATGAAGCAGCTGTCCAATCCGCAGTTGCGACAGATGCTCAACGTGCGCTACCTGTACACGAACAGCGCCACGTCGCCGCTCGAAGGGGCGACGATGGTTGCCGGCCCAGTCACCAACGCCGCGGGCAACAGTGTGTCGTTGTTTGAATTGCCGGGTGAGCATGCCGAAGCGTGGGTCACGTTGCTGACCGTGAAAGTCCCCGACGCCAACGCGCTGGCCACGCTCCAGAATCCGCAGTTCGATGCGCGCACCGCGATGTTGGTCGACCCTACATCGGCGTTTCCCACGCAGCCGGTGCCATCCACGCCACCACCGCGCAGTGATGTGCGCGTGCGTGCGACGACATGGACGCCTGGGCACATTGTACTCGCGCTCGACAAACCGGCACCGGTCAACGCCGCGCTGGTGGTGTCGGAGAATTTCTATCCCGGCTGGACGGCGACTGTTGACGGAAAGGTGAGCCCTGTGGAGCGCGCGGACTATGTACTGATGGGCCTCGCACTTCCGGCCGGTGCGAAGAACGTGGAGCTGACGTTCACGAGCCCGCGGTTCCAGACGGGCAAGCTGCTGACGCTGCTCGCGCTCGGGCTTGGTGCGCTGTGGACGGTGGTGGGCATCGTGCGAAGACAGAAATTGACTCCCTAGACACCTGCTCCATCAGTGGGCGCCCACTCAGGGCGGCCGGTGACTCGAGCGTCTTAGACGCGCCGACCGATCTCCACGAGCGGCTCACCGGTGGCCAGCAGCTCCGTTACACGCGGCCACGCGGCCAGCACGATGGCACGCAGCTCCGCGTTCCGCAGGTTCCCGCACGTGACCCACACTACTTGTGGCGGCGGACCGTGGCGCTCGATCAACTGCACGAAATCGTCGTCCTTCGTGACTACGATGTCGGCCCGCCCGGAGCGTGCCGCTGCAAAGATCACCGGATCGTCTGCGCTGAGCTGGTCGACGTCCTGCACATGCCAAGCATCGACGGCGTGTGTCTCGGCCAGCCATCGCGCGAGCGCGGGCGGTAACTGCGCGTCTACCCAGACAACAAGCGGCGTTCGCGCTCCCGTACCCACGGGCTACGCCGCGACGTTTGGATGGTCGAGGCGCCGGGCCGCGTACAACAAGCATGCCGCGATATCATCGGCATCCAGATACGAGAAGTCCTCAAGGATTTGCTCCTTCGACTCGCCAGCGGCCATCAGCTCCAAAACGTCGATCACGCGAACGCGCATCCCGCGAATGCAAGGGCGACCCCCACACTGTTCAGGACGGACGGTGATTCGTTGGAGGAGATCGGAGGGTGACATAGGCGAGGGACGAGGGGTCACGCAAGATACCCTTACTAAACTATCCCGGCGTCTTCGTGCGCGTGTGAATCGGAGTCTCGCGGTCGCGCAGTGCGCCGCCGGGGCGCCCATGCATCTCGGCTTCAATCTCGGCGATCGCGGCCAGCGCAATCGACTCTGGTGTTTCGCCGCCGAGGTCGAGTCCGATGGGTGCGTGCAACACACGACGCATGGCCGGCGTGATGGTCGTCCCGCGCTCGGCAAGTGTTTCGAACAGTTTCGCCGCGCGTTGGCGGGACCCCAGCACACCGAGATAGCCGAGCGAGAGTGGCAGCAGGGCGGTCAACCACTCAAGATCTGTTTCGAACATGTGCGAGAGCAGAGCGACCGCGGTGCGCGCGTCATGCGTGATGAGCGCGGCACCATCACTGGCGCGCATACACACGCGGCGTACGGTTGATGGCAACGTGAGTGCGTCGAGCAAGGCCTGTCGATGGTCGATGAGTGTGACATCCCATCCGAGCGTGGTCGCGATGTGCGCGAATGCCTCCGCACCGCGACCCGCACCGATGAGGTACAGCGCAACGGTGGGAACAAGTGGCTCGACGAAACAGGGCACGGTCACACCGTCTACATCAACGTGGTCAAGAATCGGTCGGCCAGTGCGTTCGGCGATTTCGACAAGCGGTTGCACGCGGCGTAGCACCGACACGACTGCCGCCGCCGTGAGTGCGCAGAGCGATCCGCTTCCTGCTGCGCCGGCAAAGAGCGCGATCGTGCCACTCGGCTGCGTCTCCGAGACCATGGTCACTACCGCACCGCCGTCGCGCGCGTGACGAACGGCTGCCGCTTCGTCCAGCCAGGTGATGTCCGCTAACGGTTCAAGCAGGATATGCGCCACGCCGTCGCACGCACTGCCGAAGCCCCAGATGGTCTGCAGGTCATCGCGCAGATCGTACGTCAACTCCATCGCAAATCCGCGGGTACAGACTTCTTCCG
>JANMKU010000128.1:0-13233 GCA_031372205.1 Gemmatimonadaceae bacterium | reverse complement strand
CTCGTGTTGCCGGTACGGCGAGCCCGACCGCGGGAACGTTGACTATCGCATCCAGCGCATAGAGCTCGAACTGGTAGTGATGCATGGACCCGGTTGCCGGTGCCGCAGGGCCGCGATAGAACGGGCCAGTGGCACCGATTTGGCGCATGCCATTCGCCATCGGCCCCTGCGCCAAACCTTCAGCGAGCGAGGTCGCCGAGCCGGGAATGCCCCAGACCATCCAGTGCAGGAAATCGTCGGTGCCGTCGCCGATCGCCACATCTGCATCATGAACGAGCAGGACAAAGCTGCGCGTGGAATCTGGTGCGCCACTCCACTGCAGCGGCGGTGATACATCGCGTCCGGTCTGCGCATGCTTCGCCGGAATTTGTCCTCCGTCCGCAAAGGCCGTCGTCGTTAACGACATCACGGCAATGCCGCGCGGGCGGCCGCCACCGCCGCCACGTCCAGGTTGTGCTGCGGGTGGCGCCGCGGGTGGAGTCTGCGCCAACGCTACGTTCGCGCCGCACAGTACAAGCGCGACACCAACAATGCGTGTCGTCTGCAGAAGGCGCATTGCGCGGCGACTGCCAATCACCTCGTCGCGCGCGCTCACTTGAACGACGCCGGCTGCGCCTTGCGCCATGCGTCATAGCGCATGCGGAGCGTCTTCACCGGATTCAGATTCTCGCCAGCCTTGATCACGTTCGGCCCGCTCTGCTCGGGCTGCGTGACTGTGAGATACATCGCGTACTTGCCGTTGTTGTGCGAATCACCGTTGGTGTCGTTCTTCTCCGCCATCAGCACGTAGGCGATGTGCGAGGTCTTGCCTTCACACGGGATGAGCGGCTTGGAACCATCAACCGGGAGCGGCGGACACGTGCACCGACTGTCACCACCAAACGCATCGGCTGTTTCGAGCGCCGCCATGACCCGATCCGTGATCGCACCTTTCGTATAGAGGAATGCTTTGACCGCGTTGGGAATCGCTTCACCGGGACGGAGGATATTGCCCTGAATCGAGTAGTAGATCTGCGTACCAGGCACGCGCCCCTGAATGTCTTGCGAGACGTACCCGTTGGTGAGACCGGAATGTCCGGCCGTACGTCCCTGCAAATCGAGAATGCCGAACTGCCGCGACTGGAACGCGGGATCGGCGGAGAGCATCTCAATGATGCGCGTCGGATCGGTGCCCTTTTGCAACTCGTTGTAGACCAGCATCTGATTGGCATGCGTGCCGTCTACGCCCGCCTGGCAGGCCGCCACACCTTTGCCTGGCACCACCACAGCCTGAATGCCCATCAGAAATGCGTCGTTGTTGTTGACGCAGGTGGCCGACGCAATCACAACGCGTCCCGTGGCCATGTCGATGGCGATCACGGACCATGTCGCATGCGCAACGTTGGGGAGCGCAAGCAGCGCGCAAAGGGCGACGATACGGCGCGACGCGCGCGCCCAGAGGGAAAGTGTCATGGCCAGAACGTGCGCCCGCTAGCGAGTACTGCGCAAGGCGTCACGGCTTATTGAGCGTCACGCTGCCCACCGCCGTCGTGCCCGACGTGAAGAACACAGTGAAGTTGAGGAACAGTTGCGTAGCCGAGATGGTGCCCGTGGCCGTCCATCGCAGAATCGCCGCGTTGGGGACGTTCGTGCCAGTCGCCTGGATGGTCGCCACGCCGGCGACTGACGTATTCACAATGGAGCCGGTGATGTTGCCCATCTCCGGCACGTTGCCCGCGAATGTAGCGGCGCTTGCCGAGTAGGTGGCGCTGCGCGTGGTGGGACCCACTGCACCGCCACCGAGCACAGATCCACCGGCCGATGCGGTGACGGAGGCCGTGGACGTCGCGGCGTTAATGACAATCGTCGCCGATGCAACATCGGTTGAGCCGAAGGTCGTATTGATCCACGTGCCGGTGTACGTGCCGGCGTAGAGCGCGGCGTTGAGCGTCGCGAACGCCGTGGCCGTAAACACCACGTTCAGGGTACCAACGGAGGCGATCACCGACTGCTGGCCCACCGCTGGCCCGAGGGCCCAACTGCCCAGCGTCGCGATCCCGTCCGACGTCGTGAATGGCGCGATACCGCTCAGTGTCCCGCCTCCGCTGCCGATGGCAAAGAGCACCGTTCGCCCGGTGACCGCGTTGCCGAATTGGTCGCTCAGTCGAACCGACAGTGGAATGTTCAGATCGCCGCCGGGAACGGACGTTTGATTGTCGCCCGTGACCTTGGCGAGTATCGCCGCCGGTCCGGTAATGCCGGTGGCCGAAAAGATGGCTGGGTTTCCTGTGAGTCCAACACCGCTGACCGCCGCCGAGACGGTGTTCAGTCCAGACGCTGTGCCGACGGTCCAGCCGCTCGCCCGCGCGATGCCATCGGCACCCGTGTTCTGCGCCGGTCCGGTCACCGTGCCTCCTCCCTGCACCACCGAGAATCGCACGGAGACACCGGCGACCCCATTTCCAAATTGGTCGGCGACCTTGACCGCCGGTGCAGCAAGTACGGCGGAGCCAGACGCCACTGTTTGCAGATCACCGGCGACCTTGGTGACTGTCGTTGCCGCGCCGGCGTTTGCGGTGGCCGCAAACGTGGCGCCGATATTCGTACCGGTGACGGACGCTGTAATGGTGTTTGCTCCGGTCACTGTACCGAGTGTCCATCCGCCGACTGTGGCGACGCCGTCCGCGCCGGTGGACTGCGTTGCACCGGTAATCGCGCCACCGCCGGTTGCCGTGGCGAACGTGACCACGACACCCGGAATCCCGTTGCCGAATACATCCGTGACGCGAAGCGCCGGTCGCACGGGGACCGCCTGACCCACCGTACCGACTTGCGCGTCGCCCGCAGCTTTGCTGGCCAGTGCGGCCGTACCGACGCGGGCCGTCACCGTGAAGGTTGCAGTCGGAATCCCACTGACGGCTGCGGTCATGGTGTTCGCTCCCGGCACTGTGCCGAGCGTCCACCCGCTCACGGTGGCACTGCCGTCGGCAGCAGTCGTCGCCGTGACCGTGGTTGCACCGGCAATCGTGCCACCGCCCTGTGTCACCGCGTACGACACCACGACGCCCGGTACGGCGTTGCCAAACTGATCGTTCACGCGCACAGAGGGTCGCGTTGGCACCGCATCGCCAACGGCCGCCGTCTGCCCATCACCCGAGAGTTTCACGATCGTCGCCGCGTTTCCGGGACGGCCGGTGGCGTTGAAGGCGGTGGTGCCGCCACCGGTGACGGCGGCGCTCAAAGTGTTCGCTCCCGCCGTA
Organism: Gemmatimonadaceae bacterium; assembly: GCA_031372205.1. Classification (GTDB taxonomy): domain Bacteria; phylum Gemmatimonadota; class Gemmatimonadetes; order Gemmatimonadales; family Gemmatimonadaceae; genus Gemmatimonas. The sequence continues at coordinate 9,994 of JANMKU010000128.1, read as the reverse complement.
GTGCCGAGTGTCCATGCGCCGGCGCGGGCGATGCCGTTGGCGTCGGACACCGTCGTCGCCCCAGCCACCGAACCGCCGCCACTTTGGACTGAAAACGTTACGGCCGCCGCGCTGACCACCGCGCCATTTCGCGTCACGCGCACCGCTGGGGCGATACTCACGGCCTGACCGACCGTTGCCGTCTGGGCCTCGCCATCGCTGATCGACAAGATCACGGGTCCGGTCGGTGTGGCCGGTGTGTTGTCGTCCGAACACGCCGTCAGCAGCGCGATAGACAGTGCGGCGATCAGCCAGCGCGGCGAATCGGCGACAGACGAAAGAACGGCGGTGCGCATTGCAGCTCCCGGTTCGTTCAGGGTGTGCCGAGCATTGCGCGCGAGTGCGCGACACCCGGCTCCAGCGTGTTCGGTCATGAGCTACGTCGACAATCGCTCGGGCCACCAGTTGAAGCGGCCCGCCAGCGCCAGCGTGGCCGGAGCCAGCGCCAGGCGCACTAATGATGCATCCAGCACGACGACGACCGCTAGCGTGAAGCCGATCATCGCAAGCGGGAGCATCGAGTTAAAAGCAAACGCCAGAAAGACACCAATCATCACGGCCGCCGCCCGGGTAATGGTGCCGCCCATTGTCACCAGTCCCTCAACAATGGACGCCTCATGCGACGCGCCGCGCGCTCGTGCATCGCGGACGCCGCTCAGCAAGAACAGTTCGTAGTCCATACTGACGCCGAACGACGCACCGAACGCGAGCACGGGGACCGTCGGAAAAATGCTGCCCAGAACCTGATGCCCGAACAGCGAGACACCGAATCCCCGTTGAAACACGAGCACCGTTGCGCCCATCGCGGCCGCGGCGACCAGCAGGTTGAGCACGATCGCCTTGCACGCCACCACTGGTGCGCGGAGGAGCACGAGCAATGCCAACAGTGAGGCGAGCGCCGTCGCGGCGACAATCCACGGCAGCGCGAGACGGAGGGCGCGTTCATAGTCCACCACGTAGGCCGGTAAGCCGCCAACCTGGATCGACGCGCCAGGAACACCGGTGACGGTCGCGACATCCAGCGTGCGAAGTGCCGATACCAGTCTGACCGCGCCATTCGCGTCAGCACGCGGCGATGGAATCGCTTCGAGAATCGCCTGGTGCCCGTTGGTCGCGACATACGTGCGTTGCACACGCGCCGGAATGACCTGTTGTGCGACCAGCAGTTCGCCTGTGCCGATTGTCGCCAAGCTGCGCACATCACCCGCATCCGGAAGACGCCGCGCTGCGTCGCCGAGATTCCGCAGTGCCGTCCATCCCGTCGGCGAGAGTACGGCAACACCGACTGGCAGCGTGAGCAACACCGTCGACGTGCCGGCGACCCCCGACCGTTGCATGCGCTCCAACTCGTCGATGGACTGACTGGCCTCGGCGCTCGCTGGCAGCCAGCCGCTGATCGGTGTCACGAGACGCGCATCGAGGGCCTGTAGCGCCAGCGCGAGTAGTGGTACGAGACTCACGACGAGCACGGGCCATGGATGACGCGTGACAAAGGTGCCCCAACGCCTCCACCGCTGCTCGGCGATCGGCGTGTTTGTCGGACGTACCTCCGCGTCGCGCTCAAGTAGCGTGGTCGTCACCGCACTGGCGAGCAATGCCACGAGTGCACCGACCGCCGCGGCGGACCGAAGTTCGCCCGTTGGAGCGATGGTGAGGCCCACGAAACCACAGGCAACCGCCGCACCGGCCATGCGCACCGCTCGCACTGCTGGTCGGACCGCCGCGACAGGTCCAGGCCATCGCGTGAGCAGCAAGGCGTAGTCCATGGTGAGTGCAAAGCCCATGATCGAGATAATGGGCTTCGTCAGTGCGGATGGTGGAAGCACGCTGCTGAGTGCCCCACTGGCACCGCTGGCGATCACCATGACGATGGCGGCGGCGGCGAAGGCTACGATCACCAGGCGCAGCGAACCAAAGGCGATGAGCGCGACCACAATGGTGAGTGGCACGGCCAGCCGTTCCGCTTCACGGAGCGCGCCCGCTCCCGCGGTACGCAGATCGGCGACGAATGCGGATTGCCCAGTCCACTGCATCCGAAGCTGTGCATTCTGCGGACGTTCGCGCGTGACGACGTCGCGCGTGATGTCGCGGAGCGTCGCAATCACCGCCGGGTCTTCGCTGTTGACACCAACGATGGCGATCGCGGAATGTCGATCGCGTCCGAGGAGCATGGTGTCGAGCAGCGTTGCCGGTGACGCGACGGTGACCACCTGCGGCAGCGTGAGCAGTGGCTGGATGAGTCGACGTACTTCGGCGCGCCCGGACTCGTTGTTGACGGAATCGCGGAGCCCACTCATCACCAGCACGGCGCGCGAGACACCGTGGGTATCGAACTGTGCGTGTGTGACGCGGGCCACCTGCGCCGACTCGCTCCCCGACACGGCGCTGATTGCGCGCAACTCGCGGTCCAGCCGCCCAAGGAACGGCAACAGTAGTGCGGCCGCGACACTCCATGAGAGCAGTGCTCGTAGCGACACGGTGCGCGCGAGACGTTGCAACGGCGGTGGCACATGACGTGGCACTGATTGCGCTCCCGGTCGATGACCGCTGTGGTCCGTGGTGACGAAGAACATAGTCGCATGGCCACCGAGGAGCCGCCGAGCTTGCACGGATGAGGCGCTTGTCGCATTGTTGGCAGATCACCGCCTGCGAACAGTCCCTGCCGCGGATGAACCACGTGTCCGAGGGTCGAATGATGATTCCGCTTTTGAACGACCGACGCTGGCCACTCGTCGGTGGCGTAGCGCTGATGTTGACTGTGCTGTGTTCGGGTGCGGTGGGCGCGCAATCGAGCACCGCAAGCGCCAAGCGCGACTCGGTTGCTCGTGCCGATAGCGTCGCCAAAGCCAAGAAGAAGAAACAGGCGGACGATCAGGCTGCGGCCAAGAAGGCGGCCGATGCCAAGACGGCGGCGGCCAAGTCTCGCGGCTCGGCGCCGACCGCCACAAAACCGGCGAGCGGGGCAAGCACTGCTAAGCCAGCGGGCAGCGGAACGACGAAGCCCACTGGCTCGTCCGCGTCGGGTCGTGCGAAGTCACCGGCGAAACCGGGGGCGGCTGCAGGCGAGCAGGGGCGAGCACGTCTGATCGACGACGGACCCGCGATCGGTGTCTACGTTGGCGCCTCGTCTGCCGGACTGGGCTTTGGCACGGCGCCGGTCGTGGGCGTCGGGGTCCGGCTTGCCGCGCTGACGTCATCGCTGCGGCTGCGCGGTGACCTGTTGGGTGCGCATTACCGGCAAACCGCGATCGCGCGTGCCGGTGCACCGTTGATCACCGAGCAAGCGTCGTTGACGCACGTTGGGGCCGCACTCTCGCTAGTACTCAACCTGTCGTCGCGTCGGTCGATGCGACCCTACGTGGTGATCGGCGGTGGTGTGTTTCGCTTTCAGGCGTCCGGACAGGCCGGCAGTAACGGCGCCATCGTCAATGGCGTCTTTACGTCCACTACAGACGTCGCGGGTATTGGCGGTGTCGGGCTGCAACTCACGCCACGATTCACAGTCGAAGCGCGCTACCTCACGGTGGGGGATTTTCACACCCTGCCGATTACCGTCGGCGTGCGCTTCTGATGGCGACCATGCATACTGCCGGGCGAGTGACGACAACTGTTGCGGCGCGTGTCCTGACGCTCGCGTGTCTGCTCAGCGTGGCCTGCAGCGGCGGAGACAAAATTGTCGCGCCGGGCGCAACCAACGGTGGCAATACGGTATTGGTGCGCGCCGACTCGTTGTATATGGCCAATCAAATGACGGGGGCCGCGTCTCAAGCCATCAAGACGTTGCGGCAGATACAGACGCCGGACCTGCCGTTCATCGGCGCGAGTGCGCCGACCTGTACGCCAGCGACAACCACCGGCGGCACGGACACCAACAACAACGGCGTGCCCGACGACCGCACGCTGCAGTACACCACGGCGACCTGCACGCAGCTCAGTGCGGGAACAACCACGACGCTCAGCGGCAGTGTGCGCACGCAGGACTTGGGCGAGCTGTACGCCTTTCGTGTGACGTACACGAATCTGGTCGCCATCGCCACCAAGGGCGACTCGACGGTAAAGAGTACCATCAATGGCACCTTCGAGTATCGCTGGACGTCGGCGAGTGCTGCGTCAGGGCTCGACAACACAACATTGGCCTTAGAAGTCCGATCGAGTGCGGGCAGTCAATCGCTGACGCGTGTCGCCAACCTGTCAACGCAATTCAGTCCGACGGGCGGCAGCACGATCGTTGCTGGTCGCGCATTTCCCGCGGGTTCGATGACGGTCTCGGGCACTGTCGCGGTGAGCGTATTGGCCACGGGCAACGCCGTTGTCGCGGGCACGCCAAGTTCAGCCACGCTGAACATGGGCGTCAGCACATCGGTGCCGCTCACCATGTCCGCCTCCTGCAATTCCGAGCCGGTGTTCAACCTTGGCACACTGAACGGCAGTGTGACGGGCTCCGCCATCGGCGCCGTGTCGGTGCGATTTGTCGGGTGTGGCGGGATACCCTCGAAGTCCTGAGCGGAGTTGTTCGCGCCGTCGACTGCGCGCATACTATGGCAACGTGGGCGACGTCGCGTTGCGCCCGTCCATCCCCCCCGGAGCCGTCGTGGTCAGTCGCATCCACCGAGTGTCCGCCGTTGCACTGCTCGCGGCGATCCTAGGCAGCGCAAAACCCGCCAGTGTCGGTGGCGTCGCGCTCAATGGCGACGACAACGGGCGCCGAAACGCAGCGCAGCCACGGGCCGTCAGTGTGACGGTGACCGAGGGCACTTCGATGGCCGTGTCGGCGTCGCCAGACGGACGATTGCTCGCCATTGATTTGCAGGGTGGCATCTGGACGCTACCGGCAAGCGGCGGCGCAGCCACACGCGTGACGGACGAATACAATGACGCGCGACAGCCAGCGTGGTCGCCCGATGGCCAGTGGATTGCCTTTCAGGGATATCGCGATGGCGGGTATGACATCTGGGCCGTGGCGCCAGACGGCAGCGGACTGCATCAGCTCACCTGGGGACCGTACGACGATCGCGAGCCGGCGTGGTCGCACGACGGCAAGCGTCTCGCGTTTTCGTCAGATCGTGGCGATGCCGGCAACTACAACATCTGGATCCTGGACGTCGAGTCGAACGAGTTGCGGCAAGTCTCCAAGGATCGCGCCGATGACTACATGCCCACGTGGGCCGCCGACGATCGCGAGATTGCCTATGTCAGCAACGGCAATGGTGAGCAGGGTGTGTATGCATCGAGCACCGGCGGGCTGAACGAACACAAAGTGGTCGTGGCAACAACGGGCCGCATCGACGCACCATCATGGGGGCCCACCGGCGCCTTGGTGTATCACGTGTTGGGCGCCACGACGAGTCAGCTTGTTGCGAGCGGGAAGACGCTTACTGGCGACGAAAACGCGTTTCCCTTTCGCGCCTCGTGGCTGTCTGACAGCGAATTCGTCTATGTGTCTGATGGCAAGATTCGTAAACGATCGCTCAGGGGCGGCAGCGCGCAGACAATTCCGTTTTCGGCAACGCTGTCGGTCACGCCAGCATCGTACACCAAGCGCAAGCGGGACTTCGATTCCCGCGTACCACGCCGCGCACTGGGCATCGTGCGTCCGACTCTCTCGCCAGATGCGAAGCAGGTTGTCTTCGCGGCACTCGGTGACATTTACGTCATGCCGATCGGCGGCAAGCCGGTCAACATCACGAATGACATAGCGTTCGACACCGACCCCGCGTGGTCACCGGACGGCCTGCAGATCGTGTGGGCGTCGGATCGCGGCGGACGACTGATGGACCTGTGGATCTATTTCGTCCGCTCGCGCACCGTGCGTCGATTGACGAACACTCCGACCTCGACGTTGGGCCCGTCGTATTCACCGGACGGGAAACGTATCGCCTTCCTTGATGTCGATGGCATTTGGGGACGCGCGACGCCGTCGGTAGTCGACGTCGCGACGGGTACGGTGTCGAAGCTCTATGCACCCATCTTTGCGCCTGGCAATCCCACGTGGTCGGCAGACGGCATGCGCATTGCGGTGGCCGCGCTGACGCCGTATTCGACGCGGTTTCGCGAAGGCACGAACCAGATCCTGACGTTCGCCTCAATGGACTCGACCGAAGCCAGAGCGGCAGCCAAGGAAGCGTCGCGATTGACCGCGGGCATGGGCACCGTGGTTCGCACGCCACCGAGAACACCAAGCGCAGCACCGACACCGGTCGTCCCGAAAGTGATCAAGACCGATCCGTTCATCACACCGGTGAAGCACCTGTCCATCGACTCCCGCGTGGGTGCGGGGCCGGTCTGGTCACCGGATGGCACGCGCATGGCCGTGATCTACGAGGGGCTACTCTCTGTCGTCCCGGTAGCGACCGATGGCACACCACTCGGCCCACCACGCCGCTTCACTACCGAGATGGCGCACGCGCCGAGTTGGTCGGCCGACGGTCGGCACGTGCTGTATCAGTCGATGGACAAATTGCGGCTGTTGGATGTGGAGAGCGGCGCCACGAGTGACGTGCCGGTGGAGCTGATGTACACGCAGTCTATTCCAACCGACCGTGTGGTCGTGCACGCCGGGACGCTGGTCGATGGCAAGAGCAGCACCGCACGTACGGACATGGATATCACCGTCGTCGGCAATCGCATCACGGCGGTGGCACCGCACAGCGCCGCCGCGCACACAGGTGGTCGCGTGGTCGATGCGAGCGGACTCACCGTGATGCCCGGGTTGATTGAGTATCACTCGCACTTGCAGAAAGACTTTGGCGGTGCGAGTGGGCGTGCGTATCTCGCGTTTGGTATCACCACCGTGCGCAGTCCGGGTGGATCACCATACGAGTCGGTGGAATATCGCGAGTCCGCCGAAGCCGGCGTGCGACCTGGTCCGCGGGTGTACTCCACGGGCTATTTGCTGGAGTGGAATCGCGTCTACTACAACATGGCGGTGGCGATTTCGTCCAACGCGCATCTCGAGCTCGAACTGCAGCGGGCGAAAGCTTTGCAGCACGATCTCATCAAGAGTTACGTGCGCATGCCCGACTTGCAACAAAAACGGATCATCGAGTTTGCGCACGCTGCTGGCGTTCCCGTCTCGTCGCACGAAGTGTTTCCGTCCTCATTGTCTGGCATTGACGCGGTCGAGCATCTCGGGGCGACTTCGCGACGCGGCTACTCGCCCAAGCAGGGGCCGCTGCAGCGTACGTACAGCGACGTGATTCAGTTGCTGACTGCGTCGGGCATGTCCATCACACCAACGATCGCGCTGTCCGGCGCGTCGCTCCGCAAACTTGGCGATCTTGATTCAACGTTCCGTCGCGATGAGCGATTCACTATCTATCCGAGTTGGTTGACGTCGTCGTTTACGACATCTGCGCCGGGGTCCGTCCCGGTGGCCGTACCTGGAGGCCCGCCCACGACGGACTCGAACGGTTCCTACGCGATGGTGATGAGCTTGATGAAGGCGGGGGTCACCATTCTTGCCGGCACCGACACACCCCTCGCGGCCAACCTGCACGGCGAGCTCCTCACGTTTGTCGCAGCCGGAATGACGCCGTTTCAGGCGCTGCAAACTGCCACGGTCAACCCGGCGCGCCTACTCGGGCTTGATGCCGGCAGTATCGAAGTCGGGAAGCTGGCTGATCTCGCGATCGTCCAGGGCAATCCACTCACCGATATCACGGTGACCAAGAACGTGAAGCAGGTGATGGCCAACGGGCGGGTCTGGGCGGTGCGTGATCTGGTGAAGCCGTAGCGGCCTTTGGTGTCGTCATCGCGCGAGGGGCGCGGGCCGCGGAAATCCGATTGATGTCATTTTGACGTACTCTGCGCACGGCGGTCACGTCCACTCTTTCACGGTATCTGATCATGACCAACACCGAGGTAGTGCAAGCGCTCTATGCCGCGTTCATGCGCGGCGACCTTTCAACGATTCTGACCATGGTGTCAGAGACGGTGAGCTGGGACAATTCGCGGGTCGAGTCCCGAGAATGTCCATGGAACGGCGACTTCAGTGGCAAGGGCCAATTGCCCGGTTTCTTCAAGGCCGTCGGCGACAACTTCGCCTTTACGATGTTCGACGCCCGATCGTTCGTCGCGTCTGGCAATCATGTGGTGGCGCTGTTGCGTCTTGAGTCTACGCTCATCAAGAACGGACGCCCGCTGGTGAATGACGTGGTGCACGTGTGGAGTTTTGACGATCAGGGATTGGTGGCGTCGTATCGACATTTCAACGACACCGCGCAGGAGCTCGCTGCCTGGCGCGCTTGATGTGTGGCCGAAATCGCCGCGCGACGTACCTTACCGTCGCGCGGCGCTGACGTTCGGCTGACGACGGCACCTACGCTGCGCGCATGACTCCTACACGTGCTTCGCGAAAGGCGGCGACAATGCCCTCAGCACGCACCCTGATGACGGCGGGGCCTGGGGAAGTGCTCGCCAAGGTTGCGGATTGGCTCACCGCTGGTTCGCAGCTGGACAGAAACGCGCGCAATTTCCGCGCGGGCGCCGTTCGCGCAGGTTCCTTCAACCGCCGAACGAGCAGCAACGATTTCGACACGCTCCTGGGAATCGATCGCGGCTCAGCTCCGGATTGCTGCGCCGCGTTCGGTCAGCAGTTCGCGCAACACGGAACGGTGGCAGCGCTCCTCGTGCTCACAGTAACACCCGACGGACACATTGGCGGTGTGGGAGAGTGCCGCCAGCAGATCGAGCGTGTGCGCTGCCGCCCCCTGCCTCAACTCCGCCCGATATCTGGCGGCAAAGTGCGCCCACTCCTTGTCCGTCCTGGCCGCCATTGCCAACGCAACCAATTCCGCCGATGGTGCAACCTCAGGGAGCCACACGTCATACCAGTTCTCTGAGGCAAAACGCGTTTTCGGGATACCGCGGGGCGGACGTCGCACCGTGCCGATGCGAAGTCCTTCGTCAGGATGACGGTCACTCCCCAGACGAACAACACGTAACGGCATGATGCCTCCTGGGTGATGGCAATGCGTGCTCAGCGCACGACGCGCTGAATGCGGACGATGGTGATGGGCGGCGTGAGCACCTGTGCATCAACGGGCGAGCGTTGGATGGCGCGCACGATGTCCATGCCGCTGGTGACACGACCGAAAACGGCGAAGCCCTGGCCATCAAGGTTGCGATGGCCGCCGAAATCGAGCGACGGTTGGTCGCCGATGGACACGAAGAAATCCGAGGTGGCCGTATTCGGCCCGGCCCGCGCCATCGAGAGCGCGCCGTCGACGTGACGCAGACCGGTGCGCTGCGTGGTTTCAAGTTCAATGGCCGGAAAGCGTGCGCCAATGCGCGCTCTGTTGGCACTGCCTTGAATGACTTCAATGCGCACCGTGTCTCGCGGCTGGTTGGACAGCGTAACGGCGCGATGGAACACCCCACCATCATACGCCAGCGAATCGACATAGCGAAGGAAATTGCGCGCGGTGAGCGGCGCACGGGCGCTGTCTAGGTCCGCCGTGATGACGCCAACCGATGTTTCTATACGTACGGGGACCATGCCGACGCGCCCCTGCGCCATGGATACGCTCGGCGCGAGTAGCAGTAGCATGATGGTGGTGCGATGACGCCAATCACTGACGGCGCGTCGAGTCTTTTCCATTGGCACGGTTGACGTGAAGATGACGGACCCGCCTAGGATGGTGAACGGCGGGCCGCGTGTGCGTCAAGCCACGGGAAGGACAGTGGACGCAGAGGATAGATGGACATTCACGCCGTGAGCGGGCACGTGGTGAGCGCCGCCATGAGAGTGCATTCGGTGTTGGGAGCCGGACTCCTGGAGAGCGCCTACGAGGCGTGCATGATGGTGGAACTGCGACGGCGCGGGCTCCACGTCGATCGACAGGTGCCCATGCCGATCGTCTATTGCGGACAGCGGATTGACGTTGGATACCGCATCGATCTGCTGGTGGAGGGACAGGTGGTGGTTGAGGAAAAGGTCGTCGCGAAGGTACTCCCA
>JANMKU010000109.1:0-12239 GCA_031372205.1 Gemmatimonadaceae bacterium | reverse complement strand
TGCGCCGACGGACGATGTGTTCGCGATGTTTGTCGCGGCGCGAGACGGCGACCTCGCAACGGTCGTGCAACTCGTCGCGCGTGCACCATCACTCGCCACTGTGGAGTACAACTACACGCCGCCAATTCATTTCGCGGTGCGAGAAGGTCATGCGCGTGTGGTGGAGTTGCTGCTCAAACACGGCGCCGATCCAGCGTACCGCAGTTATCCGTTCAAGGAATCGCTGCTCACTTTCGCTGAGGATCGTGGTCACGCCGACGTCGCACAGCTGTTGCGCGAACAACTGTCGCGTCGGTTCGCGCTCGCGGCGGGAACGCACGCCATCCTCGAGGGCGCGGAATCCGGCAACCTGGCGGCCGTCGAGCATGAGCTTGCGCGCGACGCAACGCTGGCGGGCGCCAGCAATGACACGGGTGATACGGCGCTCCACCGCGCGGCGACGCACGGACATGTGCACATTGTGCGCGCGTTACTCGCCGCCGGTGCGAAGGTGGACGCGGTGCGCGGCGATGGGTACCGACCGATACACTGCGCGTTGATGCCGAACTGGTTTTTCCAGGAGCCGCTCGGTGCGCGCGAGACGATCGCGGAGTTGCTGCTCGCAAACGGCGCGCGCTATACGATTTTCATCGCCGCCCTGCGCGGTGACACGCTGTTCGTGCGCGACGCCCTGACCCGTGACCGCTCCCTCGCAAATTTCGATGACAGCTGTCACCATCGCGTACTCTCGGCGGCCGTGCGGCGCGGCGATGTGGCGATGACCCGATTGTTGCTCGAACACGGCGCTGATCCGAATCTGGCCGAAGAAGGCGGACCGCGCGGCTTGTCGCTCTGGATCGCGGTGCATGATCGACAACGCGAGATCGTGCGGCTGCTACTCGACCATGGCGCTGATCCGAACGCCGCTGTCGAGTCGAGCGGTACACCGATGTCGCAGGCCGGGCGCGACGCTGAGCTCAAGGAACTGCTGCGCCAGCATGGTGGACGACTGCCGGAGAATTCGGAGCTCGAACGCGTCATGCAACTGGTGCAGTCTGGAAAGCTGGATGAAGCGGAGGTGCTGTTGCGCGCCAATCCGCACTGGATCCATGACGATGCCGCGGACTGGGGGGACGGCATCCTCGCTGGTCCGGCGCGCGACGGTCGTCATGACATCATCGCCATGCTGTTGCGGCTCGGCGCTCGCGTGCCCGCCGTGTCGAAGTGGGCGCCGTATTACTACTTCAAGCATGAGGCGACGGCGGCGTTCCTTCTCGAACACGGGATGGACCCCGACCACATGAACTGGCATCGCTTTACCCTGCTCCATCACATGGCGGCTGAGGGCGAGCTGGCCAAGGCAACGCTGCTGCTGTCGCACGGTGCGAGCATCGATGCCATTGACGACGAGTATCGCTCCACGCCGCTTGGTGTCGCGGCGCGATGCGGACAGGTCGCGCTCGTACAGCTATTGCTTGATAGTGGCGCGGACCCGCTCGCGGCCGGCGCGGCGTGGGCCACACCCCTCGCTTGGGCGGAACGCAGAGGCCACGTCAGAGCAGCGGAAGTGCTGCGCAACGCAACAGCAGCACGAGGCTGACCCGAGATGGCTCGATGGCGTATCCGAGAAGGTGTAGCATCCATCAGCACGCGCCTAGATTGACATCGTGGGTCCCGGTTTCCGTCAACGGAGGACAGACATGCAACCATTCCGCTATCACGTTGGCCAGCGCGATGTGCAGGCCCAGGCGAACTCCATCGCCTGCGCCGACAAACTGTCGACGTGGGTGGGTCCGGTGACGCAGTACGCCAACGAGGCCGACCTTATCATCATGGCGGCCTCGCGGGATAACACCCTGGCAGTGGCCGCGTTGTCCGGTCCGGCACCACTTGTCTCGGCGCGCGAGCAAGCGAGCGGGAACGAAACCGTCATACTGGTGCAGCTACCGACAGCCATGTTGTCCGTCCTGCCACTTGACGCGCCCTGGGGTGGCATCGTGATCAATCCGGCAACGGCCCGCCGATCACGCATTGCTGGACAACCACGTCAGGGAGACGATGCGGTCGAGATCGCGTGCGACATCGCGTTCACGAACTGCCGGAAGTACATGACGCCGACGCAAAGTGTGGGCGACGCCGTGCATGTGGGCGCCGTTGCCTCGACGCCCTGCGCGCTCGATGATCCGTGGGTCGTCGATACAATCAATGCCGGTGAAACTGCCTTTCTTGTGACGACCACGCCGACCGGTTTCGCGGACGTGTCACATCGGGGCGGCCCGCCGGGATTTCTCCGCTTCGATGCAGCCAAGCGATCCATTCACTGGACCGAGTACTTGGGGGACGGGATGTTCGTCAGCACCGGCAATCTGCAGCAGAACTCCCGGTTTGCGCTGCTCGTGCTGGAATTCGCGACCGGCGATGCGCTGCGACTGGACGGCGAAGCGCGCTTTTCCAATGTGCGACGTGATCGGCATGAGCGCGTGGATGCGCTATTGCAGGCGACCGAACCGTTCCCCGTGCAAGGGCGACTCGATGCTGTCGTATTTGGGGCACAGCATCTGACGGGCTTCACGCTGCCTCGTGAACGCGTGGAGCGACGCTCGCGCATCACATCGGCAGACACGACGGCCGTTCAGCACCCGCAGTAGGTGGTCATCGGCTGGCCGGAGCGCCATGACGGACGCAGCGGCTAGCGCGCCCCTTACCCTGCCCATTGGACGTCGCATCATCGACGTAGCGCGCGCTGGATTCACACCGGGCAAGTGACGGTGATTTGATTTGCGAGGCAGCGTGGTCACCGCAAGCGTCACGGCCGTCATGCGCGATGCGGGAGTTGCTACGCCACCAGCCGTTCGGACGCGCGAAGCATCGGCGGCGTGTTGGCCGTCAGTCGCATCAGTGCATGAGCATCGTCATCGCAGGCGCGTTCCAACCACGCAGGCAAGCGAAGAGTGCGAGTGCGTCGGAGCGCCAGATACAGCTCCGCGTCGCGGCGGAGCTCAGCGGCTTGCGCAACGGGCACCTCATCCTGCTGCAGCAGAGCGGTGGCGTCCTTGATGCGCTTGACGAGATCGCGCGCAATCGACGGTGGAATAGGGGCACCCGAGACGGGTATCGTGAGCCCGAAGAATGTCTGCAGCGAGGGAAGCACGTGCGTCGCTCCAACAGGGGTGGCATGCATGAGCAGTTCGATATGACGGTCTCTAATGCGAGACCGGTGCCAGGCCCTCGGTGTCATCCCGGCAGGTTGTGGGGCGGAAAGTAGGCAATCAGGGTGCCGATATGGCGGTGGCAACCCGAAATGTCGGTCTTGTTGACGGCCATGGCGCATCGCATACTCTCAGTCAGGCCGCCTTGCCAACCGCTGGTGGCGCACCCGCATACAGGAGTTTCCATACCACGACGCCGAACAACTACGACCTGCAGTTCAGTGCAAAGGTCAAGGCGGGCAAGCAGGCGGGGCCAATGGGCGGCTGATGTCAACGGCATCGAATATTGCGGTTGCCCTCGTTGCGTTGATCCACGTCTACATACTTGTCCTGGAAGCGTTTCTCTGGGACAAGCCCCCAGGGCTGCGTGCGTTCTTGGCCACGCGCAGCCGGCCGCGACCGCGGTAAAGGTGTTGACAGCCAATTAAGGGTTGTGCGAGTCCACAGTGCTCACGGCAAAATCATGCGTGGAGTCCGTAGAAGAAGCCTCTACGCACCTCGCGTGAACGCCCCGCATCGCGCAGCGACATCGCGCGCGCACTCGACTCGACATGGATAGACGGTGACGCGGTCAGCGGACGTGCTGCGCAACGCAACAGCAGCACGAGGCTGACCCGACGTGGCTTATACGTCACCTGTTCTGTTGAATCAGTCACCTACGTGGCAAACGTCCTCCTGCGTCACGCGAGAGCGTAGGCCGGCGCACCGCCGGTGCCGCGGCCAACCACGTAGCCGAGATAGATGTTGAGCAAGCCAAGCGGTTCGAGTTGTCGTGCGTTGGTGAGCGGACCCGAATCAATTGCTTCGAAGCCCGCGCTTTCGATGAGGGCACGAACGGTGTCCTTTGCTGCGGCGTTGTCACCCGCAAAGAATACGTGCACCTTGTTGGCCGTCGGCGTGCCGAGCACCTGCGCGAAGACCGTGTTGAATGCCTTCACTACGTGCGCCGTCGGAATCGCACGTTGGATTTCCTCGGCGGCCGACGTGGTGTAGCCAAGCGAGAGGCCTGACATATCAGGCGTGAGGGGATTCGTAATGTCGATGACGGTTTTTCCTGTGAGATCGCCAACTGCGTGCAGTGCATCGGCGGCGGCGCCATACGGCGTGGCAACGATCACGACGTCTGCATTGGCTGCAAGCTCAGAGGAAGCAACGGCGCGAACGTTGGTACCGGCGGCAAGTGCTACCTGCTGCGCGTGTGTGATGTCCTTTGCCGTGATAGCGATGTCGTGCCCTGCCGCAGCGAATCGTTTGGCAAACGCCGCGCCCATGTTTCCGGCGCCAATGATGCCGATCTGTATGCGAGACATGTGAGAGCCTGGTGGTGTGAGGTTGGATTTACTTCGCGAGTCCGATTTGCTTCATGAAATCCTGGTTGTCCCAGTACAGATACTCGTGATCGATCTGGCCGCTCGCGTTCCAGTGCGCCAGGGTCGCCATACCGAGCGCGAAGTGCTTCCCGGTTGGGGCAATCGTTTTTCCGTCGCCAATGGGCATGGGCTTGGAGAAGGTGCCCGTCATGACGCCCGTGGCGGTGGTCCACGAGCCGGCCCCGAAGCGGATTGGATGATCCTTGATCGTGATATCAGGGGCGTAGACGAACAACGCTTTGAGATCCTCGATGTGCTTTTCAATGCCCTTCGTTTCGTGTCCATCGGGCCATGTCACGACGATGTCCTTGGCATGGCTCTCGCTGAGGCGGGCCCACTTCTGTCCGCTGAAGACTTCGAAATCGAGGGCATCAAATGTTTTCAGATTCTTTTCAACCGCGGGCACCTGCACTTCGTGTTTCGGCGCCGGGGTAGCCGGCTTGACCCACGCCGATTGCGCGTGGCTTGTGTGGAATGCACCGAAGGTGAGTGCGGCGGCCGCGATGTGGAGTGAGCGATGGCGCGTTGGCATGGTAGTGCTCCGTGTGAGGTGATCGTGCGTGTGTGCGTGCGTGCGCGGTTAGGCGCGCTGCGCGAGCTTTTCATCGAGTGACCAGGCGCCGGCACCAGTCACGGTCAGCGTTGCGGCTATCGTTGCGAGCGTCAGCGCGAACTCATATCCAGTCGGCATGAAGAAGCCGCCTTTCAAATGCTGCGGAGGACGGACAAGCCCACGTTGACATGGCGGACGGATGGTGAGGTGAACAGCTGCATGGAAACGGTTCTCCTTAAAGTGTGTTGTAGCGTTTGGTGTTATAACACGTATTAGTGCAAAAAAACTCAGCCCAGCCGGTCCCGGAACAACGTCAACAACTCATTCAACGTGCGCACCTGGGCGTCACTGAGATGCCCCAGGCTTCGCGCATGTTCGGCGGCGGTTGGAGCGTTCAGCGCATCCACCAATTTTCGGCCCCGTGGGGTGAGCAGCGTGTTCACCATGCGACGGTCGGTCTCGCTGCGTTGACGGGTGATCAGTTTGGCCGCTTCCATGCGATCGAGCAGACGGGTGGCGTCCGGCATGCGATTGACCAGCCGATCCCGGATTTCCTGGCGGCAGAGACCGTCAGCACCTGCGCCGCGCAGAATGCGCAGGACGTTGTATTGGGTAATCGTGATGTCGTACGCC
The DNA here is from genome assembly GCA_031372205.1 of Gemmatimonadaceae bacterium. Lineage (GTDB taxonomy): Bacteria > Gemmatimonadota > Gemmatimonadetes > Gemmatimonadales > Gemmatimonadaceae > Gemmatimonas. The sequence goes on along the minus strand of JANMKU010000109.1, from coordinate 6,495 downwards.
TCAAGCATCCGGTCAAACGTCACTTCCCACGCCGCCGCGGTTCGGCGCAGGTTAATCGCGGCCTCTTCGCGGAGGCTGGCAAACGGCTTGTGCTGGCGGAGTTCTGTTTGCAAGGACGACGGCATGGGATGATTATATGTGTTATCACACACAGTGTCAAGACCCGTATTTCACGTGTGGTGCGGCCCGCGTTGTCCCGCGCCGGTAAGCGGTCACTGAGTAGCGCTTGCCCTGGCGCGTACCTCTGCGTACTTTGTGACGCAAAGCGGAACTGCCAGGAGAGTGATATGCCGCGTTGGTTACGGGTGATGCGTGGGATGGTGGGCACTGGACTGACCTTTGCCGCCGGCGTTGGTGTGGTGAGCGCGGTGGTCGGGACTGCTGGGCTGCTCGCGGGAGAGCTCACCTGGATCGACCTGTTCCGGATGGTCGGGAAACTGTCGGTCGTCGCATCGTTCGTGGGCGTGGTGTTCTCGGGTGTGCTGGCGATCGTCGCACGTCGCAAGTCCTTCGACACGCTCTCGCTTCCGTTCGTGACTGCCGTTGGTGCGGGCGGTGGGCTGCTCTACTTCCTTTTTATCGGCGTCATGAACGGGTTCCGGGTGTGGTCCCCACCAACCGCGATTCTCAACCTGGCGCTCCTCTTGGCGATGGGCGGTGGTGCGGCGGCCGGAACGTTTCTCATTGGGCGACGTGTCGGTCGCGCGCTCACGGGCGGTGAGCAACCGCGCAGCCTCGGTGAGGGTGGGATGGAAGCACCCGTCGCCCAGCATGGGTCTGCGCAGACCGTGGGCGAGCCGAGGCCGCCGTCGCCGCGTTGACATAATGCGTATGTGTGCGAGGCTGACCCGACATGGCGGATGCGTGCTCGGCGAAACCGGCGCTCCCTATTTCGCGAGGCCCGCCATCCGCAGCAATGCCTTGTAGCGCGGCGATGATCCCAAGGCGCGCTGGACCGACGGGAATTGCAGTGCGGACAATCCTGAACGAGCTCGGATGGCGGCCTCGAATTCAGGCAACGCGAGATCGACCTCGCCAATGGCGGCGTACATCCATCCCTTACGCGCGGCATCGAGCCCTCGATTGGATGACTGGATCGCGCTGATGGCTCGTATCACTTGTTGTTTGGACGCCTGTGTCGTGTTCATCTTCACCAGAGCTCGTCCGATCTCGGCCAGTGGCGGCAGGAAAAGGAACTCGCGGCCCATGGTGGCAAAGTCGCGCCTGACGGCGGCGATCTCGGCGAGCCCGAGGTGCGCGAACCGGTAGGTGGGATCGAGGGTAAGCGCGACGCGCTCGCTGGCCGCCGCGTCGTCGAGTCGCCCGCTCAATGCAAGCGCCGCCGCATAGCCGTGGCGCACGCCAGGCGACGCCGGCTCGAGTTGCACGGCACGCTCGGCTTCTGCCACCCCTTCGGCATAGCGTCCCAGCGTCAACATCAGACTGCTTCGCGCCGTGCGCGCATCAGCGTTGTCCGGATCCAGGCGAAGGGCCGCGTCGATCTCGCGTTCGGCGTCGGCCCATCGCCAGCTGCCAGAGAGCACGGCGGCCAGCGACACGTGGGCCTCGCTGATGGTGCTGTCGAGTGCGATGGCGCGACTTGCTGCCGAGGCGGCTTTGGCGAATGCCACCGTTTCGGAGACGCTCGCCTGCGGGAAGTACGGCATGCTGAGGTAGGCATCAGCGAGCCCGGCCCAGGCGCGCGCATACACTGAATCCCTCGTGACCGCCTGCGTGAAGAGTGCCACGGCCTCGTCGTTCCCCTTTTCCGAGGACTTGGCGAGGCTGAACCGTCCCAGCAAGTACGCGTTGTGGGCCTCAGCATCGACCGTTTCCACGCGCTGAATCGCCTGCCGCTCGCCAGCGCGCAGCGTCAGGTTGAGCGCGTTAGCCACCTGTTCGGCGATCTGCGCCTGCACCTTGAACAGCTCGCCCGGCGCCAACCCGGCGGTCAGGCGATCGGTCCAGAGCGGCGTGTCGGCGTCACCGCGCACCAGTTCCGGTGTGACACGTACTTGTCCGGTGCCATCGGCCAGTCGCTCGGTGCGCACGGTCCCCTCAAGCACGTACGTCACGCCCAGTTCTTTCGCGATCTCGCGGAGCGGCTTGGTGGATCCCTTGTAGCTCAGTGATGTGGTGCGCGAGATCGTGCCGATGGACGAAATCGTGGTGAGACGCGACGTAATCTCCTCCGTGAGTCCATCGGCGAAGTACTCGTCGGCAGCAGCACCGATATTGCGGAAGGGCAACACGGCGATGAGCGGCCGCTCACTTGCTTTGCGTGAGGTTGATGAAGACAGCGTGAACCAAGTGCCGGCGGCCGACACGACAACGACCGCCGCGCCGACGAGCCAGGTCATGCGGCGCGTGCCTCGCATCGCTATCGACACCGCGAGCGCGGGCGACGACGTATCGCCTGTCGTCACTGTGCGCAGCGCGGCGACAAACTGCGCTGACGTCTGGAAACGATCGGCGGGCGCTTTGGCCATCGCGCGTGCCTGTGCGACGGCGATATGCGGCGGCGCGTGCGGTCGAAGCTGCGTCACATCTGGCGGCGGTGTGACCAGGTGCTGCCGCATCAGACTTTCCTGCGTGGGCCCAGAGAACGGGGGCTGACCGGCCAGCATTTCGTAGAGGACGCACCCGAGGGCGTACACATCGCTGCGCCCGTCGAGATCCCGCTCACCGGCGGCCTGCTCCGGACTCATATACGCCGGCGAGCCGACGACGATTCCTGTGCCGGTGAGCGTATCGCCGTGCACCTCCGACAACGCGCGCGCGATGCCGAAGTCGGCCACACGGGCCTGGTTGCCCGAGAGCAGGATGTTGTCGGGTTTGATGTCGCGATGCACGACGCCAAGCGCATGTGCGTATGTGAGCGCGTCGCCCACAGCGCGTGTGATGTCGAGCGCGTCGTCGACTGGCAGCTGCCGTTCGCGCAACAGCCGCGCACGCAGCGACTCGCCACGGACGAACGGCATCACGTAGTAGAGCATGCCGTCGGCGTTGCCTGAATCGAGCAGCGACAGGATTGCGGGATGATCGAGGTGGGCCGTGACGGCGATCTCGCGCAAGAAACGATCGGCGCCGAGCGCGCCCGCCACCTCGCCGCGCAGCACTTTGATTGCGACATCGCGACCGTGACGCAAGTCGGTTGCCAAGTACACGGTCGCCATGCCACCGGCACCGATCTCGCGGGTGACGCGATAGCGGTCCGCGAGCGCGGACGTCAATCGATCGAACGGCTCACTCATGGGTGGGAACTTACCACAAAAAATGTGGCGAAACTCCATCTTGCAGCCCGTGTGCTCTGAAACGGCATGTGCAGTACCAGACGACAATCAACCGACGGTGATTGCGAACGTGAGGGTCGCACATGAGCTGGTGTGGATGACGATGTCGCTCGTCGTGATTCCCTTGTTCACGCACCGTCCGACGACGATTAACGCGCGCTGATGGATTCGGCCCTTCGGGCACGCGGCGTCGGTTGGCCTGCCGATCGTGTCAAGTATCAGCCGACGAATCGACGACCTGACATACGCCACCCCTGATCGTCCCCGCGCCACGACTCGCGCCGACTGAGGCCACCCGTCGATGGGCGGCGCTCCTGCAGCAGATTTTCGAGGTCGACCCGCTCGCGTGCCAGACGGTGAGCGCGTGATAGTTGTGGGGCAGGACTTGCCACCACGTTACCGTGGAGGCCCAACCGCCGCTTCGTACCAACTATCCCGGGCCGGACAGCGCGGGGCTCGCGTCTTCTCGGAATTCCATCGCTTGGGCTTCCCCTTCGGACTTCAGTTGCGAACAATGGACGGCGTTCTGCTTGACCGGCCGTTCGAGACAAGGCCGGGACGGGACGACTCCAAGAGCAATGGTTCGTACTCGCGCCAACCGCGCCGCCCAACCGGCATGCCAAGTACAGCTATCGCGTCAGCAGCATGAGGACGAACTGGCATCGCTGAATCAGTAAGCTACCTGCGCATCCTGCCTCGCACGAGCGACGATCAGGATCGACGCTGCCCGGCAATAGGGGCCACTGTTCGGTTCTGATTGCCACGCACGCGTACCTCGGGCACCATGCGGGGCGCAGGCCATGCTGGAGCGCGCGCGCCGAACGGCGCGAGCGTGTTCATGAGCGTGGGGATGAGACGTCGAGGAGAGCCACCCGGCTCGCCCGGTGCCCGCAATCCGGTCGCTGGAACGGCTCACCTACGACCGGACCGCGAAGGCGGTGACGTACCGGTCCGACAAGGCCGAAGGTCCCACGGCGGGGACCGAGACCGCCGACCCGCTCGAGTTCCTCGCCCGGGTCGTGCACATTCCGGACAAGGGGCACGTCACCACGCGGTACTACGGCTGGTACGCCAACCGTCCGCGCGGTGCACGTGAAGTGGAAATGCTCGTTGGAATGTTTGACGGCATGCGCCCCATGCGGAGCGCGTGGATGGCAGATGAGATCAACAGTGAGATGAAGTTGCTCGCAAAGGACAGCAAGCATTCGGGAGTGGTGCCACGGATGTTGAGCCACGCGCCCGGCTGCGCGCGGATGGGAGTGGAAGGCGCGGTGAACGCCAGGCACGTAGCCGCAACGAGCGGTCGCGCAGCGTGGCGTACAGAGTACTCACGCTGAACACACGCAGCAGGTTGTTGCTGCCCACGATGGCTGGTCAGCGGATCGGTAGCAGGATCATCCGGCCGTATGCGATGAACGCCGTGAGCAGGCCGAGCACAGCACTCATGATGATGGGTGCCATCTCGCGGTACTTCACGTGTACCCAGATAAACACAAGGCTCTCGACAGCCAAGACTGCCGCAGCTACCACCGTGAGCGCGGGCCGCCAGTGGAACACGGCGGGAACGATCAGCCCGACGACGCACGTGAGCTCCACAATGCCAAGTGCCGTCCACATGTTCCGGGGCAAGGCACCAAACGACGGGACGTCCGCGCTCACGTTGTCGAACATGAAAACCTTCATGACACCCGACGCCCCGTACACAAGTGCGGCGATAGCCTGCAGGACCCACAGCACGATGTTCACGTGTGTCTTCTCCCGGTCGAATACCTGTAGTACCAGCAAGGAATGTTACCAGCAACGCCGCAAGCATGCACAAGACTGCGGCCGCGCGCCCAGCCGCATTGCTTCACCCGTCATCCGCGCCCACACTCACATGCCCCGATCTGCCACTGCTCGCCGTTCTGCGTTTCCTGAATATCGGCCGTGCTAGTCCGCGCCAGCTGCGCAATCTGCCAAGCGAAGAGCAGTCTACTTGAGACGCCCATGTGTCCTTTGTGTCGAAGCGCGACGAAGTGTGTCTGCGACGAGCGTGTGACCCCTTCGTTCAGCCCACACGAGCGAGACGGACCATGAGCCGCCGAGCACGCCCGCTACCTCGCCGCGCAGCACTTTGATTGCGACATCGCGACCGTGACGCAAGTCGGTTGCCAAGTACACGGTCGCCATGCCACCGGCACCGATCTCGCGGATGACGCGGGAGCGGTCCGCGAGCGCCGAGCTCACATGGCTGAGCGTGTCATAGGTCATGGCGAATGGTCGGCGAACTCGCGCGGATCTGCCTGACACACCGCCGCCCCCGTATCCGTGAGGCATCGTCGTGGCCATGTCGGCAAGCGCAGCCCGTAGAACGCATCACCGGAGAAGCCGGCGCAGCCCGCGTCGCGTGTTTGCTGGCCGGTCTTTGGCAGCAAAGACTTGCCGTCCGGAAACGCGCAGGCCCCGGTGAGCTTGTTGGGATCACCACGTGTGTCGTGTGCAGCGGCGACCGCGAGCTTGCCGTTTTTGAAATACAACGTCGCGAAGCGCCGGAACTTGGCGCCATCGACGATCCACATGAGTTTGCAGCCGGTGAAGGTGTCTGAGAGCGCGGTGTTGCGCGGGAAGACCATGACAAAGCCACCAGGTGTTGCCGCGATTCCTGCTTGCTCGGGCGGCTCCGTGAGTGCGCAGTGCATGGCTGACGCTGGAAGCACATCGGTCAGCGTTTGCGCGGCGGATGGGGTCGCGATGCACGCGCAAAGCACGAGAGTCCTGACACAGATTGCTGTCTTCATGCCTCGGTCGACCCGGTTCGTTGTCTGGTGCCAGGATGGCGAATTACTGCGACGGCCTGCCTGCGACGATGAGAGTGACGTTCGCACTCCTTCCACGCGTTTGCAAATCGAGCGCTCGAGTCATCTGGCGGCCCAGTCGCGACAGCATCCGCATCGTCGCGCGTTTGCGGGCAGGTGTGGCGCCGTTGGCACTTTGGCAGTATCTCCGTGGGACGCGCTGTTCGTCCCGCACCTGCCGCTCCCGGAGAGCCCTCCTTCATGACGACACGTTCTTCCATCACACTGGGCCTTGCGGCGACGGTCGCCCTGCTATCGCCGACCGATGCTCGCGCGCAACGTGCACCGACACGTGCGCCCGTCGCGGCGGTGCAGGATAGCGCGGTGGAGCAACGACTGAAGGCGGAGCGCCGAGAAGATCCAACGCC
>JANMKU010000022.1:0-10241 GCA_031372205.1 Gemmatimonadaceae bacterium | reverse complement strand
CAGCACGGTGCGGTCGGTGGCGATCAGCTCCAGGAGTTCCGCGGCCGCGCGGAGTCGTTCGGCGAGCGGATGCTCGTTGTTGGAATCCAATGTGGACATATCGTATTGCACTTAACCGGCGGTGGGCGCCTGCGCGCGTGCTTGCTCGCGCGCTTGCTGGCGCGCTTTGTCGCGCAGCATGAAGAGATACATGCTCTCTACCTTGTCGCGCGCCCAGGGCGTCTTGCGGAGAAACGTGAGGCTCGACTTCACGCTCGGATCACTCGTGAAGCATCCAATCTTGATGCGCTGTCCCATCGCGGGCCATCCAAAATAGTCGACAAGCTCATTGAGCATTCGTTCGAGCGTGACCCCATGCAACGGGTTCTTGTTGGCGCTCACCGCGGTACCGTGCACGAGCGGAGCAGTGCCAGCGCGTCGCCGACCGATCGCTCACCCACCGAATCCGACGGATGATTGACGATGCGCGGATTGGCGGCGGCGGCGCGAAGGACCATGGCTGACGAACCGCCCCCATCGAGGTTGAGCGCTTCACGCGCGCCGAGCGCGAGCATCAGTTCCGCAGTCTGCCGCACCGTCATGCCCATGCTGTAGCCGGGTTGGCGTCCATCGACGACGACTAACAGCAAGCGTCGCCCTTCGGCGGCATAGCCCACGGCCGTCCGCGGATTCAATCCGCGAAAACTCGCGGCACCGGCTGAATCGACGACCGTCGCAATGACGCTGTCGCGCACCAGCAGCGGGAATCCGCCGACAACCTCACGCGGCTGAAACGGACGGAGGGCGCGACGCACACGCACCGTGTCGCCGCGAGACAGGAGCAATGCCGTTTCCGCGTTGGTCGCAATTCCCACGATGAGTAACGTGTCACCGCGCGCCATCAACGGGTCCGTACCGGTGGCGGGTTGCGCGACGTAACGTGGGCCCATCGAGTCACGCGGTGCGGGCACGAGCATCCACGCACCGCGGCGCGAGAGTGAGTCGAGCGCCTGGCCCCAATTCGCATCGACCACGCCCGGCACTTTGGACGACGGACGATTCCACGTCTCCAGCGTGATGCGACCCTTCAGTGTGGTGAGTCGACCGTCCGCCGTCATCAGTCCAATCCACGGGCGTCCGACGCGATTCATGGCGAACACCGGGCGATCGATTGGCCCGGCGATGAGTTTGCCGCCAGTGACGAGCGCACCAACAGGAACGCCACCGGCCAGAAAGAAATCGGCATTGACAGCCGCGACGGGAAGATCCGCCTCCGCCATGCTCGTGAGCAACGCACTTGGTGTCGCGCGACCAACGGCCGTGACGTTGCCCTTGACGCTCCGTACCGCCACGCACGCATCGAGATCGATGTCCAACACTTCGGCGCGCCACGGTGCCGTGCGTTGCACCAGGTGATGCAACTGCACTCCTGGGGCGATGCGCTCAGTGCGCACCGTATCGGCAACCGAACGCGCGATGGTCCACCCGTCGGCTTGCACGGCCGTGCGCGGGCCAGCGTTGGTCTCGCCCGAACGGCCAGATGCACACGCGGCTATCACCAGTGTTGCGGCACACGCGACCATCGCGCCCGATACGTTGCGCATCGCTACCTCAACGGCCCGCGCGCAGCCGCAACAGTCGCTCACCGGCGGCGTGCAACGTTTCGTCGCGTTTCGCAAAATGAAACCGAATGAAGTTCTGCACTGACTCGCGGAAGAAGCTGGACCCCGCGACACCGGCCACACCGATATCCTTGATGAGCCACTCCGATGCTTCCGTATCCGTCGCGAAGCCCAGCGACGCGATATCCACCATCACATAGTAGGCGCCCTGCGGCTCGGTGTACGGCAGGCCAATCTGCTGCAAATAGCCGAGGAAAAGTTCGCGCTTGCGCGTGTAGAGGGTCTGCAGGCCCGTGTAGTAACTGTCCGGGAGTTCAAGCCCAGCAATGGCCGCGTCTTGTAGTGGTGCGGCCGCCCCAACTGTCAAAAAATCATGCACCTTGCGTGCCTGCGCGATGACGCGTGGCGCCGCATGCACGTACCCCAGTCGCCATCCCGTGATGGAATACGTTTTCGAGAGGGAGTTACACGTGATCGTGCGCTCGAACGCCCCCGGCAACGTGGCGAAGTAAATGTGTTCGTGCGGCGCAAAGACAATGTGCTCGTACGGTTCGTCCGTGATAACAAAGGTGTCGTGCTGCTCGGCGAGCCGGAGAATGGCCATCAGCTCATCGCGACGAAACACCTTCCCTGTTGGGTTGCCGGGATTGCAGATGATGATCGCTTTTGGTTTTTGCGCGAAGGCGCGAGCCAGTTCGTCCGCGTCGAACTCAAAGGTCGGCGCATGCAGCGGCACGTAAATGGGCTGCGCACCGGAGAGAATCGCGTCGGCGGCATAGTTCTCGTAGAACGGCGAGAAGACGATCACCTTGTCGCCCGGATTGCAGGCGGTCATCATCGCCACCATCATTGCTTCGGTGCTGCCGCACGTCACACACAGGTCGTGGTCCGCACTTACGTCCAAGCCCGTGAAACGTCCGATTTTCCGCGCCAGTGCGTCACGAAATCGCGGGGCACCGAAGGTCACCGCGTACTGATGATTCGATCCCCGCGCCGCGTCTTCCAGCGCGGTGAGCAATTCCTGCGGCGGATCGAAATCGGGGAAACCTTGCGACAGATTCACAGCGCCATACTGCGCAGCCATGCGGGTGGTGCCGCGGATGACGGACTCGGTGAAAACGGACAGACGGCTCGCAGTGGCTGGCATGACCGAAAGAGAGATGGTTCGAATGGTCGTATCGGGTGGATGCATGGTACGTCGGCGGATGGCCCGACGGAATGCTCTCGCCAGTCGGACATTCTGAAATCAGGCCGACCCTGATGACCTTGCGAAAGCGGTGGTGCCAACACAACTACCCTCAGTGCACGTCCCACTTGCGACACCCGAATCCGCTGGCGTCCGTTCGGTGCCCACCTCCCTGGGAGCGTCGCCCACGCGCGCGCCGGTGCTGCTCTACGATGGCGATTGCGGATTCTGCGCGCGCAGTGTGCAGTTCGTACTCGCGCGCGAAACGGTGCGCACGGGTTATCTGCTCCGCTTCGCACCGTTGCAAGGGGACTTCGGGTCACATGTCGTCGCGCAATTTCCTGCGGTCGCGACGGCGAATTCGGTCGTCTGGTTCGAGCCAGCGGACGGCACCGTGTCTCGCACGCTCATTCGCTCCGACGCCGCACTCTCCGTGCTCACGTACCTCGGCGGCGCGTGGCGCGTGTTGGCGTGGCTGGGCCGAGCGGTACCGCGTGCTCTACGCGACGCGGTGTACAATGCGATTGCAACCCGACGTCACACGCTCACGGCTCCCGCCTGCCTGCTGCCGAACGCCGACGAACGCGTACGCTTTTTGCCGTGACCGGATCGCCGAATCAGTATTGACGTTCGCGGTCCACGACCCACCGCGGCGTTTCACCGCGCTCCAGTGCGGTCAGGCATTCAACGAAGCCTGCAACCGCTCCGGCCGTCGTGGTCAGTCCAGAGATGTGTGGCGAGATCATGACCCGGCGATCACTCCAGAGTGGTGACTCCGACGGCAATGGCTCCACATCGAACACGTCCAACGCAGCGCCGGCCAGCCAACCCTGCTCCAACGCCACCGGGATGGCGGACTCCTGGACCACGGCACCGCGCCCAGCATTGATCAAGACGGCGCCACGACAAGCAGACAGGACGTTTCGGCTCACCAACCCGCGCGTGTCCTTCGTCAACGGCAGCATGAGCAGAAGCCAATCGGCATCAGCGACCACCTGCGAGAGTTCAGACACCGGCGCCATTTTCTCGAACACGGAAGGGTCGCCGGTGCCAGAGAGCGATACCCCATGCACGTAGCAGCCGAGCGCCGCGAAGAGTCGCCCGACGTGCAGCCCAACATCACCCGTTCCGACCACCACCGCAGTCGTGCCGCGCAGCATCGCAATATCACGCTGTCGCCAGATCTTTTCCTCCTGACAGAGAAAGAGGTCGATCAACTGTTGAGACATGGCGAGGGCGCGCGTTAGCGCCCATTCGGCAATCATGGGGCCGAACGATTCCGACGATCGCGTCAGCAGGATGGTGGCCGGCAACTCGTGTGGCGTGAACCACGCGTCAACGCCGGCACCAGTGGAATGCACCCATCGCACGTTGCCCATGGTCGGCGTGAGCGGACGCTTGAAGCCGAGGTAGGCCTCGCCCCACGACAGGTCGGCAGCCGTGATGTCGGTAAACTTGGCGCCGCGGATTTCGAGATCCGGCCGAGCATGGCGAAGTGCCGTCGCGAGGTCGGCGTGTGCATTGGCGCCGATGACAATGCGCCGCGGCGCGAAAGGAGCGATGGCGTTCAGGGACATTGGCGTGGTGATGGAGTGCATCATGGCGTCCGACCGGCGCCTTCGAGGGCCGCAGACCAGCGAAGGTAGGAACCGGAGCGTACTTTCGACAGATACCCACTTCGCGCCACGGAGAACCGATGTCGAACCGTCTCGTCCACGCTGCCGTCCACTCAGCATTACTGGTCAGTCTCGCCCCGCATGCGCTCACCGCGCAGCTCGCCTCGCTGCCCGTCGCCCAGGAGTTCGATCGGTTGCATTTTCGGTCGATCGGTCCGGCGACAATGTCGGGTCGCATCGCCGATCTCGCAGTGTTTGAGGCAAACCCGGCGATCTACTATGTGGGCAGCGCGCACGGTGGCGTCTGGAAAACCACCAGCAACGGCGCGCTGTTCACGCCGCTGTTTCAGGATCAGGGACTGATTTCCATTGGCGACGTGACAGTGTCGCAGAAGGATCCGAATCTTGTCTGGGTTGGCAGTGGGGAGTCGAACAACCGGCAGAGCATTTCGTGGGGTGGCGGCGTCTATAAGTCCACCGACGGCGGCACCACGTTCCAGATGATGGGCTTGGCGAATTCGAAGCACATCAATCGCATCGTTATCGACCCGACCAACAACGATGTGGTGCTGGTGGCTGCCACGGGCCCGTTGTTCGGCGCCGGCGGAGAACGTGGGATTTACAAGACGACCGATGCGGGGCGCACGTGGAAGCGCGTGCTTGCGGTCGACGACGAGACCGGTGCCAATGACCTCGCGATGTCGTTCAGCGATTCCAAGTTGCTGTATGCGTCCACGTATCAGCGTCGGCGCACCACCTGTTGCGTGAACGGCGGCGGCCCAGGCAGTGGCCTCTGGCGTTCGACCGACGGCGGCGACAACTGGACGCGCATTACCGGCGCAGGGTTTCCCGCAGGCGCGCTCGGCCGCATCGCCGTCGACATCTATCGTAAAGATCCAAACATTGTGTACGCGTCGCTCGAAGGAGGAGCGGCTGGCGGTCGCGGCGCACCGGCGGCTGACGAAAGCTCACCGGATTCAGCGGCAGCGGGTGGTCGGGCTGGCGGCGGTGGTGGTGGACGCGGCGGTCGCGGTGGCGCGGGCGGTGGCGGTGACGCGGGGGTGACCGGACTTTATCGCTCCGACGACGGTGGGATGACGTGGAAGAAAGTGAGTTCGGTCAATCCGCGTCCGTTGTACTTCAGTCAGGTGCGCATCGATCCGACCAATGCCGATCGCGTGTACATGGGCGGTGTTGGTATGCAAATGACCGTCGACGGCGGCAAGTCCTTCGAAACGGACGCTGCACTCGTGACGCATGACGACGTGCATGCGATCTGGATCGATCCGGGCAATCCGGAGCATCTGCTGATCGGCAACGATGGTGGTGTGGCCGTGTCGTACGACATGAGCAAGACGTGGTCATTCATTCCGAACATTCCGGTCGGTCTGTTTTATCACGTCGGGTTCGACATGGAGTTCCCGTACAACGTCTGCGGCGGCATGCAGGACAACTACGATTGGTGCGGACCGAGTGCCTCGCGCATGGGACGCGGCATTTTCAACTACGACTGGTTTCAGATTCAGGGCGGCGACGGTTTCGTGGCCATCCCCGATCTTCGCGATTCTCGCATTGTCTACACCGAGTCGCAAGACGGCAACATGACGCGTCGCAACAAGGTGACAGGCGAGTCGAAGAGTATTCGGCCAGCGCCCACAAACATTGTCAACCACGTGGCCGGCGACACGTACCGCTTCCATTGGGATACGCCGTTGATGCTCTCGCCCAATGATCCGGGCATACTGCTCGCTGCCGCCAATCGGCTGTTCAAGTCGACGGACCGCGGCGACTCGTGGACGGCACTCAGTCCTGACTTAACGAAGAACGAAAACCGCAACGACATCGTCACGATGGGCGTCAAGGGTAGCGACATCGCCTTCTCGCGGAACGACGGCGTGTCGTCGTGGCCCACGATTGTGGCCGTTGGCGAATCGCCGAAGCAACTCGGCGTGTACTACACCGGCACAGACGACGGCACCGTGAGCGCGTCGAAGGACGGCGGCAAAACGTGGCAGAATATCACGAAGAATTTGCCTGGCTTTCCGTCCGGCTACGCGTTCGTGTCCAAGATCGTGCCGTCGCGCTTTGACGCCGCCACCGTGTACGTCACTGTCGACAACCATCGACAGAATGATTACGAGCCGTACATCTGGGTCAGCAACGATTTCGGGGCCACCTTTCGTTCGCTGAACAGCAACTTGCGCGGCGAGAATGTGCGCACGCTCACGGAAGACACGCGGAATGCGGATGTGCTCTACATCGGCACAGAGACGGGTATTTTTCTCTCGCTCGATCGCGGGGCGCACTGGCGTCGTCTCAAGGCCAACTTTCCCACGGTACGTGTTGACGAGCTGACCATTCATCCGCGCGACAATGCACTGCTCGTCGCCACGCATGGACGCGCGCTCTGGATTCTCGATCACCTCGAGCCCATTCAGGAGTACAGCGCGGCGCAGAAATCAGCGGCGACCCTGTTCACACCGGGCATGGCATTGCAGTGGAAGGCGAAGGACGATCGCAACGATGAGTTCTGGGGGCATCAGTTCTTCACCGGCGAAAATCCGCCGACGGAAGCCATTCTGCAGGTGCACTTCCAGGCCACAGCGACGAATCCGACGCTGCGCATCACGGACGCGACCGGTGCGCGTGTTCGCGACCTCGTGGTACCCGCGGCGCGCAATCAGGCCGGTATTCAAACCATCTGCTGGGATCAGCGCATTGACCCCATCACCTCGGGCGATGCACCGGCCGATGGTGGGCGTGGCGCGGGCGCCGGTGGTGGTGGACGGGCCGGAGGGGCGGGTGGTGCTGGACGCGGACCGATTCCCAATACGCCAATGCCACTCCCAACGGTGGGATATCTCCCGGAGAATCCCTGTGGCGGCGGTGGTGGGGGCGGCGGACGTGGCGGCGCTGGTGGAGCAACCACGGGACCGTACGTGATGCCCGGCAACTACTCGGTCGCGCTGATGGTTGATGGCAAAGCGGTCGACACGAAACCGATCAAGATTGTCATGGACCCAGCGGTGCCACTCACTGGCCTCGCCCGCGCCAACTACAACGCGCTCGTGATGGAATTACACGCGCTGCAAAAGCGCGGCACGGAAACGGCGAGCACACTCAACCAGCTGTACGCGGAAGTCACCAAGGCCGCGCCAAAGATGGATTCCAGCGCTGCGCCTGAAGCGGACAAAGCGAAGTTTGTCGCGTTTCGGAAAGAGTTCGACGCGCTCCGTGCGAAGTTTGGTGTGCCGACTGGTGGTGGCAATCTCGCCGCGTTCGCCGCCGGTGCAGGCTTCGGTGGCGGTCGCGGCGGTGGTGCGGTCGACAACAGCAACGTGCTCAATCGCGTCGGCACAGTGAAGGGCGCGATTATGGGCGCATGGGAAACACCGAGTGCGGCGTTGATCAAGCAGTCGGCTGACGTCAAGCTCGCGATGCCGGCAGCGATCGTCGAGGCGAACGCCTTCCTCGCCAAAGCGCGCACGATGAGCCAGACACTCGGGAAGTACAATGTGACCATGCTGGTGCCAGCCGCGCCGAGGTGACGCGACGTTGGCGCGCCGTCGTGCGAATACTGCTGTTGGTGCTGGGGACGTCGTTGGTGGCGGCGGCGTCTCTGGTGGCGAGTGGTTGGACGGCGTTCGGCGCTATCACCCGTGCAGTGGCCGGGCCCCAAGCGTTGGTATGCTCCGCCGATTGCGCGCGATGCGTTGCCGATGATTGACGTGGCCGTCATCTCGCACGATCACTATGATCACATTGATCACGCGACCATCGTCGCATTGGCCGCGCGCGGCACCACTTTTGTCGTGCCGCTCGGCGTCGGCGCGCATCTCGCGTCGTGGGGCATTGCCGACGACCATATCATCGAACTCGATTGGTGGCAGCGCACGCGCATCCACAACCTCGAGATTGTCTCCACGCCAGCGCGACACGCCTCAGGACGCACGCTCACCGATCGCGACGCCACGTTGTGGGGTGGCTACGCGCTGATCGGGGCGCAACATCGCGAGTACGGCGAGGGGTGGCCAGACTGGCATCTCACGCCAGAAGACGCGGTGCGCGCGCAGGCCTGGTGCGCGGACAACTCATGCTCACGGGGCCTGGGGGCTGCTCAACCTCGCCTTTCACCCGTGGAATGAACCGATCGAGCGTACCGTTGCAGCGGCGCAAACTGCAGGTATTGCGCTGACCACACCGCGACTGGGTGAAAGCGTCGTGTGGGGAGAGACCGTTCCATCGTCCCCGTGGTGGACCGACGCACCACCCGCGCCGACCGCGCAAATCACCGTCAACGCCGCAAGGCGATAGCGAGACTACCATGCGTGTGATTCTCTTTGGGGCAAGCGGGATGGTCGGTCAGGGCGTGTTGCGCGAGTGCCTGGCCGATGCACGCGTTGAGCGCGTGCTCACTATCGGTCGCCGGCCCGTTGGACTGACGCACGCGAAACTCGACGACCTCGTGCACGCGGACTTCACCAACTATGCCGACGTCAGCGATCGCCTGCGCGGATTCGATGCCTGCTTCTTCTGTCTCGGTGTGTCGGCGATGGGCCTGTCCGAGGCCGAGTACAGTCGCATCACATACGATGTCACGCTCGCGGCAGCGCATGCCCTCGTCGCGGTCAACTCCGCCCTCACCTTCGTGTACGTGTCAGGCACAGGCACAGATAGCAGCGAGCAGGGTCGCGTGATGTGGGCGCGCGTCAAAGGGCGCACCGAGAACGCACTGCAACGTCTGCCCTTCAAGGCCGTGTACCTCTTTCGACCTGGATTTATCCAACCATTGCACGGCATCCAATCGAGCACGGCACTGTATCGCACGCTGTACGCCATCACCGCACCAATCACACCACTTCTCAAGCGACTTGCCCCGACGTTCATCACCACCACTGAACTCGTGGCACGCGCCATGATCGGAGTTGCGCTGCATGGTCACAGCAATCCCGTGCTCTATAACGCGGACATCAATCAGGTCGGGACGGCGTTGACGCGCGGAGGGTAGCGATCGCTACGGGCGGGCTGCGCGCTGGGCGATGAGCGCGAGCGCCTTGTCGAGCACCTCATCGCGCCCCTCAAATACACCCTTGGCGGTGGGTTCTACGCGAACCGTTGGCTGAATGCCAACACCGTGATGCTGACTGCCATCCTGCTTACGCACCCGCATGCCGGTGAACACGACTGTCCGCCCCCCAGGCAGAGTGAATGGATTGATGTTGCCGTTCGTACCGGCCGTTGGCATGCCCACAATCTCACCAAGCCTGTACGCCTCAACGATGCCCATCGTAGACTCGGCGTAGCTAATCGCGCGACCATCGGTGAGAAAGTACGCGGCGGCCGTGATGCGCGGCTTGACGGGCTGCAGTACCCACGCTCCGTCGCGATACGTAATGCCGGCGCGATCGGGTAACTGCGTTCTCGGTGCTTCGAAGTGCGCACTGCGAATCACCGAGTCGGCCAGCCGCGGCAGCAGCGAGGGCGTGCTGAACGACGGGTAGCCGCGCAAGTCAAAGACAATCGCGGTCGCCGTCATCAGCTTCGGCAACGCGGTCGCAAAGTCAGCGTCGGTGATGCGCCCCATGTCCACATACATCACGCCGGGTCGCAGTTCGGCGACTCTTTCTGGACGCACCTCCGTTGGGAAGTCGGCGGCGGTGCGTATGGCAATCGCCGTGCTCGTCACGGTGCGAATCGGTGCATTCGTGGCGCCTGCGGAACGCACGCGCAGTCGCACCACAGCGCCCGCGTCGGCCTGTCCCAATCGGTCGACCACATTGTAGCGGGCCCACTGCGCCGTGGCGCTCGAAATCAGTGGCTCGCGTTCGTCGATCAGCG
>JANMKU010000016.1:0-8679 GCA_031372205.1 Gemmatimonadaceae bacterium | reverse complement strand
ACTCAGCGCGCATCTCCTGGGCGTCGACGAAACGGCACTGATGAACGGCGAGGATGTGCCACTGGCCGATGCTGGTCCTCTGCTTCGCGACGGAGGACTCTTTGGCGCATTGTTCGAATCGCTTGTGGCCTTGTCGATGCGCACGTACGCCCAAGCCGCCGGCGTGGATCACCGACATGTGCGCTTGCATGGGGGTGCACACGAAGTCGACGGCCTGCTACTCCGCCGAGATCAGCGGTGCGTTGCGTACGAGGTGAAGCTTGCGAGCGCAGTCACTGACCACGACGTGCGGCACTTGCACTGGCTGAAGCAGCAGCTCGGCGATCAGCTGCTCGACGCCTTCGTCATCAACACCGGTCCAGCAGCGTATCGGCGGGCGGACGGCATTGGCGTTGTGCCGGCGGCGATGCTGGTGCCGTGAGTGAATCGTCGGACGACAAACATGCCTCATCGACGCGAACAGGCACTGACTGTTGACTTAGGAACGGGCAAAGAGCGGGCGTGCACAACGATGGACTTGCACCGTCGATCCAATGGTTGACGCAGCGAAAGTGAACCAAAACACATTCATGTTCGTGGGGGACCGCCACACGGCGTTGACGACGATCGCTGGCACGGCCCCAAGCACCGCGCGCACCGTTCGCTTCCTGACCTCGCACTGCACCCCGAGCCGAGGCAGCGCTGCCCCAAGCACGGCACCGGAAATCAGTAGCGCGCGTCCCCACGTGGCGGCGAAGTCCGTGTCGAGGCCGCAAAAGTCGTTGCAGTCGCGCGGCTGATGCGCAAACAGGATGACGTACGAACCGACGATTCCGGCAGACGCACCCACCAGTGACAGCAGATAGCGCTCACCTGCGGTGAACGGCTCGGCGCGAGGCCCGACCGTGTCGGGCGACTGTTGCGCCGACATAGGTGACGTAAGCGCGGACGGGGCAGCGACCTGCGCCTGTAAGCAGACAAACGGCACGCTCGACAGCATGATGACCGTCAGCGCTGCGCCGCGCGCACTGCTCATCGACATGAACGCCACTTGACTCGGCCGTTTGGCTTGGCGACACCTTCGCCATCTGTGATCCGGGGGGAGTCGCGTGTGGTCTCCCTCTTGCGGGGAAGGGTGCTCCCTCGGTCGGAACTCATGGCCAAGTCCTCTGGGACATTCGAAGACCTGATTCAGGCGCTCGATGGAATGACGGCTTCTGGTGTTTCGCGCTCCGCATTTACCGAACGCATTCTTCGCGAATTCGTCGAGCGGCGGGAGCAAGTGAGCCGGGACGCGCAGGCGGTTGCGGCCCTCAATCGGCATGCACAGTCGCTCAATGCGGAAATGCGGGACTCCTCGTCCTTCCAGACGGCCTTTGGTGCGGAGTGAGGCGCGGCGAGCTGTACCGGGTGCGTCGCCCCGCTGGACACCCGAAGCCGGCGCGCGTGTTCGTCGTGGCGAGTCGCCAGCCGCTCATTGATTCAAATTACGCAACGGTGATTTGCGCGCCCGTCTTCTCGATCGGGCACGGGCTGGTTACTGAAGTCGCCGTCGGCGCCGCCGAAGGTCTCAAGCACGACAGCAGCATTCAGTGTGACGGTTTGATCAGTATCGACAAGTCGCGGCTGACCGATTTTGTCGGCACGTTGGGTCTGAGCAAGATGGAGGAACTCGATCGGGCGCTGGCGACCGCACTGGGCATTTCTGCGGTTCGTGTCTGAGGAAACAGGGAGACCTGTTCCTCAGTCGAGCCACTTCCACGCTGGAAGCGCGCCGGGTGACAGTGTCGCGATGCACCACGTCGCGCAGCAACTCGCGCGGCAAAACGTCCCCTTGATCGCGCGGACCGCGGACGCGAATCCACCGGGCATGAGATAATCTTCAGGCGCGAAAGCATCCGCGTTTTGTGCGGTGAACTCCAAGACGCGGATCATCTCGATGATGGCCGTGCCGCCGTCCGCGCCGACGGCAACCTTGCCGGTGCCACTGACGTAGCCGATGGCGCGCGCGCCTATGGTGTATCGGCCCGCGGCAACACTGTCGAACCGGAACGCCCCGTTGTCGCGCGTACGCACTTTGCCGACGGAGTTCCACCACATACACGGTGGCGTCCGGAACGGCCACACCGAGTGAATCGACGACGATACCGCGGAGCGTATCTGGGCCAGCGGATTTGGGCACGGCGGGCTGTGCCCACGCCGCACTGCTGAGGAGGGCGGCGAGCAACGCGAATATGCCAGTGCGGTTGAGCATTGCTGCCAAAGTGGCCACCGGTGCGGACTGCCGTCAACGGTGGCTCGTGACGCGCGGGCGTCCAGATCCTTGTTAGCTTGTGCAGTCAACCCGGCCATCGGCGAGGACGCATTTCATGATCGCACACACCGTCGTCGCACGCCGAGTCACTCGCCACGTATGCTGGCTTGCAACGGCGCTGGCAGTAGCATGTCTTCCGCTCGCTGCACCAGCGCAGGTCATGCGTGGCGTCGTCGCCGACGTCTCCAACCGGCCGCTGTCCGGCACCGTCGTCACACTGCTTGACTCCGCACAGGTCGTTGTCGCACGATCGCTGACCAATGAACGCGGCGAGTATCGCGTCGCGGCTCCCCGTCCAGGAACGTATCGTTTGCGCACGTTGCGCATTGGTTATGTGCCCACGCTGTCCCCTGTGTTCGTGCTCACCGAAGGTGGGGTGACAACGCAGCCGATCACCATGGACGGTGTGCGCTTGTCACTCGACGCCGTGCGCGTGGTGGCCAGGAGCAGTTGTGGCCGACAAACGCCGACCGAAGTGAGCGCGATACTCGCCGCATGGGATCAGGCGATGACGTCGATCGCGGCAACCTCGCTCACGTCGTCGGCGCGCGGACTGACGGCCACCACCATGCTCATCGACCGCCGGCTCGAGCCGAGCGGCCGCAAGATTCGCTCGCAACTCGCATCGGTGCGCACCGACATCGTCACGCAGCCGTGGCGATCGCTCCCGCCGGAAACACTGCGACGTCGCGGATACACCGAAACGGATGCTGCCAACTGGACCACGTTCAACGCGCCAGGTCTCGATGTGCTGGTGTCGTCGCAATTTCTTGAAGACCACTGCATTCGTCTCGTCGACGCGCGTGACAGCGCGGAAATTGGCGTGTCGTTCGAACCGATAGCGGCTCGTCGCCTCCGGTCCGAAATTCGTGGCACGCTCTGGCTCACGCGCGCCACGGCAGACCTGCGTCGTCTCGACTTCACCTTCACAGGTGGCACGACGACCTTGGCTGCCTATGAAGCCGGCGGCGGAATGCACTTCACCCGACTACCCGACGGTGCCGTCGTCATTTCGGCGTGGGAGATTCGCATGCCCGTGTTGACGAAAGACTCGCCCACGTCCACCAAGATTCGCCTGTCCGAAATTGCCACCACGGGCGGCGAGTTAGTGGTGTTGCGACGCGGTGCCGACACGCTGTTCAAACGTCAACCGGTGAACGTGATTGGCGTGGTGCTCGATTCGGTGTCGGGCAAGCCCATCGTACGGGCCACCGTGTCACTCGTTGGCATTGGCGCGAAGAGTGTGACGAGTGACGAGGGGCGTTTCACGCTCAGTGACGTACTGCCTGGCGAATACGCGATCGCCGTCAGCACACCGTCGCTCGATTCCATCCGTGCGTCGAGTCAATCAACGATCATCGTCGCCGACGGCATGGCCGCGGTGCGACTCAAGGTGCCCACGTCATCGCAACTCGCAAACGCACTCTGTGGCAGCACGTTGTCTGGTACGTCGGGTCGCGGGCGCGGCGCAGTGCTTGGTACCGTGCAAGATGGGAGCGACATCACCGCACTGCGCGGTACGCGTGTTGTGGCCGACTGGACCGAGATTGACGGCACCGCCGGAAGTCTGCGCCGACAGAGCAAGCGACTGGAAACACGAACGGACTCCACTGGCGCCTATCGCTTGTGCGGTGTGCCCACCGAAGTGCTGTTGACGCTGCGCGCCTTGCCGGATCGCGGACGCTCTACGCCCAACACGCTACGCCTCGCACCGGACGAGCGCTTTGTGACGCACATCGTGCAGGTCGATCGCGCGCGCTCGGCGGGTGCCGCTTTCGTTGGCGTCGTTGTCGCCGACTCGTCACAGCGGGTGCTGGCCGACGCTGAGGTCGCCATTCCGGCACTGGCACTCACAACGCGCAGCAATGCGAAGGGCGAATTCCGCTTGGCCGACATCCCACCGGGCACGCACGAAATCAATGTGCGACGTGTTGGATATGGCGCGATGACGGCGCCGATCACGTTCGCCGCCAACGACGACGAGGAGCGACGCATTGTGCTGCAACCGCTCACCGTCCTCGACTCGGTTGAAGTACTGGCTTCGCGCATTGACGCGGGCATGCGGGACTTCGAAGCGAATCGACGTGTCGGGCTGGGTCACTTTTTCACGCGCGACGAACTACAGCAGCGCGAAGGGCAAAGCACTGGCACCGTGCTGCTGCAAATCCCGAGCATTGGACTGCTGCGCGGCCGAACGAGCGGCGCATTTATTCAGAGCAAACGCTTTGTCGTGCCCCTGAGCGCCGTCGCCGGTCAGGGATCGTCCACGGTTTGGCAGCCGAGCGATGCGGAACGGCTGCAGGGCATGGTGGCTGGCTGCTACGCGCAAGTGTACGTCGACAGCCAACTGATGAACCCCATGCAGCCAACGGAGCCATTCGACGTCAACTCGATTGCCCCTGGGCAGATCGAAGGTATTGAGTACTACGCGAGCGCTGCAGAGACGCCGGCTCGCTATGCAAAACTGAACTCAAACTGCGGCGTGCTGGTCATTCACCGACGGCGGTTCGACGGAACGTAGCGGCGTGTGGACTCTGCGCAGATGCTCGCCGGCCCTATCCCGCCCAAAATCGGGATGTGATCTGCGTCACATTGACAACACGGCTCTGTGTCCCGCGACACAGTCGCCACCCGCGCATTGCGCGAGCTTACTGAACGAAGTCGTACCAGCCAGTGTACGACGCGATAGAACCGATTGCTCGTCCAACTGTTCCGCCAGCACACGGGAGCGCCGAGCTGATGAAGACGACCGCACTACGTCACCACAGAAGGCCGTTGACTGCACACGGTGTCGCACCGTCTCAAACCACTCAAATGTACCACGTGTGGGTGGAACGCGTAAGGGCGCTACTCAGGCGAGTGCGGCGTGTGGATACACGAGCACTGACCGCACTTCCGGCAGCCATCCTCGAGCACATGCAAGTCCGCGAGTGGGCCGAAGACGTGCGTGTGAGCGAGTCTCGCATGTTCGATCACCTGCTGCCGAACACCGGGGGTTTCGCGCGATCGCAGGGGCTGCACGTCGGGAGCAACTGGCAATAGCACGTCGCGGCGCGATTGCTGTATACGCGACGTTGTCGTCTGGAGCAAAGAGGCATGATCACGCCGCGGACGTCGACCGATTCGAGGCGCGTGCGAACCGTTGGTGCGTTGCTCATCGACAACGCGGCGGACGGGAAGCGCCGGCTGGTGGCGGTGCGCTGCCGCTGCTTGACGAGAGCACGCGCACGACCACGCCAACCGTGCGTTTGTACAGGACGAGTTGTCGCACCGGATGCTTGTCTAACAAGGCCGGCTCGAACCTGATGGTAGAAAGTACCGGCGTCACCGCGTCTTCGAGGTCACGATCGTTTGTCGCCTTGGGCCGGACGGAATTCATCTCCACGGCGCCGACCGTGTCGACAATGAACTGGAACTCGGCGACGTAACATCCAGCACGTGGTGTCGCTCCCGTCGATCGGAAGTCCAGCCGTGGTTCACCGCCGCGAGGCCTCGCGGGGCGATCCACCTCGCAGTCGCGATACACCATGCCCGCGGCAAGCGTGACGGAGTCGACAGGTGGTCCAGCGCACTTGCGACACACAGGCGACGAATCAAGAATAAGCCTGGCAAGAGAGCTAGGATCAATGACGCTTGTCCTCCCTACACCGCAAGCGTTCCCATGAGCCGTTTCGCCACGGTGAGCGATGCGCCAGCGCGACAAGTTCAGCGGTCATGGCCGACGCGACGCAATGTCGGTCGCTATGCTCTAGGCACACGTCGCCGACGCCGCGCCCTTCACCGATTGTCGGAGCGGTGCCGTCGCATGCGTCGAGAACGCCTGCCATTCTTGCGCCGCCACTGCCCCGAATGTCATGCCATCGGTGGACGCGTCAAACTCGGAGCGGAGGCAGCGCGTGGCGACTGGTGTCGTTTGCAGCGTCGGCCGTGTGATAGGCGAGATACCATGTGCGGTTGAATTCGACGATGCCGGGATGCGATGTGGTGGACGAGACCGGATCCAGCATCACACCGCGATACGTCCACGGTCCGAGCGGTGACGGTGCCGAACCGTAGGCGATGCACGCGTAGTACACAGCCTCGGTGCACTCGGAATTCGGCCCGGCGTTGTTCGCGGCGTAGGCCATGTAATAGACGCCGCGTCGCTTGAACATCCACGGTGCTTCAAAGAATCCAGTGAGCGTACGCACCTGTCGTCACCCTTTGATCGCCACAATCGACACGCTTTTGACTCCATACTGGCGAGCGGCCCCCTGCGCGTTTTTCGAAATGAACTGGTATTGCGGATTGTCGCGTAGGTGCGTGACACGCAAGCCAGACGCTTCGATCGCCGCGGTGTAGTCGTCAATCTGCATGGCACCACCAATACACGCAGCCCACAGCGTTGCGTCGCAGGTGATGCCCTCCGGTAGCGGCGACTCGGTGACGATGTCGGCGAGAGCGAGTCGCCCGCCTGGCTTGAGCAACCGCGCGACTTCCTGGAATACTGCGCGTTTGTCCGGTGCAAGGTTGATCACGCCGTTGCTGACGACCGCATCGAATGACGCGTCCGCCAAGCCAGTCGCTTCGATGTACGCCTTTTTGCAGGAGAGGTTGTCGTATCCCGTGGCGGCGCGCAGTCGCTCGGCCTTCGCGAGTTGTTCGTCAGTCATGTCGATGCCAATCACCATGCCCGTCTTGCCCACCTTGTCGGCAGCGATGAAGCTATCCATCCCCGACCCGCTGCCGAGATCGACCACCGATTCGCCGAAGGTCAAGTGGGCGAGGTCGAAGTAGTAGCCCACGCCGGCGAACGAATCGATAGAGTCGCTCGGAATGGCGTCGAGTTCGGCGATCGCATAGCCCAGTCGCTCTGCGAGCGCCCGTCCCATCTCGAAGTGGAACTTGCCGTGCGGGTCGAGAGCAACATCGCGATACATGGCTTTGACTTTCTCTTCGAGTGCGGTCGTGTCGAGGCGGGCTGGGACGGTCGCTGTCGGTGTCATGGTGGACTCCTTGCAACGGTTGCGGGCTGCGGGAGCGCTCGCGCCATCGGACGACGGGTTCGCGTGCGCGCGGTCAATCAGGCCATCGTAGGAGGGCGACGTCACTTGACCGGAAGGGTGTACATCCAATAATCTATAGATTACTAGATCAACGTGCAACCGCACTTCCTGTCACCCTCAAGCATGCCTGCCCACCGAGACTTCAAAGACACGCTCTATGCGCAGTTCGCCCGCATTGGCCACGCGCTGTCGAGCCCCAAACGCATCGAGATGCTCGATCTCCTCGGTCAAGGGGAGAAGTCCGTCGACGTGCTCGGCGAGCAAACGGCCACCCCCATCAAGAACACCAGTGCGCATCTGCGTGTCCTGCGTCAGGCACGGTTGGTAGAGACGCGCCGAGAGGGCACGCACGTGTTCTACCGCCTCGCGGACGATGAGGTGTCGCACCTGCTGCGAGCGCTCGAGTCGCTTGGGCACCTCCGGCTCGCTGATGTGCAGCAGGTGGTCGAGCGATATCTGGACGGGCGCGATGCGCTCGAGCCGGTCACGCTCAAAGATCTACGTCGGCGCATGCGCGACGCCGACGTGACGGTGGTAGATGTCCGGCCCGCCGACGAATTTGCCGCCGGGCACATTCCGGGAGCGCTTTCAATTCCTGTGGCGGATCTGAAGCGCCGCCTGCATGAACTTCCCATTGGTCGCGATGTTGTCGCGTACTGTCGTGGCCGGTATTGCGTGTACGCGCTCGATGCCGTGACGCTCTTACGAACGCAAGGCTACCGTGCGTGGCGATCCAAAGAGGGATTCCCCGATTGGCGCGCGGCCGGCTTGCGGGTGGAAACCGGCACATAGCGGCGCTGGCGTCGGCAACAGGTTACTTCCCACGATCCCGATTGAACGTCGACGTCTTCCGGAGGTGCCATGGGCAACACCGGCGTTTCGCAGTGGCGCGTGAATTCGGCGAGTGGTCTGGCGCTGGCCTGGGCGCTTGCGACTGTCGCCATCACCGCGTGCATGCGCGACAGCAATGGCGATGCTGCCTCGGCATCACCAGGCACCGGCATCACGCCGCCGGTGGTCGCTGACGCACGCATTGCCGTGCCGCGTCCCGGTCCACCTGGCGAGTGGCCCATGCCCGGCGGAGATTATTCGAACTCGCGATACGCGCAACTCGATGACATCACTGCCGCGAACGTGAAACGGCTGCAGATGTCGTGGGCCATGTCGACTGGTGTGCTGCGCGGACACGAAGGTCAGCCTCTGGTGATCGACAACACGATGTACGTCGTCACGCCGTACCCGAACGTGGCCTACGCGATCGACCTCGCGACACCGGGACAGCCGCTCAAGTGGCGCTATCGTCCGGTCAACGCCCAAGCCGCCGCTGGTCGCGCCTGTTGT
>JANMKU010000007.1:0-5597 GCA_031372205.1 Gemmatimonadaceae bacterium | reverse complement strand
GGTTCTTGCTGAGGTCGTAGCGGATGTGACCGATGTTGGACTGGTGATACGAGCCCCGACTCGGACGGAAAATTTCGTCCCGCGACCATAGGAAGTCCGTACCCGCATTCGCCGTCCTCGGAATCGTGCCGAAACCGTCGGTGATTGAGGCGTCGCCAAACGACCCATCGCCAAGCCGTTTGTCAGGCGAATTTGGCCGCGAATTTCCACCGGCGGGATAGGGGGTTTTTTGCGTAACGGGGTCAAGTTGATTCGCTACGCGCGTGTGCACGCGTCCGCCATCAACGCCGTCGAACCACACCAACATCTCGTGGCACCAGGCCACACAGCCGTCGCCAACGAACACAAAGTCGACTGGCGTACCGCTCGACATCCCCGCCGACGTGAAGGCGAGTACCTGCGCCCAATTCACCGCCGTGTTCTCCGCCGCACTGCGCGCGTAGTAGGCAAGCGTCATCGCCGCGAGCGTGTTGGCGATTTGGGCGATCTGCACGTTGGAGTAGCTCACCCCGTTGGTCCACGAGGACGGCGTGTTGAACGTGTTGGCTTTGGCCAGGGTCGCCGCTGACGTGAGTTTGGCGATTGCCGCATCGCGAATCTGTTTGCGATTCGAATAGGTGAGCGTGGCAGGATCGGCGTTCTCGTCGACGATGTATCCCTTGTCGTAGTTAAGCGCGATGTAGCTGAGGCCCGCCCCAAGCATCAGCTCAGAGATCGTTTCCGCGCGCTTGGTGTCCGATGTGTTGTTGATCACCTGCTTGTTGATGCGGATGGCTTTGAGCACATCAGTGGCCGACGAAATGGCGGAGTACATGCCCACCCACGGTACTTCAATGCTGGTACGCCCCGCGGCGGCCGGGTCGTTCTGCCATGGGCGAGTGAGCCGCTTCCCGTCCGCGTCGACACTGGAATAGAAGTTCATGTTCCAGTTGTTCCACGACGCCGAGAAGGTCTGCGCCTGCGTGACCAGCACGCAGTTCCCTTCGCAGCCGTCATAGGTATTGAACCATGTGCGCAACGTCCCGCCCGCCACCGCTTCGAGTGCCGCGGGATCGGAGAGCGCGCGCTTTGCGTCCGGCGCGTTGGGATTGGCGATATCGAGCGTGCTACATCCGGCAACGGCGACCGCCGCCAGGACGCCGACAGCTCGCAATGATCGAGTCATATGCATCGGGAGTGTTCCTGTGAGGGCGTAGAGGTCAGTAGCCGAGTTCGAACATGAGTGTGAACGATCGGTAGGCGGGATAGCTGAAGTAATCCACCTTGTAACCGAATGGATTGCCGCCGCCCGGCCCCGAGACGTCCGGATCGTAGCCCGAGTACTTGGTGGACGTCCACAGATTGCGTCCGACCAGTCCGATGCGTGCCGTTTCGAAGGAAGACAACTTGGCAAACTTGACGACGGTCTTCGGCAGCTGATAGTTCAGCGCCAGCTCCCGCAGGCGGATGTAGCCACCGTCCTCGACGAACTTTTTGTTGGCGTCGAAGTTGTTGTAGAACGCCTGGAAGAAGCCCTGCGGTTTCTTTTGTCCCGCCGGCACGTTGCGTTGGTCAAAGTCCACATCGCGCAGCTCGTTGTACGGCCATTGGCGCGTGTAGTTGTAGATGTCGCCGCCCTTCTGCCACGTGAACACACTGTTGAGCGAGAGCCCCTTGAAGTTCCACGTGTTGTTCAGTCCAAGACTGAAGTCGGGATTCACATCGCCGATTGGCCGGAGCGACGTGCCCGTGGAGTCGAAGTACTTGAGCGGGCGCTCCAACGGAGTCCCCAACGCGGTCTTCGCGACGTAGTACCCGAGTTCGTTGAGCGAGTAGTCGGCCGCTGTGCCAGTGAGCTTTCCGTTCTTGATGTTCGTCGCGAGCTGCGCGGCATCGCGGATCCAATCCGAACCGTAAATCACACCGAACGTCTGCCCTTCGGCAATCCGGAAGATGCGGGTGTTGCCGTCGTTGGGATCGGGACCAACCAGGAACGGACCGACGTTGAGCTTGGTAATCTTGGATCGCGTGCGATCAGCGGTAATGTTCAGGCGCCAGAAGAAATCCTTGTTGGACGCCAGCACCGCACCGAACGCGATTTCATGCGAGTTGCCCTGAAGGGTCGCGGCGTTCACCCACGTGTTGCGATACCCGGTCGCGGCGGACGTTGGGACCTGCAAGATCTGATCGCTGGTTGTCTTGTCGGAATAGCTGTAATCCAGCGTGTAATTCTTGAAGAAATTGAGGTTGAAACCGGCTTCCGTCTCCTTCGACAGCGCGGGTTTCAGATTCGGGTTGCCGAGCGTGACCTTGGATGGACTGCCGCCAGCCACCGAGAACACTTCGTACTGCGCTTCAAACGGCGGACGCAAGCCGGCCGTGCCGTATGACACGCGGAACTTGCCTTCGTCAATGCCCGGGATGTGGACGTCTTCGCTGAAGCGCCACGCGGCCGAGGCGCGCGTGTAGGTCGCTTTGCGTTCCTTGGCACCAAAGAGCGACGATTCATCCTGACGTACAAGCGCATCAACGATGTAGCGGTCCTTGATGTCAAACGTGGTGATCGCGAACAGGTTGCGATTGCGAATCGTGATGGTGGACGACGCCGGCAGTGTTGGCGCATTCGCGTCTTGTGCCGCCGCCCCGAACTCGGTCACACCCGTGACGGTGAGCTTTTGGGCACGCACATCGAGCACGTTGGCGGTCTGATCTTCAAACACGGCGGCCAGCTTGCTGGTGTTGGTCAGCCAGTCACCAACGCGACGAATCGACGTCAACGTGGCGCCGGTGTTGAAGGAGCGATTGCTGCCGAAGTTCTGGCTCAGCGAGCCCGGACCCTTGGTGCCGGTCGAGCCGAGGAAGCCGATCGGCGTGAACGCTTTGAAATTGCCGGTGGACTGGTCGTAGTTGAAGTTGCCTTCGGCCGTCAGCCAATCGAGCGGACGATAGTTCATCTTGACGACCGCAGTGAATCGGTCACGATCGTTGGTGTACTGCTGATTGCTTAACCGATAGAGCGGATTCGACACGTTGCCCGATGAGGGCGGCTGACGAATGACGGCGTTGTACGGTGTGCCGTCCTTGTTATTCGCCGTAATGTCAATGTTCGGTTCCAGGAAGCGCAGCCCGAAGAAGAGCGACCCTTCGTTGGTCTGGTCGGCGTGCGAGCGGCCGTAGAACATGCCCGTCGACAGGTTGACCTTGTCGTTCACCGCCTGGTCGACATTGATGCGGATGTTCTGTCGATTGTACCCCTGCAGCAACGTCAGTACGCCGGTCTCCTGAATATTCTGAATGGACGCGTTGAAGTTGGTCGCACCCTTGCGATGCCCGATAGACAAATAGTTGCTCATCGTCGCACCCGGCTTAAACACGGCGTCCAGCGCGTCGAAGATTTTTGGATACGAATTGTCGGACAAGTCGTCGGCGCGCGAGATCCGCTGGCCGTTGGCGTCGAGCTTGAATCCCGAGGCCGTGGTCGGGTCAAGCTGGAACGCTGTCGACGTATTCAGCCCCACTTTCTTCGGCAGGTAGCTTTGGCCGTACTCGTTGCGGAAGGTGAAGTTCGTCTGCCCTTCCGCGAGATTCGAGCCGCGCTTGGTGAAAATCTGAATGACACCATTCGCTGCGTCTGAACCATAGAGCGAGCTGGCCGCGGCGCCCTTGATCACCTCGACGCGGTCAACATCTTGCGAATTGATATCGGCGAGCCCAAGCCGCGTGATCGTGCCATCGACAATGATGAGCGGATCCTGACGCCCTGTCAGCGACGTTGCCGAACGCAACCGGATGGCCGGCTCGGAACCTGGTGAGCCCGATGTCACGACAACCGAAGCCCCGGCGATCTTGCCGGCGAGACCACCAAGCGGAGATACGGCCGGCGTTTCCTTGAGCTGACTGGCATCGACCACGCTGACGGCGAACGCGGTCTTCTTTTGCGACGTCGCATCCGACACGCCCGTCACGACCACCTGTTCGAGGTTGAGCACATCGCGTTCAAGGTCGTAGTCCTTGTCCACCCGACCGGTCGCAATTACAATCGGCAATCGCTTCGGCTTATAGCCGATGAATCGCACCAACAAGTTGACCGATCGGCCAGCGTACTTCGCGACATCGACCGTAAAGCTGTACTTGCCGTCAGCCGTGGTAATCGTGCCAGCTCCGATTTCCGGAATACCAACGCTGGCGCCGCCAAGGGGCTGCCCGGACGACGTAATACGTCCGGCAAAGATCTCCGTCTGGGCGGCGGCGGGACTGGCACACAGTGCAAGCACAGCCAGCGCTATCCCGGTCCGGATGGACCTTCGGATCATGACACCATCCATTGCGTGACCTCGTGCGGTGGAGGGGGGTACCGACAAATTGGGCACTATTGGTCCCCAAAATCGTCCAGCGGGGACGGACAAAAACGGGTTGTCACAGTATGCAGTCGTTTCGTCCCGTGTGCAATCGTTTAACCGTGCTACACGAAGTGACGTCACTATCTCGACGTCGTGAGCCATTTCGCCAACGGCCAGAAAGCCGTATCATGTCCCTGCGATGACTACCCTCCGACGTGCCCTGCTTTTGGCGGTCGCGTTCCTGGCGCTCCCGGCCACGCTGCCCGCACAGAAGAGTCGTGGACGAATGCTTGGTCTGGTGCTCGACATTAGCACCGGGTCCGGAGTTGGGCAGGCTGTGATCATGCACGTGGGCGATGGACGTATCGCCATCGCTGATTCCGTCGGGCTCTTCCGCTTCGATAGCCTGCCGACAGGCATCGTGCGCTTTGTGGTGCGGGCGAAGGGGTTCCCATCGGCCCGTCTGATCGTCGCGATGACCGCCGGCGAGTACATGGAGCGGCGTGTCGAACTCGATTCAACGGCCGCCACCGCCCTCGCCGTCGCGATTGCCGAAGAGCGCGCGTCGGCGCGCAGCACGCCGGCGCAAGCGCTGCCAATGGTGACGATCGACGGGAAGGCGAGTATGGGGCCGCGATTCGCCAACTTCGAACGTCGGCGCGCCACGGGAGCCGGGCATTACTTAACAAGCGACGATATCGAGGCGCGTCAATTCTCGTCGCTGCAGGATGTGGCGCGCAGCTTGCGAGGTGTCACCGTCGAGTGTGGAGGAGGGCTCGGTTGTCACATTCGGATGGCGCGCGCGCCGATGCAGTGCCAGCCGGAATACGTGGTCGATGACAACGTCGACAATGTCTTTGGACCGACCGTGCCGGTGCGTGACATTCAGGCACTGGAGGTCTACACCGGACCAGCGGACGTGCCGGGTGAGTACGCGGGTCGCAACGCAGGATGCGGCGTGATTGTTATCTGGACCAAGTCTGGTCCGCCCAAGCGCAAAAAGGGGTAGCCGGGCAGCTACGGCGACTTCGACACCGTGATCGCGTGCTGTCCGGGGGCGAGCGATACTGTTTGCGTTGCACCATTCGGCCAACGCACCCACAGTGTGGTCGCGCCCTCAGGCAACGCCATCACCGTGGTGGCTGCGTCCATCGACCAGTACCCACCGCCAACATGCACCTCGCGCGTCGGTCCCTGTGAGGTGCCGCTTCCAATGCGCAACTGTGCACCTGCGCCGAACGGGTTGCGTGCTTCGACTTGCAGTCGCACGCGCAGACC
>JANMKU010000546.1:0-8415 GCA_031372205.1 Gemmatimonadaceae bacterium | reverse complement strand
GGCAGCGGCGTTGGCGCCACGCCGCTGGCGTACATCCAATCCATTTACAAGCGCATTGTTGATCGTGCGCTGGTGAACTACGACGATCTTGCCGTGTTCAAGAGCGAGGTGGAAGGGATTGGGCTCGAGATGTGTACGCAGCTCTTCGACAACGAACTCGCGCGACTGCTCTGGCAGTATCGCGATGACTTGCAACAGGTGTGTATCACATCCAAGGAAGCGTACGTGCCGTGGGAACTGCTGGTGCTGCGGAATCCAGACGGACGCGGGCCCAAGTCCATCGATGACCGTCACCTCGCTGAACGGAAGCTTCTGCGCGCGCTGCGCGGGAAGCAAGCGCCGAGCACTCTCGCGCTCAACGACTGGCGCTATGTGATATCGGACTTTCCGGAAGGATCGTTTGCTGCCACGCAAAGTGAACTGCCGCTGTTCACGAACACATTGCCCGCACGCGGCGTGCAGGTGTCAGCGATAGCACCAACTGCGGCGGATGTCCTTGCTGCGATGAGCACGGCCGACTTTGACGTATTGCACTTTTCCGGTCACGGGCTGGCATCGCCTGACAAAATTGACGAGGCCACACTCATCCTCGGCGATCGCAAGAAACCCAACGGTGAGATTGAGTCGGTGGGGTTGCAGCCCGATACGTTGTCGCAGCGTTACGACCTGAGCGAACGGCATCCGGTGGTGTTTCTCAATGCGTGCGAGACCGGCAGGCAAGCACCGAGCTTGACCAACATGGGCGGATGGCCGAAGAAGTTTCTCGAGCTTGGCGCGTCGGTGTTCGTGGGGACGTCATGGTCGGTGCGCGAGAAACCGGCGGCTGCGTTCTCCCGCACCTTTTACGAGAGCTTGCTCGATCACCACACGTTGGCGGACGCTGCGGCCGAAGCGCGCGCGGCAGCGAAGAAACTCGGCGACGCGAGCTGGCTCGCCTACACCGTGTACGGCCAGCCGTCGGCGCGCAGCGAATAACAGCAGACACACACCAACATACCACTCCGGAGACGTCATGCCTCGTGAACCAATGTCGGACATTATCGTGTTACTCCCAGGCATCATGGGCAGCGTCTTGCAACGTGACGACAAAGTGGTGTGGGGCTTAAGCGCCGGCCTGATGGGGAGTGCGCTGTTCTCGTTGGGCGGGTCGGTGCGCAAAGACCTCACGCTGCACGACAACTCACCGGATCCGAACGTGCTGGCCGATGGCATCGCGCCAACAAAACTGGCGCCGGACATTCATCTCCTTCCCGGCGTGTGGAAAATTGATGGCTACTCGAAAGTCGCCGACCACATCAAGAAGACCTTCGATGTGACCGAGGGGGTGAACTTCTTTCAGTTCCCCTATGATTGGCGGCGCGACAACCGAGTGTCGGCCAACATCCTGGCGCGCAAGACGCACGAATGGCTCACCAAATTCCGGGCCAGCGCGAGTCCGAAAGCGAAGCTCATTCTTGTGGCGCATTCGATGGGCGGGCTGGTCTCGCGCTACTTCATTGAAGTGCTCGACGGGTGGAAGGATACGCGTGCGCTGATCACGTTTGGCACGCCATTTCGGGGGTCGCTCAATGCGGTGGACGGCCTGTCGAACGGTGTGAAGAAAGGCCCGCTGGGACTGTTTGA
Source organism: Gemmatimonadaceae bacterium (assembly GCA_031372205.1). Taxonomy (GTDB): domain Bacteria; phylum Gemmatimonadota; class Gemmatimonadetes; order Gemmatimonadales; family Gemmatimonadaceae; genus Gemmatimonas. Next base: position 6,792 of record JANMKU010000546.1, on the reverse strand, counting down.
TCTATCGCAGATGGCGCGCTCGTTGACGGGGATGTATCAGCTGCTGCCCGTGTACGAGTGCTATGACGATGGCAATGGCAAACTCAAGCGTGTTGGCGAGGTGAGTGGCATTCCCAATATCGATGCAGCGCGCGCGGCGGACGCGCTCAAGTTTCACCATGAGATTCGCGACGCGGTGGACGTGCATCTCAACCAATCCGCGTACATGGTCAATCGGTATCGTGTGCATCCCATCGTCGGCGTGCAGCAGGAGACCAACCAATCGGCTGTGCTGCGAGGCGGAAAAGTGGAGCTGGTCACGTCGCTTGGTGGAAAGGATCTTTTTGGTGACGGCACGGTGCCGCGCGTGTCAGCCACACCGCTTGAATACTCCGATGCGAGCAACGAGATGTTCGCGGCCACACAACACGGGTCGCTGCAGAACGCCGATGCGGTGTTGGTGCAGCTCGCCGGACTCATCACAGGACTCACTCTTGATCTTGGGTCATACCGTGGCGAGCCGGAGAAAACCATCGGTGTGGAAGTCGAGGATGTGCTATTTCACGACGAACCGGTGACCATTCGGGCGCGGCTGTTTGGCGGAAAGACCGACACGTTGACTGCAACAATCAGCGCGACCAGCGGCGGAGCGCCACAGAGTCTCACGCTCGCTGAGAGTGGTGACGGCTGGTATTCCGGCACGCACGCGCCGTTGGGCGAAGGTGGGTATGAAGTGCGCGTGAGCGGGCCAAACGCACAACCGGCAACCGATGTGTTTGTGGTGGCGCAGCGACCCGTGTAGTGACGGCATCAAACTGCGGTCACTTGACTGTCTTTCTTCGCGAGGTACATCGTGGGGCGAAAAATCGGGGCGTGGGCGCTGCTGGTCCTCGCCGCATTCATGTTGCTCGGCTTTTTGCGTTCGGGTGCGGGACTGGGGTCACCGACCGCGTTCTTCGCGTTGCTGGTCACGGTGGCGCTCCCTGCTGCGGGCGGCATTGCCCTGTTGCGCGGTGCGCTTGGTGGAAATTCAAAAGCGCGTATGGCACAGTTGCGCCAACAGACGATTGAGTCGGAGATTCTGCGTCTGGCCATGCAGCATCAGGGAAGACTGACGGTCGTGGAGGTGACGAGCGCGCTCGCGCTCACTGGGGACGAGGCAAAGCGTGCACTCGACGAGCTAGAGCGACGGGAGGTGGCGGAACTCGACTTCACCGAGGACGGTGTGCTCTTCTACACATTCCACGATGCGAAGTACTTCAAGGGTGCGCAGACAATCACACCCAAGAGGCTGACCGATGGCTGAGCACGACGTCGTTCACGCGCCACGCAGGGCGCTTGAGGCACGACTGCCATGTCCGGTGTGTCTTGGTGCGCTGATGGAGAAGGTGTCGCTGCAACGAGGGAGCGACAATCTGGTGCTCGATCACTGTCCGCGTTGTGGTGGCGTGTGGTTTGAGAAGGGTGAGGCGCAACGGCTCACGCAGCATTCGCCCGACGAGCTGTGGAAACACATTCCACCACGTGCATCAGCACCACGACCGCCGTGTCACGGCTGTCATACGCCGCTTGATCGCGACACGGACGCATGCCAGGTGTGTGGCACGAAAAACGAGATCTCGTGCCCGATGTGTGACCGGCGCATGGAACGGCGCCAGCACGCCGATTTAACGCTGGATGTGTGTACGCATTGTCGCGGGGTCTGGTTTGACCATGCAGAGCTCACGAGCGTGTGGTCGCTCGCGGTGTCGAACTTTGTGGCGCAGCGCCCGGGCCGAGGTGCGCAAGCGGCGGCGATTGGTGGCGACATTTTGCTCGAGTCGTTGTTCTGGGCACCGGGTCTCGTGTTCCACGCGGGCGAGGCCGCGGTGTACGGCGCCGGTCAGGTTGTCGGCGCGCTTGGGCATCTGTCGGCGGCCGGTGCTGCTGATGCAGCGATGGGAGCGGCGGAGGTGGTGGGTGGCGCTGCGGAAAGTGTGTTCGCCACGATCATGGATATCATCGCGTCGATCTTCGATTGAATCCGTCTGTTTGCTACAGGCAGCGCGCTGGGCTGCCGATGCTCTAGAAGCGGCATAGCGATTCGAACTGACTCCCCAATTCAACTGAAGAATGGCGAATTTCCTGTCAACGCTGTTTGGCGCGGCTCCGGCAAAGGCTCGCGAGACGAAACCAGCGCGCGCACCGAGACGGTCGGACGAGATCCTCCATGCGTATGAATCTGCGAGCGAGGAGTCCGGCCATCACGGCCTCGTGTGGCTGTCCCGGGACGCGTCCTATTGGAAAGAGCGCACCACCAACGTGCTGGCCCGACTGCGCACGGAATGGGCGCGTGAGCCTGAGGCGGCGCGATGGCCCGACATGGCGGGCTTGCTAACGGCATTGTCCGCAGCGCCAGAGGAGGTCATTCGACAGCTGCCGGCGGCCGCCCGCGATGCGATGGCGTTGTGCGAACGCGAGAACCTCCCGCGCACGCAGCTGGTCGATCGGTTGAGTCAGGATCCGTCGTTGGTGCAGGGGCTGCTCCGTCAGGCGAATAGCGTGTCCTATGGTGCGGGGCTCTCGCCGATTCTGCGCGTCGACGCGGCGATCGATCGCATCGGGCTCGTGGGCACGCGCGCGGTGGTGGTGGCAGCGTCGGTGGATGGTTTGTTGAGTAAGCCGGGCGGCGCGTACGACGCCATGCTCGCGAGCGCGTGGCAGCACATGGTGAACACCGGTCCGTTGGCGCGCGCCATCGCGCCTGCGTTCAACGCCGATGGTGAGGAGGCGTTCGCGATTGCTCTGCTCCATAATGTCGGTCAACTGATCATCTTCGATCGGATCTCTACGCTGCGCTCGACGAATCGTCGCGCCGTGTCACTGCCGGACGGTTGGCTGGATGTCTTGATCACCGAACTGCACGAGCCCTTGGGCGCGGTGGCGGCGCATCGTTGGGGGTTGGGGATCGACGCGGCCGACGCGATCGGCACACATCACCGACGCGATCGTCCCGCCGACCGTCATACGATGGCGGAGACGTTGTTTGTCGCGGATCATCTGGCGGCCGCAGCCAGTCGTGGCGAGCCGCTCGATCTGTTTGGCCTCTGGGGCGAGGGCGAGTTGACCGGCGATCAGACGCATGTGCGCGGCATCCTCGAGCGGGGCGGCCTAACCCCAGACGCTCGCCGCACGAATTGACGTTGGCCCGCCGAGCGATTGACACAAACGCCGTGCATTATCCGAAATGATGTAGGAGAGAGAAGGCCGGTCCTCGATTGGTGGAGACGTCCAGATGGTCGTACGCGTAGAGCAAGCCGCTCTCATGGGAGATCACAACGCGCCGGAAGCGGCCCAGGAGGCTCGGACGGCCGCACAAGATGCAAGAACGGCGGCGCAGGATGCGAGAACAGCGGCGCAAGACGCCAAGACCGCAGCGCGGGACGCCATCGCCAACGCGCAGGCTCCAGCTGCACCGGAGCCACCAACACCCCCTCGGCCACCCGGCACCATTGTGTTCCCGAACGACGCCGGGGACGCGGTGTCGATCAGTGTGGACGGGAGCGGCATTCACGTCACCCAGGGTGAGACGCACACGACGATTCCGCTTCGCGATATGGTGCCGAGGGGTGCCGTGCAGATGACGTACGCGATTTGCGCCATGCTGGTGGCGGTGGCGTTTGTCGGACCGCTGCTGCGGTTCTTCTTACGGCGTCACGAGCGGCGCGCGGTGTCCGCGACGCTGTCGGCCGGTGTGCAGGCTCGGCTTGACGCGATGGATCGCAACATCGACACGATCGCGGTTGAGCTGGAGCGGGTGAGTGAGGGGCAGCGCTTCACGTCCAAGCTGTTGGAGCAACGTGCAAAGGAAGCGGTGCCGCGTCTGGATCGATGAGTTGACGGCCCGCGCAGGGCGGAAGACCACGCTGGCGGCGGTGACCGCCGCGGGGTCGATGCGTGATGTGGCGCGGATGCTGGGCTCCCTCGGCTAATGAACGTTCCGTTGGGTGTGCTCAAGGAGCGGTTCTTAGGCATTGAGGGTGAATTCAGTCCATGGCCATTTTTCGCGCGCTAGGGAGGCGTGAAGTTGGCCACTTTATTGTCGCGAAAGCGGATTTATTGTCGCGCAAGGCGATTTATGTCGCGAAGGCACTCATCGTGACGCGCTTGCGGCAGCGCCAGATGATCAAGTCAATCAGGGCGACAGGGCATAGCAGAGGCCGCCCTTCCGAACGAGCGCGGGCTAGGCAGCCACTTCGACATACGCGGCCGACGTGCCCGCCGCCGGAATCGGCAGTCCCGCATCGCGGAGCCCCTCCAGATGCAGCTCGATCGCCTCACGCATCGCGCGTTCAACCACGGAATGGGAAGCGCCCGTTGCCACGCAGCCGGGGAGATCGGGCGAATACGCGGAAAAGCCGGTTGCGGTTGATTCGATGATGATGAGGTAGCGGTGCACGCGTCTACTCCTCGCCCGAGGTCTTGAGCCCAGCGACGACTCCACGGCCTTCTACCGACCTAGAAACGCCTCAATCGCCCGCTTGGTGAACTCCGAGAGCACCATCGTCCCGCTCAACATCGCCCGTTCCGCGAGCAGCGCCTCCCATTGTTCGGTACCGGCCCAGAACACCCGCTTGAGCTGCGCCATCGCCTCGGGATTCGAACCCGCCAGCGTCTTCACCAGCGCATCCATCGCGCCGTCCATCGCCGCCGCGTCGTCAAAAAGCCGAGCATAAAGCCCGTGCCGCTCGCACCAGGCCGAGTCGCGCCAGTCGGCGTCGACGGCCATTTGGCTAAACGCAGCGAGGCCGATCTTGCGCTCAATCACTGGTCCGACCACGAACGGTCCAATGCCCACCGCCAGCTCGCTCAGCTTGGCCGATGCTGACCGCACAGCGAGACAGTAGTCAGACGCGGCGATGAGCCCGACGGCGCCACCGGCCGCTTTCCCGTGTACGCGCGTGATGACGAACTTGGGAGCACGGATCATGGCCAGAATGACCCGCGAGAAACCGCTGAAGAACTCCTGGCCTTGGCCTGCGTTGGTGATGGCGGTGAGTTCGTCAAACGATGCGCCGGCGCAGAACGGACCAGACCCGGCGCTCCGGAGGACAATCACGCGAACGTCGGGGTGTTCGCCTATGGCCGTCACGTCGGCCGCTAACTGCCGCAACAGCGCGCCCGGTAACGAGTTGCCTTTGGGGTGATGAAACGTGATATGAGCGACGCCGTCGGCGATGCGCACGTCGACGCTGCCCTCAGGCACGGGAACCGGACTGCCATTGTTAGGTGTCATACGGGAAAATAGCCCATCATTCGGGGTCCGCACGCGGCGTTGGCCGCCCCTCTCCGCCGTCAAACGCCGTCAATAGATTCCGATCCATGGAACAGACCCACGCCACACCGACTGACGATCCGGCGATGGTCGCCGCGTTCGAGGCCCGCATCGCGGCCGGCGACAGCATCGAGCCCAAGGACTGGATGCCGGCGCGCTACCGCAAGCAGCTGACGCGGATGATGTCGCAACACGCGCACTCGGAAATCGTCGGCATGCTGCCGGAAGGCAATTGGATCACGCGCGCGCCCTCCCTGCGCCGAAAGATGTCGCTCATCGCCAAGGTGCAGGACGAAGCGGGTCACGGCCTCTACATCTATTGCGGCACGGAAACACTCGGCGTCGATCGGCACGAGCTGGTGGAGCAACTGCTCGACGGGCGCGCGAAATACTCGAGCATCTTCAACTACCCGACGCTCTCGTGGGCGGACATGGGCGTCATTGGCTGGCTGGTGGACGGCGCGGCGATCGTCAACCAAACGGTGCTCGCGAAGGCGTCGTATGGGCCGTATGCGCGCGCGATGATTCGCATCTGCAAAGAAGAAAACTTTCACAAGCGTCAGGGCATGGAGATTTGCGCCACGCTGGCCGCGGGGACACCGGCGCAGAAAGCGATGGTGCAAGACGCGGTGAACCGTTTCTGGTGGCCGGCGCTGATGATGTTTGGGCCGAGTGATACGGATTCGCCGAATTCGGCAGAGCTGCTCAAGTGGCGGGTGAAACGGAAGACGAATGATGAGCTACGACAACGCTTCATCAATCTCACGGTACCGCAAGCGCAAGCGATGGGACTGACGTTGCCGGATCCGGAACTGGCCTTTGATGATGCGACGAACAACTGGCGCTTTGGGGAGATTGACTGGAGCGAGTTCTTTGACGTGATCGCCGGGAACGGTCCGTGCAACAAGGAGCGGATTGCGGCGCGACGTGATGCGCACGCGGAGGGCGCGTGGGTGCGTGATGCGGCGACGGCGTATGCAGCGAAGCATGACACGCGCGCTACTCAGGCGGCGTGACGCTCATGTCTGACAGTCAGTGGCCGTTGTGGGAAGTGTTCACGCAGAGTTCGCACGGTGCGCCCCACGAACATGCAGGAAGTCTGCACGCAGCGGACGCGGAGATGGCGTTGCAGAATGCGCGCGACGTATACGCTCGGCGTGGTGAGGCGGTCAATCTGTGGGTGGTGCCGACGGTCGCGATCACGGCGTCGACACCGGGTGACGCGGGGCCGTTTTTTGACGCGGGGAACGATAAGGCGTATCGGCATCCGCAGTTTTATAAGGCGCCACGCGGGGTGAGGGGTCTTTTGATGACACGAACAGATTCGCGCGGAGACGCGGAGACGCGGGGAAGAGCGTGCGCGATGACGCGGGGTAGCGCGTGACAGGGAACAGCGTGGCGGGTGTGCGTCAGGAGCCGGTTGCCAATGCGCTGGTGGAGTATCTGCTGCGGTTGGGCGATGATCGGTTGGTGCTGGGGCATCGGCTGTCGGAGTGGTG
>JANMKU010000522.1:0-12491 GCA_031372205.1 Gemmatimonadaceae bacterium | reverse complement strand
CCAGCGTCGCCACCACGATACCAAGATCGGCCTTCGTCGCTTTGGCCGACGCGAAATGCCACTTTGGGCACCAGCAGGGGTCGCGGATCACCAACGAGATCGAAGCGAATACCATTCTTGGCTGACTGACGCAGCGCCGGTCCGCCACGGGCGCAGCTCACGCAATGTGTGCCGCCCACGTCGCTGAGCGAATAGGTGATCGCGCCCCCCAGGTTATTCCGCAGCGATCCGCTTGTGTGCACCGCGAGCACCTGGCTCGACAGCAAGCCGCCGGTTGTGGTGTGTGTTTCGAACGACATGGTGGAGAAGGCTGACCGGAATACGCGATTCGGCTTGAGCTGCCGCACGTCGAGCGACTGCCGGAACGACACGTCGTTGATCAGGTTGACGAAGCCGAGATCGTTGTACTCGGCGCCAGCGCTGGCGTAGCGAAAGGTGTTCTCGTAACGCACGCGACCGCCCACTTGCTTGACGCCCACCGACGACGAGAACCCGCCGAGCGAGGTGCGCGTGGAATCGTAGGCAATCTCGTGGTCAGGCCGTTGAAAGAAGTGCACGCTGTTGCGCTGTGTGGCGGCAATCGCGGCGGCACTGCCGTGCACTGTATTGACGCCCGTGTATCCGGTCAGCTCCCAACGGTCGCGGGCGAACCGTGTGTAGCCCTGCACCACGACGGTGGTCGCATCGCGCCGGAGCGCATTCCGCGTCGCGTCATCAAGCTGCCGTCGCACGTCGGTGAGTTGCATGCCGAATTGCGAGCGACCGCCACGCAGTTCACGCAGCGCGCGGGCGATCAGGTAGTTCGTTTGTGGTTCGATGGTGCGTCCGCTGGCGCCGCGCACTCGCTCCGTTGACGCGTCGACCAAGCCAAAGGCGACGCCGTTGGCAAAGCGACCAGTGATTTTAGCGGCGCCGGTGATGTTGGTGAAGACTGGATCAGACGGTGCACCGCCGAGTTGCGGCGTGCGTCCGATGCGACGCGTGTAGAACGTGCCCTCGCACGGCCCATTGCACTTGTACAGCCCAGCGCCTTCCTGAAAGAAGGGACGGCGTTCGTCAAATCGGATTTCAAACGCCGACAAGTTGAGGACCGCCGGATCGGCTTCGACTTGTCCGAAATCCGGATGCACGGTGGCGTCCACGGTCACGTTGGGGCCGAGCCCCGCTTTCACGTCGAGTCCAACGGCGAATTGCCCCGTGTTACCGGCGATCAGCGACGTGCTCGGGACACTCTTGGCGACGCTGTACGGCAGCAACTCCAGTCGTCGCGCCGGGGCGATACGCTCAATGCCCTCGATGGTGCCAAGCTGCGACATGATGGTCCGTGCCGATTGTCGATACAACGGCCATGCGTCGCGCTGATTGCGGCGCGCAATGTCGCGCCAGACGCCGAAGCCAAACGCGTGCACATCGCGCGCGGTGAATCGGAGCTGACTAAACGGCACGCGAAATTCTGCGACCCACCCGGCACTATCGATGCGCGCTTCAGCATCCCACACGCCATCCCAGGTGGCGTCTTCGACTGCGTCGTTGTAGACCGAAAAGTCGCGCTTCACGCCAGCGGGGTTGATGGCGAGCTCCACGCCCGTCCGTCGATCATGATACGCGTCGATGATGATCTTGAGCTGGTCGCTCGCCGTCTTCACATCGCGCCGACTGAGGAGACTGGAGATACTGTCGGGATGTGGGTCGAAGGCGCGCACCACGACGTACAGATACTTGTCGTCAAACGCCACGCGGGCTTCGGTGCGAAACTGCGTGGGTTGATCTTCACCGGGATCGAACTGCCGGAATTGCGTCATGGGCATGGCCGATCGCCATACGTCGTCGTTGTCCTTGCCATCGATGGTTGGTGCGATCAACGCGCGGGTTGCCCGGCCCGACGTTTCGCGTATAGGGGCGCCTCGTGAAAGCGCGGAGCTATCTGCTGGACCTTGTGCGGATGCGGTCGCGGTACGCGCCCCAAACGCGAGTGCAAGAATGCCGGTGCCGTACACGACGATGCGATGCAGCGATGAGCGCACGGCTACGGTTGTTGGGAGGGGTTGTATCCGAGGACACCCTCATAATAGCCCCGAAAGCGGCTGATCCCTGCGTCAGGGTCATCTTCGGTGGCCATCGCGTTCGGGCCAAGCCGCACCACCTTTCGTGGCCAGTCAAAGGCGACGCAGGCGATGGGCACACCGGCATCGTGCGCGACGTGCCAAAATCCACTGCGCCATCCGCTCACTTTTTTGCGTGTCCCTTCTGGCGCGAGCACGAGGACGAAACGCTCCCGGTCGCGAAACACCTGCACGCATTGCTCAACCACGTTTTGACGATTGACGCGGTCCACGGGCACGCCGCCATTCGCCCGCATAAACCAGCCGAGAGGGGGCCGAAACAGAGTGTCCTTGCCGAGCCAGCCAGCATCAAGACCAAGCGCCCACTTTGCCATGAGCCCAATGGCGAAGTCCCAGTTGGACGTATGCGGCGCGACGATGACGACGAATTGTGGTGCGTTGGGCATGGCCCCTTCGAACTTCCAGCCGGCGAGCCGAAGCGCACAACGTCCAATGACGCGAAGCAGCACTCCTCGCGACTGCGGCACGCGCGGGCCGAGTCGCCAGCCGTCTTCCGCGCGTGGGCGGGATGACAGCGGGAGGTCGTAGGTCGCCGTCATTGGGGTTGGACGGGCGGTGTGCTGGCGGGTCGGGTGATCATAGCGTTCATTTGACGCATGACCGACAAGATTCGCAAGACCGCGGACGAGTGGGCGGCGCTTCTGACGCCTGAGACCTACCGCATTACGCGCGAACGTGGGACAGAACGCGCCTTCAGCGGCGCCTACTGGGACCGGCACGAACCCGGTGTCTACCTGTGTGTCTGCTGCGACTCGCCGTTGTTCGCGTCCGCTGCAAAGTTCGATAGCGGGACGGGCTGGCCCAGTTTTAGCGCTCCGGCGGACGCACGCGGAGTGGAGACGACTACTGATCGCAGCTGGTTCATGATCCGCACGGAGGTGCACTGCGCGCGTTGTGAGGCGCATCTTGGCCACCGTTTTGACGACGGTCCGGATCCGACCGGTCAGCGGTATTGCATTAATTCCGCGTCACTGCGATTTGCTGCATCGGACGCAGCCGGAGCTGTTGGCACGTCCGAGACTGACGCCGCGAGTGCTATTGCTTGACGGCGATGAACGACGTCGTATCTGCGGCGAAGGCACTGAACACGCCGAGCCCACCGTGAATGTTGGTCGCTGGTTCGTTGAGATCGCGTGAGTCTTGTTGTCGCGACGCATAGAGTTGGGCGTATTCCTCGTTGACACGCCAGACGCGCACCCGGTAGCGGCCGTAGTACTCGAGCGACAGCGCATTGACTGGAAAGCTGTCTGATGCCGTGGGAGAAAAAATTCGGATGCGGCGGAAGTTGAGTCCGGCGGGCAGTCCCGTGCTGATGGTCGTCGGCGCCGTTTCGGTATTCTCAAGCGTGACGTAGTAGAGTGCCGTCGGTGTTTTCGTCCAGCGCACCTGCAACGTGAATTGTGTTGGGTCGGGACGCCCGCCCGGCCCACCGCCGAGCCCACCGGGACCACCAGTGAAGATGGGAATCAGTAGCGTGGCCGCGGACACGCGGGCACCACTCGGTCGCACCGGCACCTGCGTGCGCGCGGTGAGCACGGCACCATCGATTTTCGCTTCGAGGTCCCATACATCGCCCTCGCGCACGGTGAGTCCCGTGCCCGCGTAGCGATAGTAACCACTGTCGCCACTTGCTTTCACTAATGCGTAGCGGACACCGTCACGGATCAACGTGACGGTGGCATTATTAATGGGCGGCGATGTGGCCTCAATGAGTGAGTCGGGCGTGCCGATCGGCGCCGTGTAGGACAGGCGAATGTCTTCGACGGGTTGGCCCGCATACAGGTATGCGCGCACCACTGCTTCGCGGGTCGCGGGATCGGTGGCGGTGGGATCGCCGCAACCGGCTGCGACACTGATTGCCGTAACAACGGCGGACACGAGCAGAGGCCGGGTCAGCGTGCGGAGCGAGTGCATTATCGGTTCTCCTTGCGCGACGCGCGTTCCTTGAGGTCACGCAGCGTGAGCTTGACGTCGATGCTGGGGGTGAAGCCCAGTTGCGTGACGTCACTGATTGTCATGGGGCTGGTGCTGAGATCGAATTTGCGAAACGACACATTGCGGCGATTCGCGAGGTTGTACAGCGACACGCCAACACGCCAGTCGAACGTGCCCTCGGTGTGAAAGAGCCGCGTGAACGACAGGTCCATGCGCTGATACGACGCCAGCCGCTCGCTGTTCTTGTCACCGACATTGATGTACGTCTGCGATGTGCCGTCGAGCAGTTTGAGGTTGTATTGGCTGATGGGTGCGGTGTAGGGGCGACCAGAGCCGTAGATCCCGGTGGCGGCGACTTCCCACTTGCCGAGCGTCCACTGCCCGAAGCCTTTGAGCTCGTGTCGCTGATCGAGGGACGTTGGAAACTCCTGTCCGTTGTCCACGTTCGCGAACGTGCTGGTGGACTTGGCGAGCGTGTAGGCGGCCCACCCGGTGAGCGCACCGCGTTTCTTCTCCAGCAGGAACTCCAGTCCCTTGGCTGTGCCGTCGCCCGTGTAGAAAAACGATCCCGTGTTGACGCCAAAGGCCTGACGATAGCGTCGTGAAAAGAGCGCGAGATGCTCAAGCGTCTTGTCATACGCTTCGACGTTCAGTGCCCAGCCTGGACGATCGTACGTCGCGCCAACCACGCGATGTTGCGCGCTGGTGGGTTTGAGCACGGTGTCGGCCAGCAGCCAGAAATCGCGGCTGCCTTGCAGCACGTCTTCGTTCTCGACGCGATTGACGAACTGATGATACTGGCCGATGGCGCCCTTGAATCTGAGGGAGGGCGTGGCCTGCCAGCCGACGGAGAATCGCGGTTCGGTATACGTGGTGTTGGTGACGTCGTAGGTGTTGCTGCGTACGCCCGTCGTAATGTCGATCGCCGATGTTGGCGACCAAGTGTGTTGCAGATAGAACGCGGAGAGCAGCGACGTGCCGTTGCGCGATGTGTTGCGATTGCGTTGCGTCGTGTCCGTGCCCACGGCGAAATCGTAGGTCACCGTGTTCTTCGTGATCCACGTGCCAAACTCGATGCGCGACCATGCCGCGGGTTGCAGGGAGTTGTCGAGACGTGCCGACACGTCGTTGACGGTATTCGTTTCCGTAAAGCCAAAGTTGAATGTCGGCCCACCGTTCGGCAGTCCGCCGTTCGCGGTGCGGTTACCATCGCTGGTGTAGCGCGATGAGGCGACGAGCGCGTCCGAAGAAAACCGGCCACCCCACTGCCGGAACCATCGCGCGCTGGCCCCGATGTTCCCCCACGTCGTGATGTCGTCCAGGGTGCTGGTGGTCGTGGTTGTCGTTGGCGCCGCGCCAGGGCGGCCTGGGCCCGTTGGCAACGTCTGTGACTGATCGAGATTGTCGAGGCCACTGTAGATGCTCAAGGCGACGACATCCTTCTGCGACGGCCGATACGTGAGCTTGGAATTGAAGTCGTAGAAATAGAACGACGGATCGACGGTGGCGGTTTGGAATTGATTGCCGAATCGACCTACGCGCGGTGTCGGCGTGGCGGCCGCGGTGCCCTGACTCTTCGCAAAGTTGAAGAGACTGCCATAGAGACCGCTGCGGACGACGTCGGTGTATGAACGACGGCCAGAGATCAACCACGATCCTTTGCCGAGCGGCACTTCCACCACAAAGCGACCACTCAGCAGATTGGCAGCGCCACTGGCGCGGAACTGATGCTCGTCGCCGGCCTTGCCGGTCAAATCGAGCACTGATGACACGCGTCCACCGTAGCGCGCCGGAAACCCGCCGGCATACAACTGAATGTCCTTCAGGGCATCGGTGTTGAACGCACTGAAGAGCCCAAAGAAGTGGTCCACGTGATAGACAGTCATCCCATCCAGCAGCACGAGATTCTGGTCGGATGTACCGCCGCGCACCGACAGACTCGCCGTGCCGTTGCCAGCGCCGGCCACACTCGGCAGCATTTGCAGCGTGCGAAAGACATCCGCTTCGCCGAGTGATGGCATGGCTTCCACCTGCGCGGTGGAGATCGAGATCTGGCCCGGCAACTGGCCGATGGACGCGACCGCGCCGCGCTGATCCGCATCGGCTTTGACCTGTGCTTCGGCGAGACGAACCACCGCCCGCGGCAACGCGATGGTCAGCACTGCGTTGCTCGTGTCTACGGTGATGGCCCGCAACAGCAGGCGATAGCCGATGTACTGCACGGACAACTGGTGAGCGCCCGTCGGCACGGAGACCAAGGTGAATCGTCCGTCCAGATTCGACTCCACCGCGCGACGCAGGTCGACCAGTTCGACACGCGCGTGCGGTAACACTTCGCCGGTGGCGGAGTCGCGCACGACGCCTTGCAGGGTGACGTTGCGCCGGGTGGTCTGTGCCTGCGCCGTGGTGCCTCCAAGCGCGACGACTGTGACGAGTGCGACGACTGCTGCGGTCAAACCGGACATGCGACGTATCCGCGTTAGGTGACTCGAGTGCGGTCCGTCTCTGGTGCGGACCGCTGGCGTAGCGTACGCCGCAGAAACACGTGATCCAGCGCACACCCTAGGCGACCGCCGCCCACTGCCGCCTAGCCGTTGTCCGTGCCGGGTATCCACTGCGCCAGCCTCTCTCGCAGCATGCGGAGGGCGCGGCTCATGTTGGCTTCCACCGCCTTTACGGATACGCCGAGCGCCTCGGCGATTTCGCTGTAGCGGAGGTTGCGCTCGCGACTCATGACAAAGACTTCCCGCGTACGGGGCGGAAGATCGGCGATCGCCTGGGCCACCGCCGCCGCGAGTTCACCGCCGTCCAAGGCGGCATCGGCGCGTTCTGCCGGCTCGGAGAGAGCCTCGACGAATACCACGCTTTTCTTCTGCACCTGCAGGTGCCGCAGGTGATTGAGCGCCCGGTTGCGAACGGCTTGCATGAGGTAGCCCGGGACACTGCTGTCTGGGGCCAGTGTTTCCCTCCGGCGCCACAGCTCCAGAAAGACGTCCTGCGACAGTTCTTCCGCTACGCCAGGATCGTGCAAAACCCGGTTGGCCGATCGCACCACCGGCTCGTACCACGTGCGGAAGATCTCGTCGAACGCCGCGTGATCGCCCTCTTTGAGGCGGGCCAGCAGGTCACGATCGGTCACGAAGCGGTCTGGAGGGCTGCGGGTACGAAAGGCTGGACGGCAGCGGGCGCCAGTCCGACGGATGGCAGGTATACTCAGGTATACTACATCACATCGCGCCCCGGCCGCGTGGGGTAGGGTCCCGAAAAGCTTCCGTGTTCACAGGTCATGCAGAACGAATCTGATCAGCCGCCCGATAGTCACGACGCCGACTGGGACGCGATGGCCCGCTGGCTTGCCGGCGAGGGCGATGCTGCGGACGCGAGCGCAGCCGAGGCTTGGGTTGCCCGTCATCCGTTGGACGCGCAGTTTGTGGCCCGCGTTAATCAGCACGAGGCACGCAGTGCGGCGCGAGCTGCGGTGACCGTCAACGTGGACAGTGCGCTGGCGCGAGTGCATGCCCGCATGGCCGCCGACGTGCCCAAGTTGACCGTGATTCGCGGTGGTGCACCACGCGCCGCAAGCAAGGCCGGGGCAGCGGCGACGCTACAAGCGGGCAGCCGATGGTTGGGCTGGCGCGGGGCGGTGTTGGCTGCCGCGGCAGGCGTCGCGCTCTATGTAGGCAGTTCGCGGTGGTCGGGTGTGGGCACATCCACTGTTGCAGCGCAGGTGTTCGTCACCAAAGTTGGCCAGCGCGATTCGCTGACGTTGACTGACGGCACGCGCGTGGTGTTGGCGCCGGGATCACGGTTGACGGTCGCTGCCGGATACGGTACGCGCACACGGGACGTGACACTTGATGGCGCCGCGTTCTTTGACGTGCGACACGATGCGGCGCTGCCGTTTACGGTGCATGCGAAAGGCGCGCAGATCAACGACATCGGGACGGCGTTCGCGGTGAGCACCGATGCCGCCGGCGGTGTATCGGTCGCGGTCACACATGGCATCGTGGCCATGCGGGATTCCGCGGCAGGCGCAGCGCCGTCGGTGGAGTTGCGCGCTGGCGATCGCGGTGCGCTGCGCAATGGTGCCGTGGCCGTCACGCGTGGCACGGTAACGGCGGACGACGTGGCGTGGACGCGCGGGCGTCTGTCGTATCGCGATACGCCGCTCGCCCAAGTGCAAGCGGACCTCCAGCGCTGGTATGGTCTCGAGCTCCGCATCACCGACACGCTGTTGGCTGGTCGTACGCTCACTGGTGCAAGTCCGTCGGAGTCTGCCGCCGCGACGGTGCAATGGATCGCGCTAACACTTGGCGCTGAGGTCGTGCAGCGCGGTGATACGGTCTTCCTTCAACTGGCGGGTCACGGCGCAACGCCTTAACCGAATGTCGGCCTCCGAAGCAGTGCGGCGGTTCTTCGTCGCGGGTGCGATCAGTGCCATGATCGTACCCGCGGCGTCTGCGCGCGCGGTGTTGGCGGTGTCAGGCCCCGCCGCGGACGATCTCACCTGCACGTCGAAGGTGGCTATCGCCGACCGCACGTCGCTTTGGGGCTCACCGCTCGACCGCATTGTCACGGTGCGATTCGCCGATAAGGCGTTGCGCGATGCGCTCGAGTATGCCGCCGGTCAGGCCAAGGTGGAATTGTCGTACAGCAACGAGCTGTTGCCGCGCGACAAGCGCGTGTGCCTGGCGCTCGAACGCGTGCCCATTGGCGCCGTGCTGGAGACGTTGCTTGCTGGGACCACGCTCCGTTCCATCATTGTTGGCACGACGCAAATCGTGTTGGCGCCGTCACGCAGCACGGCGGGGCTCGACGTTGGATCGAACACGCGGCGCGCCAGTGTACTCGATCGCGTCGTCGTCACCGGCACACCCGATGGCGCGTCGCAGCGCGGGTCGCCGTTTGCACTCGACGTGATCGATGGTGCGACGTTGGCGCGTCAACACGCTACCTCCCTCGGTGAGGCGCTTGATGTTGCCGTGCCGGGTCTCTGGACGTGGGCCAACAGTGCGGGCTCCGTGTCCGCGCGCTACGGCAGTATTCGTGGCGCCAGTTCGTTCGGGGTGACGACGCCGAAGATTTATCTCGACGGTATTGAAGTGGCGAATCCGTTGCTGGTGACACAACTCGATCCAGCGCGCGTGGATCGTGTGGAAGTGATTCGCGGCCCGCAGGGCGCCGCCTTGTACGGTGCCGATGCGATCAGTGGCGTGATCAACATTCTAACGCGACACGACGGCACACCCACAGGCGCACGATCGCTGCTGCTGTCGTCAAGCGCCGGCTTCTCGTCAACGGCCTACGCGCCTCGCGATGCGTTCGTGCAAGAGCACTCGGCATCGCTGCGTGGTGGATCGGGCAATCGCACCTACGGACTCGGCGTCAATCTCGGCACTGTTGGTGCGTATGTGCCGGGCGCGTCGGAGCAGCGCGTGCTGGCGGACGCTGACCTCCGTGTGGTCCGGGCCCGCAGCGTGTTGACGGGCACTGCGCGGTTGTCGGTGCAACGCGCGAACGCCAGCACCAATCTGCTGTTTGGGGGATTGGCGCCAGCGTTGTCGTCGGCGTCAGGACGACTTGATCACTTTGACGCCGTGGCGACAGCCGCCGCGCCACCGGGCGCCGACCCGATGGAGGCACGACCACCACGCGACACGGTGCGGTTCGCAGGCGACAGTGCGACGGGGCAAGACATGTCCCAGTACACCGTGGGCGGTACGCTCACCGCGATGCCCTCGCTGCGATGGACGAATACGGTCATCGTTGGCGTGGATGGCTATCGATTGCGCGGCTTTTCAAACGCCGGATTGCCCACACCGGCCTCGTCGGCATACGATTACGCGACCGCACAAGGTGGCGCCGACCGCGGGACGCTGCGCTTTCGTACCGTGGGCCGGTTTGATGTCAATGCGGAGACGTCGCTCAACTTGACGTTCGCCGTCGAGCAAGCATTGACGCGCGAGGTGGACAATGGCGGACCGCAGTCTGCGGCGACGCGCTTCCAACCGACCACCATTGCGCCGCCCCCCAGCACCGCCTTGCGGGCCACCTGGATGAACAACACGGGCGTGTCGGCACAGGCAAATGTCGCGTGGCGTGATGCCTTCTTTGTCGCAGCCGGTGGTCGCATGGAGCGCACGACTGGAAGCACGCCGAATGCGCAGCTGTCGCTGCTGCCCATGGTTGGTGTCGCCTATGTTCGCGATCTCGGAACGGCGGTGCTGAAACTGCGCTCCGCATACGGCACTGGTATCCGCCCGG
Source organism: Gemmatimonadaceae bacterium (assembly GCA_031372205.1). Classification (GTDB taxonomy): domain Bacteria; phylum Gemmatimonadota; class Gemmatimonadetes; order Gemmatimonadales; family Gemmatimonadaceae; genus Gemmatimonas. Next base: position 2,169 of record JANMKU010000522.1, on the reverse strand, counting down.
CGCACAGCCTGATGCGGGGCAGTACGTGGATGGCGCGCGCATCGGTGGGCGCGCTGCAACCCGAGTCACAGTCGGGGACGGAGTTTGGCGGTGATCTATTACTTGGCCGTGCGCTGTCATTGCATGTGACCCGTTTCGACCAGCGGGCCTCAGGCCTCATTCAACCGGTCGCGTATTCGAGTTACGTGCCACTCGGGAATGGTCGTTCGACGCGGTCGGTCGCCTACATTCTCGAAAATGTGGGTGCGATCGACAATCACGGTTGGGAGTTGCAGGGAGGCACGCAGCGTGATCGACTGGCCATTGCCGGCACGTTCACGCTCACCGATAGTCGTGTGGCGCGCGTGGCCAACGGATATGGTGGCGATCTGCGCGTTGGTGATCGCATGTTGGACGTGCCCGCGCGCACCGCAAGTCTGAGTGCAAGTTGGAGCGCTACGCGATGGACACTGTCAACCGGCGTCACCCGTGCCGACGATTGGGTGGGCTATGATCGCCTCGCGATTGGTCGCGCACTCTCGAGCGCCGAGCCCGGCAAGGAAAAGGACGTGTGGGGCGCTCGGCTTCGCGACTATTGGACGACGTATGGCGGTGTGACGCGCGTGCGCGCCTCGATGACCTATCGACTGGTGCGTGGCATCTCGGCCCAGTTTGGAGGGGAGAACCTGCTCAATGTGCAGCGTGGGTCGCCGGACAACGGCACCGTCACGGCGGGTCGCACCCTTACCTTTGGGCTGCGTACCATCTTCTAACCCCGGCCGGCTGCATCCATGCTCTCACTAACACTGGCTGACTACGACGCAGCGCGTGCCCGTATCGCCCCGCACATCCGCTGGACGCCCCTGCTCACCTCACAACAGCTGAGCGATCGCACCGGCTTCGACGTGCGCATGAAGGCGGAGTGCTTTCAAAAAGTCGGCAGTTACAAGATTCGCGGTCCGCTCAACAAGTTCGCGCAGATGAGCGCGGAGGACAAACAGCGCGGTGTAGTGTGCTCGTCGGCTGGCAATCACGCGCAGGGCGTCGCGCTCGCGGCACGCATTCACGGAATACGCGCTGTGGTGTGCATGGCCACCAACGCAACGCCGGCCAAGATCGCGGCGACGCGTGCATACGGCGCCGAGGTCGTACTGCACGGCACTATTTGGGATGAGGCCAACGAAAAGGCCAAGGAGCTGGTCGCCAACGAGGGGCTGATCTACGTGCATCCGTTCGACGATGCGGACATCATTGCGGGGCAAGGTACCCTCGGTCTCGAAGTGGTTCGCGATTGGCCGGAGCTGGATGCGATTGTCGTGCCGATCGGTGGGGGCGGTTTGATCGCTGGTGTGTCGATGGCGGTGAAGAGTCACAATCCCCATTGCCGAGTGATCGGCGTGGAGTCGTCAGACGGACCGGCGATGCAGGCGAGTCTGCAGGCAGGCTCGCTGCAGACGATTGAGTGCAACACCATCATCGACGGGCTGCGCGTACGTCGCGCTGGTGTCCTCAATTACTCCGTGGTGCAACGCTACGTGGACGAAATCGTGACGCTGCCAGATACGGAGATCTTTGAGGCAATGTTGTGGACGATGGAGCGCTGCAAGCTGATGATTGAGGGCGCCGCCGCGGCACCCGTCGCGGCATTGCTACAGGGACTCATCACGATGCCCAAGGGTTCCAAAGTTGTCGCAGTGCTGAGTGGTGGAAATCTCAACCTGGACCAGCTGCGCGGATTGCGCTGGAACTAAGTGCGACGCATCCGCCCCAGTGTGGTGCTGCCCTCAAAGGCGGTGGTGTTGTCGCGCATCACGCGCATGAAGTTAAAACAAATGCTGGACACGCACCGTCTGTATCGCGGCGTGGTACGATGCCCGGAAACGCGCGTACGGTTCCTGATATGCAGCGACGGTGGCGGCGTTCGGGTGCTGTAGTGCGCCGCGAGTCAGTGTGCTGGCTGCGGCAGCGGCGAGATCAGGGAACACGCCAACACCCACTGCGGACAACAACGCCGCGCCATACGCGGGACCTTCTTCGCGATTCACGGTCGTCACGGGGACACCGAAAATCTCTGATTGCAGGCGCCGAATGAGATCGCTGCGCGTGCCGCCGCCGGTGAGCAAGAGCTGACGTGGCGCCAGTCCCAATTCCTTGAGGATGGACAAGGAATCATTGAGCGCAAAGCAGACG
>JANMKU010000338.1:0-1791 GCA_031372205.1 Gemmatimonadaceae bacterium | reverse complement strand
CCAGCGCCGCCTCGACCTTGTCGGGCTGGATTTGCGCCCTGAAACGCAAGACGATCATCGATCCTCCTCGCGATGAATGGTGAGTGACGGCGATTCTTTCATGCGGCGCGACGTCGTGGGGTATCGCTGGCGCCATCACCGTATGAGGCTGCCTTCATGTCGGCTGCGCATGGTGACGCTGAGATCGACGAGACGCTCGAGCGGCTTGACGCAGCACTTGCGGCAGCCGTGAGCAATCGCGACTAGATGCCGCGCGTCGTCTGGCACCGCCGTGTCGCGATGGGAGTGAGGGCAATCGCGATGCTATCGACGGCGTTCGCGGTTGCCTGCGGGCCGCCACTGCGTCCGGCGGTTGTCGTGACTGCGCCGACGCCAGCGCCGGCCGGTGGTGGTGCGACGGAGGTTGAGCTGCATGGCCGTTTGGGCAGCGATCGCATCGTGCGCGTGGCGCTCTCCGGTAACGAACCCGTGGCGCGCGTGTCGGCCACGGCGCGGTGGCGAATCGACGAACAGGGTGGGCGACAGTTGCTGGTGCGGGGTGTTGGACACGAAGACTGGCGCGTGGAGCAACGCACCGGCCTGTTGCGCGTGGTTGGCACCGGGAATGACGCGACGCCGTGGCGTGAAGGACCGTTTGTCCTCAAGCCGACCAGCGCCGACGGCATGGTGCAGTATCAAGGACGACGATTCCGCGGCGAACTGTGGATCACCGCAACTGACACGGGTCTGCTCGTCGTGAACCGACTCCCCGTTGAGGATTATTTGCGCGGCGTCGTGCCGGTGGAACTCGGCACGCGATTGGAGAGCGATCGCGCGGCCATCGAGGCGCAGGCGATCGCCGCACGGAGCTACACGTACATGCGCGTTCCGCGTGATGAGTCGGTGGCATCGGCGCGAGGATTTCAACTCCAGTCGACGGTCGTCAACCAGGTGTACGGTGGCGCTGATGTCGAGCACCCCGTGTACAATGACGCCATCGACGCAACCGCCGGCTTGGTATTGCAGTACGCTGGACTGCTCGTCGACGCGCCTTATTCGTCCTCCTGCGGTGGTCGCTCCTCGTTGCCTCGCGACAACTGGCGCGACGCGCGTGAGGAACCGTATCTGCACATTGCGGACGACGTGAATCCGGCCACCGGCGTTCCGTATTGCGATTTGTCACCGCGCAACCACTGGAGCGCCGAGCTTGATGCGGCGCAGCTGAGTGAAGTGGTGCGACGGGCGCTGCTCGCGGCCGGCGCGAGCAATCCGTCGCCGAGTGCGGTGAAGAGTGTGCGTATCGGCGAACGCACATCGTCGGGGCGGGTCGGCACGTTGACGCTGTCGACCGATCGCGGTGATGTGACGGTGCGTCCGAGTGACATTCGCTCGGTATTCCGCGACGTGCGTGGCGCTATTCTGCCCAGCACCTATTTTTCGGTGGAACGTGAGTCGCAATCACGGGGGCACCTGAGCAAGGTTGCGCTGCGTGGTGTCGGCAATGGGCACGGGGTGGGCATGTGTCAGTGGGGGGCCATCGGCCGATCGCGTGCCGGCCAGGACGCCCGCACGATTCTGCGTCACTATTACCCGGGCACCGTCGTGGGCTACGCAGACTGACGTTCCATTCTCTGGAGGCGCGATGAAGGACGGGGTGCGGATCGCCGTAGTGGGGACCGGAGCGATCGCGCAGATGACGCACATTCCTGTGTTGTCCAAACTGCGGGGCGCGAAACTCGTCGCGTTGTGTGACAACGATGCGGCGAAGGCCCGTGCATTGGCCGACCGGTTCGACGTACCCGACGTGTTCAC
>JANMKU010000335.1:0-9142 GCA_031372205.1 Gemmatimonadaceae bacterium | reverse complement strand
GGCGTCATCGTACTTGCCGACCGTCGGTACATCGGCCGGGTCGACGATGATTGCGCCCGCCTTCCGCATCGCCTCGATCGCGCGATCGAACGCAACATCAACTTGAGGATGAAAGCCCGCCATGTTTCGCGCAACACCAATGCGCGCGCCGGTGAGCGCGTTGGCATCGAGGAACGGTGTGTAGTCGCGTTGTGACTTGCCCGCGCTGTCGGCGGTCGCACTGTCACGTGCATCGACTCCCGTCAGCGCGCCGAGCAGCAGGGCCGCGTCGGCAACAGTTCGCGCCATTGGACCGGCGGTATCCTGGGTGACAGAGATCGGGATGATGCCGCTCCGACTCCAGAGCCCGACGGTTGGTTTGATGCCCACCAGTCCGCAGATCGACGACGGGCAGATGATCGAACCATCGGTCTCTGTCCCGATGCCGACGGCGGCGAGATTCGCCGAGACGGCCGACCCGGTACCCGAACTCGACCCACACGGATTGCGGTCGAGCACGTACGGATTGCGCGTCTGCCCACCGCGTCCGCTCCAACCGCTGGTCGAACGCGTCGACCGGAAGTTCGCCCACTCGCTGAGGTTCGTCTTGCCAAGCAACACGGCTCCGGCCTCTCGCAACCGCTCGACGATGAAGGCGTCACGCGGTGCCGGTGAACCCGCCAGCGCCAGCGAGCCCGCTGTGGTTTGCATCCGGTCGCCAGTGTCGATGTTGTCCTTGATCAGCACTGGAATGCCGTGCAGCGGACCGCGCACTCGGCCCTGCTTGCGTTCTGCGTCCAGGCGATCAGCTATCGCGAGCGCGTCTGGATTGCGCTCGATGACTGCGTGCAGCAAAGGTCCTGACGCATCAACCGCAGCAATGCGCCCCAAATACGCCGCCGTCAGTGCGCGCGAGGTCAGCGTCCCTTTGGTCATGCGCGACTGCAACTCGGCAACCGACAATTCGGCGAATGCGAACGGCACGGCAGTGTGTGGCACACGCGTCGCAAGCGCGTCCGTTGTTCGCGCGACCGCGTCACCGGCGGGCGTGACCAGCAGTGCGGCGCCCGCCGCTACCGTTGCACCGAGAAAGTGTCGTCGATCCAGTTCGTCACGCATCGAACATCCCTGGTTGCATTGCTGTTGGTCACACTGCTGCAAGGGCGGTCGCGAAGTCAGCGATCAAATCGCGCGCATCTTCAAGCCCGAGACTGAGTCGCACGAACCCCTCCGACACAGCATCCGCGCCCCACCGCGCGCGACGCTCCGCGCTGGTGTGAATACCGCCAAAACTCGTGGCTTCGTGGACAAGTGTCGACGCCGCAAAAAACCGCTCCACGGCTTCGCGATTGGCAAGCTCGAAACTGACCACGGGGCCAAAACGCTGCATTTGTCTCGACGCAATCGCGTGCGATGGATCCTGCGGCAATCCCGGATAGCGCACACCGAACACCTTCCCGTGCGTGGACAGAAAGGTCGCCATGTGCAACGCGTTCTCGCATTGCCGCGTCAGACGCACGTCGAGTGTGCCGAGCGAGCGATGCGCCAGCCACACTTCCATTGGTCCGGGAATCGATCCCATGCGCGTACGCCACGTGCGCAACGCCTCGGCCCACGCGGGGTCTTTCGCGGCCACATGCCCCAGCACTACATCGGCGTGTCCCGTCATCGCCTTCGTATCAGACACGACCGCGAAGTCAGCGCCAAGTGCGAGGGGACGCTGCCCGAGCACAGTGGCCGTAGTGTTATCGACCGCCACCAACGCACCAACCGCGTGTGCGGCCGACGACAACGCGGCGATATCACACACATCAAGCCCGGGATTGGTCGGTGACTCAAGCCAGAGCAGCGAGGCCCCATCGAGCAACGCGCGCTGCGCATCGTGTGCCGTCGGCGCCATCTTCACCACCACACCATGCGCGGCAAAGAAATCGGTCGCAATCAACCGCGTGGTGTAGTAACAGTCCGACGGCAACACCACGGTCTGTCCGCCTTTCAGTACGGTGCCGAGGAGCGCCGCCGACGCGGCCATCCCCGAGGGAAACAACACCGCAGGTCCGCCCTCCAACTCTTCAAGCGCCCGTTCGTACAACGCCCACGTCGGATTGTGAAAACGCCCGTACGTAAAGGGCGACGCGGCGGGATCGCCGGCCGCATGATACGGTGCAGCGAATGTCGGCCCGGGTAGGTATGGGGCTCCAGGTGTCGCATGCGGCAGTCCGGCGCGTACCACACGCGTGGCATCGTGCATACGGTCAGGGATAACCAGCGGGGCATCACTCATGAAGCCGTTCCGTGGGCGTGTGGAGAAGGGACGTGTGTCTCAAGCCACGCCAGCGCTGTGTCGATGGCGACGGTACGGGCAGGCTCGTGAGACAAATACAAATCGTGTATGCCACCGTCGATGGATTCGAGCGTGACGTTCGCCCCCAGTGTCGGGCCGAGCGCCTGCATGTGCGCAACGTCCAGCACGATGTCGGACGAGAGATAGTCGTCCTTCCATCCACCGCGCGCAAACAGTGAACGCGCAGCGTGCTGCAGCAGCACCGGACAGCGTATCTGCAGCCCGCGCGCCACTGCACGTTGCGCGACGCGGACGGCGTGCACCCAGCCAAAGTACGCCGGGAATCCCTTGATCGGCTTCCAGCGTTGATCGTATGACCACTCGCCGTGATGCTCCCACAAGAGGCTCTTCCCATAGTACGCCGAGATCGCGTTGGGATCGAACAGTTTCGGCAACACCGCGCCGATCGCGCTGACGATGGGCAACAGATATCGCCGCGGCGCTGGCACCGCAAAATCGAAGAACGGACTGTTGAGAATGAGCCCTTGCACGTCGTCTGCGGCACGCCCATTCGCGTCCCGGCGATGCAGGTGCCACAACGCAATCAGCCCACCCGTGGAATGTCCGAGCAGCACGAGCGTATCATGCCCCTCCTCCTCGCGCACGATCGTGATGGCCGCGTGCAGTTCCTCGTCGTACTCCGCTAGATCGGCGCAGTAGTTCGGACGATTTTTCGCCCGCAACGATCGGCCAAAGCGCCGCAAATCCAGCGCATAGAAATCCCACCCGCGCTCGGCAAACTCCTCGGCCACATGCGACTGAAAAAAGTAGTCGATGAACCCATGCACATAGAGCACCGCACGACGCGACACGTCCTCGCGCACACGTCGTACCAGCGTGGCCACCAGCACACCATCGTCTTCCGCCGGCAAGTCAATCGTCGTCACCTCGAATCCATCGAGCGCGCCGTCGGCCGTCCAGACGCGCATCGTGTCACTCATGCGGGTGGAAACTCCGCAACATCGAGCGGAAGCGCAGCGTCAATCAGCATCACGGGAATTCCATCCTGCACCGCGTAGGCGAGCGCACACGCATGGCACAGCAGCGCCTCACGCGGAGCGAGGCGATAGTCGAGCGGGCCCCGACACTTGGGACACACCAAAATGTTTAGTAGCTCAGACGGCAGCGGCATGGCTCAGACTCCTCGGGGACGGAAGGGCGCGGGTGCCGCGGCACTCATCTCGATGCGTGGGCCGCCGATCAACTCCACACAGTAAGGGATCGCCGAAAAAATCGCCGCGAGACACGCTTCGATTGCCGCGGGCTTGCCCGGCAAGTTGATGATCAACGATGCGCCACGCGTGCCCGCCAGTTGCCGCGACAAAATCGCCGTTGGTACGGTGGTGAGGGAGACGGCGCGCATCTGCTCTCCAAACCCCGGCAACTCTCGCTCAATCACCGCGCGCGTCGCTTCGGGCGTCACATCGCGGGGCGACGGTCCCGTACCGCCGGTCGTCATGATGAGCGGGCAATGCACGTCATCGGCCAACTCGCGCAACACGGCCTCGATCTGCGGTTGTTCGTCGGGCACAAGACGATAGGCGGCGCGCCACGGCGACGCAATCCAGCGACCCAGCACCTCTTCGATGGCACGTCCGGACAGGTCATCGTACACGCCCGCGCTGGCGCGATCGGACACGGTCACGATTCCCAACGGGATACTCGGCGGGATACTCAGCGGAAGTTCACTCTGGTTCTGCATGCCGGAAGGCTATCGCGTGACGCGGTGGCTACTTCATGCCGGCGCAGGCCGGCGCGGTTGCGGCCATTGCCACGGCGGCTGCCGTCTCGTTCGCGGCGCCGTACTGCGACACCACCAGTTGCGCCGGTCGACCGTCTTTGGCCAGCAGGAGTGTGAACAACACGTTGTAGGACGCATCGCAAATGTCCGACAACGCGGGGCCGCCCAACGCCTTGATCACCGCAGGAATGGTGTTGCTGTGACCGATCACGAGCACCACCCCGCGCTGACTGCGGACCGCGGCGGCGACGGCGGCGATGTGTGCAGCAGCGCCGCTATCGAGCGACACTACCGTTGGCGTGATGCCGAACTTCATCGCCGTTGGCGCTCCGGTCTCTGCGGTGCGCTTGCGTGACGACACCACAATGGCACTCGGCGGTGCATGCGCGACGGCCAGCGCCAGGGCAGCGGCTCGCTCGCGGCCAACGTCGGTCAGCGACGGATCGTCCGCCGGTTGCGCCGCTTTCTCCGCGTGCCGCACCAACACCACCAGCGACGGACCATCTTGCGCCTGGACTACGCGCACCACGGGCGCGCCCATGTACACGACCGCCGACGCAAGCAGCACTCGCGACCAACGTGGTCGCCAGAGGCCTTGCATCAGCCGTGGTGAAATGCGGTGCGATACAAAACCGGCAATGACGTCGGTCACGATGCGGACTCCATCAGTTTTTCAGTGAGTAAGCGCCGCACACGCGGCCAGTCGTCATCGGTAATGCCATAGTACACGGAATCACGTATGACATCGTCGCGGAGCAGCATGTGACGACGAAACACGCCCTCGCGCACCGCGCCAATCCGTTCCATCGCCCGTTGCGACTGGGTGTTGCGCAAGTCGGTCTTGAGCTGTACACGCAGCGCGCCGAGCGTCTCAAACAGCCACGCCAGCTGCAGATACTTCGCTTCCGTATTGACTACCGTGCGCTGATGTGCGGGGGTGATCCAGGTGCCGCCAATCTCCACGCGGTAGTGTGCACGCGCGATGTCCATCCAGCGCGTGCTGCCCACCAGCGTGTCGGTCGACTTGTGTATGATGGCGAACGCGACTTCGCTACCATCAGCGCTTGTGCGCGCCGCGGTCGCCAGATAGTCCGACACCGCCGCTGGTGAGTCGAGCGGCGGCTGCACCGTTATCGTCCACAACTCCGGAAAATTCCCTGCCGCCAGCAGCGATGCGCTATGCGTTGGTGCGAGCGGTTCCAGTCGCACATGTCGGCCATCAAGCGTCACCGGAGTCGGCGCGAACGGTGCACGCAGGGTCGTCACGCGAATGCTGCGCCCGCTGCGTCCCAGTTGATCGCCGCCAACACGGCATCGAGATAGTCGGTGCGACGGTTCTGGTACTTGAGATAGTACGCATGCTCCCACACATCGATACCCACGATGGGACGCACACCGTCGGTGAGCGGCGTGTCCTGATTGGCCGTACTGCGCACACTCAACTTGCCACCGCCATCGCGCACCAACCACGACCAGCCGGAACCAAACTGCCCGAGCCCGGCCGTCTTCATCGCAGCGAGACACGCCGACACCGATCCGAAGTCACGCACGATCGCCGAGGCCAGCGCGCCGGTGGGCGCCTTTGCTCCCTTGGGCGCGAGGAGCGACCAGTACAACGCGTGATTCGCATGACCGCCGCCGTTGTTCCGCACGGCGTTGCGGACGCCATCCGGAAGCGCAGCCAGCCCCACCAACAGCTCACGCAACGTCTTGCCCTGCAACGCAGATTGCGTCTCCAGCGCCTTGTTCAGGTTGGTCACGTACGTCGCATGATGCTTGTCATGATGAATGCCCATGGTCAGCGCGTCTACCGCCGGCTCCACCGCATCATTCGCGTAGCCGAGCGGCGGCAACACAAAGGGGTAGTGCTGCGACAGCACATCGTCCGCGAACCGTGCCCGTGCGAACGGCGCGGACGCCGCGTTGGCACGCTCAGCCAGGGACGCCGCAACCGCGACGCCCGCAGCGGCGCCAACCGTGGTACGTAAGAACGATCGACGGTGCATAGAGCGCTCCGGTTACAAGGGTCAGTCAAGTATCAGGTATGCCGCGACAGACAACCCACAACAACACTAAACGTCGTTCCTATCGCACTAGTACCGCGCCAGATACCGCTCGAGTTCCCACGCGCTCACCTGTTCGTTGTACTCCCGCCACTCGGAGCGCTTGGCAACCAGGAAGTGTTGCGTCACGTGCTCGCCCAGCGCGTCGATAATCACGTCGTCCTTTTCCAGTTCATCGCACGCCTCGTTCAGATCGCGCGGCAAGTCGTCGACGCGCAACCGCCGTCGCTCGCGGTGCGACATCTCCCAGATATTCGTGTTCACCGGCTCGCGCCAGTCCGCTTCAGTGCCCACGCCATCCAATCCCGCCGCCAGCATCACCGTCAGCGCAAGATACGGGTTTGCACTCGGATCGGGGGTCCGCAGTTCCAGTCGCGTCCCCGCCCCGCGCCGCTCTGGGACACGAATCATCGGCGAACGATTGCGCATGCTCCACGCCACATTCACCGGTGCCTCAAACCCAGGTACCAGACGCTTGTACGAGTTCACCAGCGGATTCGTGACCGCGCACAGCGCGCGCGCGTGCTTGAGCAAGCCGCCGATATAGTGCAACGCTGTTTTTGACAGGGCCCACTCGCGCTGCGGATCCCAGAAGGCGTTTTGCCCCTGCCGAAACAACGATTGGTGCGTGTGCATCCCGCTCCCGTTCTGTCCATGCACCGGCTTGGGCATGAACGACGCAATCAATCCGAATTGCCGTGCCACCTGTTTCACCACAAAACGGAACGTCGCGATATTGTCCGCCGTGCGCAGTGCATCCGCATACCGAAAGTCGATCTCGTGCTGACCGTGCGCCACTTCGTGATGGGCGGCCTCAACCTCGAACCCCATCTGTTCCAGCGCATCAACAATGGCTCGGCGTGCGTCTTCACCCAAATCCATCGGCGCCAGATCGAAGTAGCTCCCCACGTCGTGCGTATCGGTCGCTGGCCGACCATCCGCTGTGGGTTTGAAGAGGAAGAATTCCGCTTCCATCCCTGCGTTCATCACGAAACCCAACGCCGCGGCGCGCGCGACCTGACGCTTGAGCACCCCACGTGGGTCGCCGGCAAACGGTGCGCCGTCTGGCATCGACACGTCGCAAATCACACGCGCCACGCGCGCCGACGGGTCACCCCACGGAAAGATCTGGAACGTCGAGAGATCGGGCACAAGCAGCATGTCCGACTCTTCAACGCGCACAAACCCTTCGATGCTCGATCCATCAAACATGATGTCGCCGTTCAACGCCTTTCTAAACTGCGACGACGGAATCTCGACGTTCTTGATGACGCCCAGAATATCCGTGAATTGCAGGCGCAGAAAACGCACCTGCAGCGCCTCGGTCAGTTCGAGGACATCACTGGCCGTGGCACCACTCAGGTCTGCGGGGACGAGCGATCGGCTTGGGCTGGGCACGGCGGTCGGTCGGGGAAAACATCGGATACGGAATTGTACGCAAGTGTACTGTGGACGCTGCCCGTCACGAACGAATACCTTACCCGCCGTATGACCTACCCCTCCGATTCCGGGCCGGCGACGCCGGTCGACGCCACCCGCATCGCCGGATTTTGCGCAGCCTGTGGTGCCCGCCTGTCCATCGGTGCCCGGTATTGTCATCGCTGTGGAACACCGTTCGGCGAAGGGCGGCCCCTCGGGTCGGTCGAATCAGAGCACGTCGCGTCGAATGCCCCGTCCATTCTGCCATGGGGAGTGGCGTTCGTCGCCTTGTTGGTCCTCGTGGCCAATGTCGCCGGAAAGAATTTCGGCGGCGCGCGTAGGTCCTCGTCGTCGTCAGGTGCAGACGGCGCGATCGGTTCCACACAAACACTTGACGCGCCCCCGGCCGCCCCGCCCAACATCGCCACCATGTCCCCGAACGAGCGCGCCAGTCGGTTGTATATCCGCATGGCGAACTACGCCGAAGCGGGCAAAACCGACTCGATCCAATTCTTCGCGCTCATGGCGATGGCCGCGCACGAGATGTTGACGAGTCCCACCGTCGACGAACGCTTCCACTATGGCCGGATCGCGGAAATGACCGCCAATCCGGCCGTCGCCAAAGCCCAAGCAGACACCATCCTCGCGGCGCGTCCCACTTCGTTGCTCGGGTTGGTGCTCGCCGCCAGTGCCGCTCGGCTTATACGTGACGAAGCGACCGCCCGGACCTTCGATCGAGCACTGCTGGCGTCGCTGTCCGCCGAGCGCGCAACCAGGCAGGTGGACTACGACCAGCACCGGCTCGAGATCGATCGGGCGGTGGCGGACGCCCGCAAACGCCAATGATTTGCAGCGCAGCGCTTGACTCTAGCGCGGACTCTTTGTACTAGGGTGTGGTTGTAATTGGTCGCACGCGCGAGTGCGACGCAGACCGAACAGCGTAACACGTGAAGAGGTGCGAGCGGAGCTCGCGAGTGCCTCGGCGCATGTCCGGGTTTTCGACTAACTGACGGAGGAGGCGGTCATGCCGCGTGGTGACGAGATGTTTGAGGAGTTCGAGTCCATTGATGGCGATAGCCTGCCGGATGCGCTGCATGTCCGCGGCTCCTACGATGACGACGAGGAGGACGACGGCTACGGCCTGCCGTCCGAAGACGGCGATAGCCTCTGGGATAGTGCCGAAGACGCTGACGACGATGAGGACGAGGAGGACGAGGACGGCTTTGAGGAAGACCCGGCGGATGAGGAGGACGATGAGGATGATCTCTTCGGCCGTCCCATGGTTCGTCGCAGGCCTGGCCGTCCTCCAAAGAATCCTGGCGCCTCGCGTCCAGTGCCAAAGCTCAAGGCGCCGCAGCCAGTCGCGCCCCCCGCGCCCCCGGCCCCGCCACCAGCGCCAAATGCAGCCGCACCAAAGCCGGCGGCACCAAAGCCGGCGGCGAAGCCTGCGCCCGCGAAGGTAGAGCCGGTGAAGCCGACGACCGCTGCCGTGAAACAGGCCACGGTCAAGCCAGCCGTGCCCGCGAAGAAGGCCGCACCACCGGCCAAGCAGGCCGCGCCACCGGCCAAGCAGGCCGCGCCACCGGCCAAGCGGGC
>JANMKU010000465.1:0-7538 GCA_031372205.1 Gemmatimonadaceae bacterium | reverse complement strand
GCAACATGTACAGCTCACGCATCGTATCGTCGCGTACCTGCTGGTGCTGCATCTCTTCTCACTACCATTCATTTTTCGCCGACGGGGCGAGCACGCCGCGAATGAGAGGTATGAGTGGCTTGTTTTGTCTCTTGGTGTCCTACAAGTCGTGTGGGCCGGGTGGATGGTGACGGGTGGGTTCCCGGCCGTCGTGCGATCGCTGCATCAAGCCACTGGTATTCTCATTTGGGTGACGACGTTCGCCATGACGTACCTCGCGCGCATCGCGGCCGGTCGCAGTGTGATCGCGGCACAACGACAGCCGGATAACCACACGGGAGTCGATGCGCGTGCAACCGTCCACGGCGCGGCACACGCATGACGGACGTCGCAATCACAGAGAGTGTACCACCGGCAGTGCCGGTGCGCGGTGAACCGTCCCTCACGCGCGATCTCGTCGCGCTCACCAAGCCGCGCATCATCTCGCTGCTGCTGGTGACCACCATTGCGCCAATGTACGCCGCGGGGAGTCCATCCCTGTGGACCGTGTTGCTGGTGACGGTTGGCGGGTATCTCATGGCGGGCGGGGCGAACGCGATCAACATGTACCTCGATCGCGACATTGATGACGTCATGGCCCGCACGCGCCTTCGGCCAATTCCGAGCGGCCGCATGACACCTACGCAGGTGATGGCATTTGGTATTGCCTGCGCCACGCTTGCCACGTGGATGCTGGCGTATTTCGTCAACGTGTTAACCGCCGGGCTCGCGCTCGCGGGTTTCTACTTCTACGTCTTTATTTACACGCGACTGCTGAAGCGTACGTCGCCGCAGAACATTGTCATCGGCGGCGCCGCTGGCGCATTTCCACCGTTGGTGGGGTGGGCTGCCGTCACCGGCACGCTGGACGTCACGGCCTTCTGCTTGTTTTTGATTGTCTTCTACTGGACACCGCCGCACTTCTGGGCGCTCGCGCTCATGAAGCAGGTGGATTACGGACGCGCGCGCGTGCCCATGGCGCCGCTGGTGTGGGGGGAACGCGAGACGATGCATCAAATGGTGTGGTACACCGTCATCCTCATCGCCATTACGCTGTTGCCCGTGCTCTTCGGTGCGTTTGGCGCGGTATACCTCGCGTCGGCGCTGATCTTGAACGCACTCCTCATGCGCGGCGTGCTACGCATTTTGTCGGCGGCACGCGCGGGCGCGCCCTGGAGTGGACCGACGTGGTGGGTCTATAAATACACACTCCTCTATCTCGCCCTGCTCTTCCTGGCGATGGCTATCGATCGCGCCATCCTCCGGTGAACGAACGCTCCGCGACGCCACCGGTTTCGGCGTCACCGGCCGCCGCGCGACGCAGTCTCCGATCACCTCGTCCGCTGGCGCGCTTGCTGCCGTTGGTGGCGCCCTATCGTACCCGGCTCGCGATCGCCCTCGTCTGTCTGATCATCGCGGCGGCGGCTGGACTAGTCTTTCCGCGCGTGTTGCAGTACCTGCTCGACGCCGCATTTGAGTTGAAAGATCGCCGCGCGCTCGATCGCATCGCTGTCGCACTGCTCGGCATTTTCGCCGTGCAGGCCCTGATGAACTTCACGCAAGTCTATCTGCTGAGTGCGACGACCGAACGCATCGTCGCACAATTGCGGCGCGATACGTTCGCGCATCTTATTGGACTATCCCCGGCGTTCTTTACTGAACGCCGCACCGGCGAACTCACCAGCCGGCTTTCGAGCGACCTCGGCGTGCTGCAGTCGCTGCTTAGCACGTGGCTGTCGGAACTCTCGCGGCAAACGCTGTTCCTGATTGGCGGCGTGATCATGCTGTCGATCACCAACGCCGGCCTCACGCTCACCACGCTCGCTGTCGTGCCCCTGGTGGTTGGTGCGGCGATCCTCTTCGGCCGAGCGCTCCGTGCCGCGAGCACCGGCGTGCAGGACAAGGTTGCCGAGGCGATGGGCACGGCCGACGAAGCCTTCGGCGCGATTCGCACTGTGCAGGGATTTACCCGCGAAGCTGATGAAGTTGCGCGTTTCGGTGGATTGCTCGATACCGTGGTTGACGTGGCAATCAAGCGTGCCAGACTGCGGGCAACGTTCTTTGGTATCGTGGGGTTCATTGCTTTCGCGGCCGTGGTTGCTGTCTTGTGGCAAGGCGGCGCGCAGGTGTTGGCGGGACGGCTCACCGCTGGTGCGCTCGTATCGTTCCTCTTTTACTCGCTCACTGTTGCTGCGGCCATCGGCTCGCTCGCATCGCTATTTGGCAATGTACAGGAAGCAATCGGCGCTGCGGCGCGCGTGTTTGAACTGCTCGACACCGCAGCCACCGTCGTCGATCCGCCCACTCCGGTTCGACTGTCACACCCAATTCGCGGCGCGGTCGTGTTTGAACGTGTCGGATTTGCCTACGCGGCTGATCTGCCGCTCGTGATCGACGAGGTCTCGCTCGTCATGGCTCCTGGCGAAGTCGTCGCGCTTGTTGGACGATCCGGCGCCGGCAAGACCACGTTGTCGAGCCTGTTGCCACGATTCTGGGACGTCAGCGACGGACGCATCACGCTCGACGGCACGGACATTCGCTCGCTCGCCCTGAAAGAACTGCGCGGTGCGATCGGCATCGTGCCACAGGAGCCTGTGCTGTTCAGCGGGTCGATTCGCGAGAACATCGCCTACGCGCGACCGGACGCGAGTGATGCCGATGTGCTAGCGGCCGCGAAGGCCGCGCATGCGTGGGAATTCATTGAACGGCTGCCCGCGCAGTGGGCAACGCGCGTTGGCGAACGCGGCGTGAAGCTCTCCGGTGGCCAGCGACAGCGCATCGCGATTGCCCGGGTGTTCCTGCGCAATCCTGCGATCGTCATCCTCGACGAAGCGACGTCGAGCCTCGACACGGAAAGCGAGCGGCTCGTCGAGCAAGCGCTGGAACAGCTGCTACAAGGCCGAACCACGCTCATCATCGCGCATCGTCTCAGTACGGTTCGTCGAGCAGACCGCGTGATCGTTCTCGATGGCGGCGCTATTGTCGAAACAGGCCGACATGAAGAACTTGTGCACCGCGAAGGAGGACTGTACGCCCGCCTATACAATGGCCAAGTACCGGACACAGAGCTCATTGGCGCTGACGCGTTAAACGACGGCTTCACTGCGAACGGTGTGCCCCGTCTGTAGTCCCAGGCCGATGGATCAGGGGAACGTCACTTCAACCGTGCTTTCCCCACCTCGCGACACACGAATCGGCCGCGTACGCACGCCGATCCGAGCACTCCACGCCACAAGCATGTAGGACCCTGGTGGCACGCCCTCGAATCGGAACCTGCCATCGGGCGCGGTGATCGCCACGAACGGATGCGGCGTCACGACGATCCATGCATGCACCCACGGATGTAGGTCATCCCGCACTTCGACGATACCGGGACGCGCCGCAATACGAGAGGACGGAACGGTCTGACCATCATCCGTAAACGACACCACCTCACGGGCGGACGCAGCGTGACCCTCGTCGCGAAATGTGAGCCGCGATCGGATCGGGTCGGCCGAGGAGAGCAAGACGGTTCCTCCGGTCGCCACACGCTGTATTGCAGGCGCAAGGCGACAGCCAGTGAGTCGGAGCACGGCGCGACGCGGCGAGTCATCCACTGGCCCCGTATGAACCCCGTCCAACCACACGACCACGTCGCCGATGCCATCCTCGCGACTGGCGACGAGTGGCTCAGAGAAGGCGCGGCACGACGGAAGATCATGCGTGGGGACGATCATCGTGTCCGACGTCAATCGCTCGCCACCGCGCACGCGTCCAACCACCACCGCCGATGCGGCAGCATTGCCGAGCCCCACGTACGGTACGCCGGAGCGAACAAGGGCCGCGCCAGCGTCAAAGCCCGTTACGCCACGAACGGCGAGCGAACCGTTGCTGGTGAGCGTTCGAGTCGCCGCAGCGTCACCATTCGCCACCCGACGACCGACGTCGTCGTTGAGCGGGCGTTCGTTGTCGCACGCGCTCAACGCCAGCGCTGCGACCATCAGCATCACTGATCGTTCCCACAACCGACGCGCATCCACTAAAACCACATTAAACCACGAACAGATCGCGCTGAGGTGTGGATGGGGTCACGAGGAGTGCGTCGTCACCAACATACGCGTTCACCTCACTGCGAACGCCGAGTTCGCCGACGATATACACACCCGGCTCGACCGAAAATCCCACCCCAGGAATGAGCACGCGGTCATCGCGCGACTCCAGATTATCAAGCTGGGGGCCCGAACCGTGCAAGTCGCGCGAATCAATGCTATGTCCGGTGCGATGCCAGAAGTGTGACCCAAATCCACGCGATTCAATAACCGCGCGCGCGGCGTCATCGGCCTCGCCTCCGTGCACGGTTGCGCCGGATGCAATGCGCGACGTCAACAAGGCCAGCGCCGCGTCGCGCGCGTCGCGCACCGCTTCCCAAATCGTCACCGCCCGCGTGGACGGCGCACCGAGTGTGGCCATCCACGTTTGGTCTGCGAACACCCCGTTCCGCTCGCGCGCCCACAAGTCGATCAGCAGCAGATCGCCCCGCCGGACGAGTCGCGGCGCGCTGGCCGACGGCGCGTAGTGCGGGTTCGACGCGTTTTCCGACGCGGCCACATCAGGACCGTGGTCAGTTTCGAGCTCCGCGCGTGCAAACGCCTCCAGTATCCGTGCCTGCAATTCATGTTCGGCCGCCGGTGTGCCCTGCGCGACCATAGCCCCGGCATGCGCGATGGCGTCCTTGGCGATGCGCTCGATGTGCTCCGCAGCACGCACGTGCGACGCAAGTTGCGGCGCCGTCCACGTCGCATACACGCGCGACACCAGATCGCCCGAACACACCACGTGCGCGCCACTCGCGCGTACGAGTTCGAGCACACCGGCAGGAATGCGATCCAGATACGGTATCGCGTCGCCTGGCGAGTATTCCATCGCGACGCGTTTGCCGGCGATGAGGGTGCGCAGTTCCGATTCGAGCGCCCGCCAACCAGTGTACGTGCGCAGCGGCCACGCTTTTGGCCACCTCGCCCACGGACTCGGCTCGATCGCGTGGCCGATGCCGATTGGCAGCCCGTCACGCGGAATGAGTGCGAAGACGCGACGCGAGACGAGCCCCTCAAAACCCAACAACCCTTGGGCGATGGCGTTCGTGCCGCGGAAGTCGTAGAGCAGCCAGCCGTCGAGGTTGGCCTCCGACAGCAGACGCTGGATTTCCGGGAGTGATTCTGGTGTCAGCATGACAGGAAGGTTATCCGCGACGCCAATCTGCACGCCACTGACATCGTGCGTCGCCGCGTGCACGACACATCACGTGATCGACTGCACCGTCCACGCCGGCCAGCACGTGCAGGGCTTCCCGAAATGCGGCCTCATAGAGACCGCAGCCTGCCGCGCGCGGGGCCGCATCGGCCGTGACCGGCGCCCCCACGTCGAGCATCAGCGCACTACCGTTCCGCACCACCTCACCGTCCAAGAAGCGGCGAAAAATGCGGCGCAGCACACGCAAGGCGATGGGACGCCCGATCAGCGCCGGCATAGTGCGGCCGGCCGTTCGCTGCGTCGCGCCAACCGTCGCAATCGCCGAACGAGCCACCCGCCGTCCCGCCTCACGAAACGTCAGATCGGCATCCGGACGTCGTCCGATCAACCGCGCCAAGGCGAGCACTTCCTCGAACGGCACTTGCTGTTGTCGTTTGACGGCCTCGTTATATCGCCGAATCTGCTGGAGCACGGTGTCACTCAATCCGAACCGCTTGTTGCGCAGTTCATGCACGAGTTCGGCATCCAATTCAGTTTCTGGCGTGTCAATCGCCCGAACGGCTTCCAGCAGCGCGAGTGGCAGACGAGCGTCCATCGGGCCACCAACGAGGGGCAATGGCGTGACGCTCTGTGGCGTGGGATGGTGCGCGAGGTTTTCGGTCGACGGGGACACGTCGGGCGAAGCTAACGTATCGCGCGTCACCCATACAACCCGGCGGCGCCCGCTGTCGCGGGAAGACGACGACTTGCGAAGACGACGACTTGCGCAGAAGTGGTCCGACGCGCAGCCTTGCCGTCGCTCACCGATGACCCGTCACCTCGCGATCTTTGCCATGCAGCATTCCTTGCCTTCCCCTTCGCAGTCGTTCGACACGAGTCACGGTCGGCACGACGTCTGCCGAACCGTTCGGGCCCGATTGCACAATTACGTGGCTGGCGATTTGCGCAGCGACATTGCGTCAGAAGCGGCGCTTCTCGATCGCATTGAATCGCACATCCCATCGTGTCCGCGGTGCGCGCGTGTCGAGGCGCAATTGCAGTCCATGCGCCTGGCGATGGCCGCGGTTGGTGCACGCGCCACGATCCAATCCGACGCCGTAACGCAGCAGCGCGTGCAGGCGCTCATTCGGGACGTGCGACGGCAGGGAGCGCACGGATAGTCCTCACACTGGCGTGAGCGTGTTGTCACCCCCAGGCGCGATCATCGCCGTCCTCGCACCGAGTGTCGTGGGGATTGTCGCGTGGCGGCTGGGGAGTCTGTCGCGCGGCGGCGCTGTCGCGGCAAGCGGGGTCGGCGCCCTCGCGCTCAGCGTGAGTTGGGGGTGGGGGGCGTTTCTCATCGCCTGGTTTGCACTCGCCACGGCGGTCTCCCGATGGGGACGCGGGAAGAAGAGCGAACGGACACGGGGCGTCGTGGTGAAAGGTGATCGGCGCGATGCGTGGCAAGTGCTCGCCAATGGTGGCGTCTTTGCGCTGTGCGCGCTGCTCACACTGCTGGTGGAGCGCGGCACGGGCAGCGCTGGCAACGCGCTTCCCATGCTGGCGGTTGCGGCGGCCGGTGCGCTCGCTGCCGCCGGTGCTGACACGTGGGCCACTGAAATCGGGACGCTGGTTGGTGGCGCACCGTGGTCGCTTCGACTGCGCGCCGCCGTTCCCGTTGGCACCTCGGGCGCTGTGACACTCGTCGGCACGCTCGCCGCCGCAGCCGCCGGCGTGTTGCTTGCGGCCATCGCGGCCCTCGCGCGCATGTATCCCCCCGCGCTCGTGGGCGCGGTGGCACTGGCAGCCGTTCTGGGCGCATGCGCGGACAGTGTGCTCGGCGCGTGGTGGCAGGAACGACGGCATTGTCCTCGCTGTCAGAGCGACACCGAGCAACGTCGCCATGAATGCGGCATGGACACGCTGCGCACCGGCGGAGTCGGCCCTCTCGACAACGACGCGGTGAATCTCTGCTGCACCATCGTCGGCGCCGTCGCCGCAGTGTTCTTGAGCCTTGGCGGCGCGCGCCGCTGACGCGAGCCCGAGGAACGGCGCCGCGGCCCCACGAGTTAGTTTGCACGTGTGACGTGGTTTCCGTCCCTCTCCCCGATCATGGTCCCTGTTCCTCGCTCGACCCAGGTGTTGGTGGTTGGCGGAGGACCTGCGGGCTCGTCCACCGCGTGGCACCTCGCCACCGCCGGACTCGACGTGACGCTGGTCGATCGCGCGCAATTCCCGCGCGCCAAACCCTGCGCTGAGTACGTCAGTCCCGAGGGTGCGCGCATTTTGCATGCGATGGGCGCACTCGCGTT
>JANMKU010000436.1:0-3969 GCA_031372205.1 Gemmatimonadaceae bacterium | reverse complement strand
TGCCAACAATCCTGGCCAGCAGCGCGAGTCAGAGTGGCGTAGCGTACGGAATGCCCGCGCTCAGCGCAGGAACGATTGGACTCCACAACACCTATGCGTGGGCACTGGTGCTCGCCGTTGCGCTCGCCGTCACAACGGGCTACGGTCGTGACCAGAAGCACAACATCCGTTGACCGCAGTTCAGCGCGCAAGCGATATATTGGGCCGAACTCGAACTACGGATGACGTGACCAATACTTCCCCCCGCTCAGCGCGTGCTGAGGACCGCATGCGTGGCATTGTCGACGAGCTGGTGCGACCCTCATCCGTCGCCGCGGTCGAGCCGCTGGTCGGGGTGATTCGCGGCGTCGGCGGTGACCTGACGGAAGCGGACGATGCCTTCTTGGCTATCGTCGGGTATACGCGCGACGACGTGACGCTGCGACGACTGGGGTGGCGCGACATGACGCCTGCCGAATTCATGCAGGTGGACGATGAAGGCATCCAGCGGGCAGCCACGACCGGCGGCTTCACGGTGCCGTACCGCAAGGAATACTTCCGGAAAGACGGGTCGCGAGTGCCGGTGATGGTCTGCATGGCCTACAGCCGTTCCACACCGCGCCGGTGGATTGGCTATGTGATTGATCTCTCCTCGCCGGGGGCCATCCGCAGTGACTCGGAGGTCGCACCGGCCACGATCAGCGAACCGCGCCCACAGGACTTCCAGCGCCGATTTATCACAGAGCTCGTCGCCGAACGCGCCCGCGTGCTAGCGGTGCTCAACAGCACGGACGCCATGATGTGGGCCGTCGATCCCGAACTGCGTTTGCTGGGCGCCAACGCGGCGTTTCAAACGGCGCACGGTTTGATGAGTGGTCGCGAACTTGAGGTCGGCGAGTCGGTGCTATCGTCGCTTTTTCCGCCAGAGCGACGCGGGCCGTGGCGCGCCTGGTACGATCGCGCGCTTAGTGGCGAGACGCATCGGGTCATCAGCGTCGATCCCGAAAGTGGTATCCGCTACGAGAATACGTTCTCCCCGCTCATCGATGACCGACGCGGCCTCTTCGGTGTGGCGGTGGTGGCGCAGGCGATGGCACCGTCGCCAGTGGCTGAGCCGGTGCCGCGCGGCAACGACGGCCGATCGCGCACGCTGCTGGACGCGCTGCCGCTTGGTGTGTTTCACACCGACCTCACGGGCGCCTGCGTGTATGCGAACCCGCGCGTCTGCGCTATCTGGCAATACGCCAGCAACGAGATGCTGGAGCGCGGATACGAGACGCGTATTCACCGCGATGATGTGGCGCGTGTAACATCGCAATGGAAGACGGCGATGGCGGCCGGCGTTGAGTTTGAAAGCGACTTCCGCCTCGCCTTCGAAGGGCGACGCGATCGACTGGTGCATGTGCGTATCGCGCCGGTTCGCGAACAGAATGCGCTGAGCGGATTTGTCGTCCTTGTGGATGACGTGACCGAGCGCCGCGCATTGGCGCACCGCGCGCGACAGAGCGAAAAAATGGAGTCCCTGGGTACACTCGCTGGTGGCATCGCCCATGACTTCAACAACATGCTCGCCGTCGTTCTTGGCTATACAGATCTGGCGCTCGCTGACTCCGGCGGATTGGGATCGGTGCGCGACGACTTGTCCGCCATCCGCAGCGCGAGCATGCGGGCGCGCGATCTTGTGCGGCAGATTCTCACGTTCAGCCGTCGCACCGAGGGTGAGTACACGTCCGTCGACATGAACGCGCTCGTGTCGGAGAGCGTGCGCTTTCTGCGTGCAACGTTCCCCGCCGACGTTGCGCTCAACACCAATCTGCCGGACGAACCGGTGATTGTGCACGGTGACGCGACGGCCTTGCAGCAGGTCATCGTCAACTTGGGAACCAACGCCGAGTACGCGATGCGCGGCGTTAGTGACGCTCGATTAACCATCGCCCTCGAACGCAGTGATGCTGACGATGGGAGTGCGGCGTTGATTGTGCGCGACACCGGGCGCGGCATGGCGGCCGAGGAACGGGACCGACTGTTCGAACCATTCTTTACCACAAAACCTGTGGGCGATGGCACTGGCATGGGCTTGGCCGTAGTCCACGGCATTATTGCGGCGCACAACGGCACCATTCACGTCGACAGTGTGCCGAAGGTCGGGACGACGTTCACGATCCACTTGCCGCTCTCGCCCGACCAGGCCCGCGGCGTGCCACGCGTCGAGCCGGAGATTCGGGGCAGCGGCACCTTGTTGATCATCGAAGACGAACCGTCACTCCTGCGCTTTTCGCAACTGGCGCTCGAGCGTGCCGGGTACGACGTGATCGCCTGCCGAGACGGCGCCGACGCGCTCAACGTGCTCCATAAGCGGTCGCTCGTACTGGATCTGGTGATCAGCGACGTCGCCATGCCGCACGTGACCGGTGATGTCGTGGCCCGCCAGGTGCGACTGTTGCGCCCGAATCTGCCGGTCATTCTGATGACGGGATTCAGTCACGTGATTACGCCGGAAAACGCGCATCTCTTCGGCGCGCGCGCGCTGTTGCAAAAGCCATTCGGCGCACAGGAACTCGTGGCGGCTGTATACAACGTGCTTGGGCGTTAATCGCTCATCGCCAACAGCGAATCGCTGCGACGAGCCGGTAGCCAGTTGGAAGGGAGCAAGGGCCCGCTTGCTGGGGCCGCGCCAGGCGCGCGATGTTATGAGGTATGAGCGATCCGTCCGATATTCGACCCCAAGCTATTCGGCTTGTCGAGCTGCTGCCCGCCGATGCGAGCTGGGACGATCTCGCCTATGAAGTGTACGTCCGTCAGGCGATTGAGCAGGGGCTCGCCGATGTCGGCGCGGGCCGGACGGTCGATCATGACACAGCGCTTGCTCGGTCCCGCGCGCGGATTCGGCGCGCGTCGTGAGTGGCCGGCTCCGCTGAACGGAGCGCGCGGTCGCGCATTTGGAGGCATTGGTCGACTACATCAATCTGACCTCGCCGGTCTACGCGGAAGGCATGGTCGCCCGGATCGACCAACGGCTTCAGGCGCTGTAATCGACCGGTCACTCCCCAAGCCCGCGTTTAGCGTTAAAGGCCTACCGCCGCCGCATGCGCGTGAACGGAAACCCGTTGCAGCCGGTGCGCGGCGATGACCGCTGTGCAATGCGTACTGCCTCCGCCTCTTGTCGAGTCGTCGCGTCGTACGCGCTGAGACAGAACCCCCAGCTGTACGGTGGCATGCCGTCGAGCGGCATCCAGTCAATGCGTGTCCAGCGATTCGGCGCGGACGTATTCGTTGGCGCATTCTGCGCAATCAGGTACAACGAGTCGCTGTGCCAGGCCACCACGCGGTACGTCGCCCGCCCGTCCTGCTGGAACGCTTCCGGCGTGATGCGGTATGACGATGCGTAGTCATCGTCGAACTCACCGAGCAGTTGGGCCGGTGCACTCATTACCGTCGCCCGGCGCACCACGTGTGCGCGACACGCCATCGCAACCATCGCCAAAAGCGGCGCAACGTGGCGGGCCCTCATCGGCGGGCCCTCATCGGCGGGCCCTCATCGGCGGGCCCTCATCGGCGGGCCCTCATCGGCGGTCCCCATGCGAGACAAACCCAATCCGCTGGTTCACGGCAATGCGTTCGGCCAACGTCATGTCACGCCATCGCGTGATCTCGTCGAGCGTGCGCGCGCAGCCGCGGCACCGCCCGTCGAGGTCCACCACGCACACTTTGATACACGGAGATTCGGCAGTGGGTGGCAACGCGTTCAGAGTGGGAGCTGGTGGCATATACGGATGCTAGTCAACGCGCCGCACCCCAGGCAGGTTGCCGAACCGCCGCGCTCGACAGCGTTCCCGCGCCGCCGTACGTTCCTCTATACGTGACTCGTCCCAGCCAGCTCGTGCACCCCGAAGGCTCTTCTTCACGGTCGGTACGAACCGTGAGCCGCCTCGGGCGCGTCGTGCTGGTGTTCGCGGCGCTGGCGCAGCTCATTGGCATTGTCGCCGGCCC
>JANMKU010000427.1:0-1572 GCA_031372205.1 Gemmatimonadaceae bacterium | reverse complement strand
GACGGTGCGGGAGGCCTGTCGTCGACTGAAGGGGAGCGCCGTCGCGGTCACCGGCAATACGCTGATATGGGACATGGTCCCGTACGAAGTGCAACTCATCGGCGGCATTCAGCTGCACTTGGGGCGCATCGCAGAAATGGCGACAGGCGAGGGCAAGACATTAGTTGCCACGCTGCCGCTCTATCTGAACGCCCTGACTGGTCGTGGCGCGCATCTGGTCACGGTCAACAACTATCTGGCGCGCCGCGACTCGCAGTGGATGGGGCACCTGTACCGCTGGCTCGGCCTCACCGTCGGCTGTCTCGACGACACGGAGCCTGGTTCGCTTGAGCGGCGCGCCGTGTACGGATGCGATATCACCTACGGAACGAACAATGAATTCGGCTTCGACTACCTGCGCGACAACATGGTGGTCACGCTGGATCAACGGGTACAGCGCCAACATGTGTACGCGATCATCGACGAAGTCGACTCGATCTTAGTCGATGAAGCACGCACACCGCTCATCATCTCGGGGCCGGTTGGGAATGAGAGCGATGGACAGTACGCCGAATTCAATGCGGGCGTGGTCCGGCTGGTGCGGCGCCAGTCCGATCTCGTGAATGGTCTCGTTGGTGACGCTGAGCGTGCGCACGAAGCGGGCGACATGGCGAAGGCCGCGCTGCAGTTCTACACGGCGCAACTGGGTGGGCCGAAGAACAAGAAGCTGATGAAGGCGTTGCAGGAGTCGGGCATCAAACAATTGGTGCAGCGGATGGAGCTCGACGTGATCGCCGACAAAAAGATCACCGCCAGCAAGCAACAGTTTCGGACGCTCGAAGATGACCTCCTCTATGTGTTGGACGAGAAGGGCCACACGGTACATCTCACGGAGCAGGGACTCGACTGGCTCTCGCCGGAAGCGCACGATGCGTTTGTGCTTCCCGATATCGCCACGACCATTGGGCAGATCGATCGCAACCATGAGCTGACGCCCGCCGAGCGGATTGAGCAGCGAGCAGTGATTGAGCGCGAGTATGCGATGAAGAGCGAGCGGCTCAACATCATTCACCAACTGCTGCGTGCGCACGCCTTGTACGAGAAGGACGTCAACTACGTCGTGCAGGATGGGCAGGTGTTGATTGTCGATGAATTCACCGGTCGTACCATGCCGGGCCGTCGCTGGAGCGAGGGACTACATCAAGCCGTGGAGGCGAAGGAGGGGGTGCAAGTCAAAGGCGAGACACAGACGCTGGCGACGGTCACCATCCAGAACTACTTCCGCATGTACGAAAAACTCTCCGGCATGACCGGTACGGCTGAAACCGAGGAGAACGAGTTCCATCAGATCTACGGTCTCGCTGTATCCGTCATTCCGACGAATCGTCCGATTGCACGGGACGACCGACAAGATCTGGTGTACAAGACTCGCCGCGAGAAGTACAACGCCATTGTCGATGAAACGAAGCGCTTGCACGACCTCGGATATCCGGTGCTGGTCGGCACGGCGAGCGTGGAAGCGTCCGAGACGCTCGCGCGACTGTTCACACGCGCTGGGCTCAAGCACAACGTGCTGAATGCCAAGTATCATCA
>JANMKU010000424.1:0-25717 GCA_031372205.1 Gemmatimonadaceae bacterium | reverse complement strand
AACCAGAGTGATCTCACGACCGAGGCGAAGAAGATTCTCGACGTGATCGCGACATCGTTCACCGATCCGGCGAACCTCGCACGCACACTTACCGTCACTGGAAATACCGACGTGCGCGGTCCCGAGGGATACAACGCCATTCTGGGACAGGCCCGCGCCGATCAGGCGATGGCATATCTGGTCTCGCGCGGAGTCGCCGCGTCGCGCATCACTGCGCGAAGTGCTGGCGAACTGGATCCGATTGCGCCTGGCGCAGACGAACCCAGTTACGCCGTCAATCGTCGTGTGCAGATCATGCTGAACAACTAGGTCACGGTTCGTGACCGGCGTGTGACGGGGTCGGCGCCGTGGTGCTTCCCGCACCGCGCGGGACGTCAACACCGCCAACGTTCGTCCACGGTCGTTCAGATCGCGCAGAGGTGTGACGCCGCCGAACTTTGACGTAGAGTTGAAGTACCAGGTAGTATTCATGCGTGATAGCACCAGCACCCGTTCGTCGCATCGAGATCGTCGCGGTGCTCTCCCTCGCGACCGATCTCGCCATCGGACAACCTGTAGAGTTTGCGCTCAGGTCGTGTGCGCTTGCTGTCGCGTTGGCGAGCGCGGCACGGCTCGATCCTGAGCTGGTTCGTCAGGTGTACTACCAGGCGCTGCTGCGCTACATCGGATGCAACGCCGACACCGAAGCGCAAGTCGCGCTGCTCGGCGACGAGATGCTGATGCGCCATGAGTTTGCCCTGGTAGATCAGGGACGCCCGCGCGAAGTGCTGTCCGTGATCATCCGCGCGCTGCGACGCGCCAACGCCGACCGCGCTATGCCCGCTGCGGTCTTCGCGATTGTGCAGGGATTTCTGAGCAGTCGTGCGGCCAGTGCGCGCATCCTGACCGGGCACTGCGAAGTGGCACAGCGATTGGCCGCGCGCCTTGGGTTTGACGCTGCTGTGATCGCGAATCTCGGCCAGCTGTACGAGCGGTGGGATGGCAAGGGCATGCCGCACGGCCTTCGTGGCGACGCCATCGCCATCCCCGTTCGCGTGGTCACGTTGGCGCAAGACCTCATCGTACTCGAGGAATCACTCGGCCGGGACGACGCCCTCGCCACCATTCGCGAGCGACGCGGCCGCGCGTATGATCCCGTGCTCGTCGATACGTTACTGGCATGCGCCGACTCGTTGCTGGCGCGGAGCGCGCAGGTCGTGGCATGGGACGCTGCGTTGGCGTTGGAGCCGCGCCCACACCATGTGCTCACTGACGCCGAGTTGGATGACGCATGCGTTGTCATCGCTGACTTCATCGATATTCGGTGGCCGGCACGACTCGGCCACTCTCGCGCCGTGGCCGCACTCGCCGAAGGTGCGGCTCGCACACTGGGCTTGCCCGCGCAAGACATCACTGATGCACGGCGCGCGGGACTGGTGCATGACCTCGGCGAGTCGGCCATTCCTGTCTCGACATGGGACAAGACTGGCCCACTGAGCGACCGTGAACGAGACGCGATCCGTCTGCATCCGCATCACAGCGAGCGCATCGTGTCGCGATCGGCGGCGGCACAATTGCGTCGCGTCGCGACGGTCACCGGACAGCATCACGAACGGATGGATGGGTCCGGCTATCATCGCGGGCTGCGCGGCCCCGAGCAACAGACCATCGCGCGCGTGCTGGCCGCTGCCGAAGTGTATCAGACGAAGCGGGAGTATCGGCCACATCGCGCGGCACTGAGCGCTGACGCAGCCGCTGCCACGCTGAAACAGATGGTGCGCGACGGCGCGCTCGACGGCGATGCGGTGAGCGCCGTGCTGTCGGTAGCCGGGCATCGCGTGCCGCCGGTGCGGCGCGAGTCAACCGCTGGGCTCACACCGCGCGAGATCGAAGTGTTGCGTCTTATCGCTATTGGTCGGTCGGCCAAACAGATCGCGCACGTGCTCGGCATGTCCGTCCGCACCGCCGACAATCACACGCGCCATATTTATGAGAAGAGCGGCGTCACGACGCGTGCCGCGGCGGCCTTGTTCGCCATTGAGCACGGTTTGCTGGGTGCGGATACCTGACGTGATCTCTTCACACTCGGCAACTCTCACGCCGCCGGTGAACGTGTCGCCGTAGGCTAACCGATGGACGGATTAGCCGGTTGAGCGATGATCCCATCCAGCATGCCGCGGTGTTCGCGCGTGTGAGCCCAGTCGTCATCAGATTGCGGCAGGAAAAACGATCCGGTGCGCGCTACCAACCCATTGACAACATCCTCGTCCTGGTGCGCGCGCGTGCACGCTCGAAAGATGAGTAGAATTGCTCAGGCGCGCATATCGGCGTGGGACCTACACTGGTGCATTCGGTTGGACGCGCACATTCGCTCGTCTCCGATACCACCGCACAGCCCACGAGGATACCATGCCGGTCATCGCGCAATTCGAGGTGAAGGGGGCAACCGCAGCGAAGTATGATGAGGTCATTCGGCGATTGACTTCCATTGGCCTGCGGGTGCCCGACGGTCAGTTGTACCACGTCTGCTACGGCGACGAACGACAGCTGCAAGTGATCAACGTCTATGAGAACGAAGCTGCACTGAATGCCTTCGGCGCGAAGTTGATGCCGCTCTTGCAGGAGATGGGTATCGAGGCTTCGGCCGCCGTCTCCGAGGTGCACAACATCATCGTGGACTAGCAAGCGAGAGGTACGCGGCTTGTGAACGCGTCGCTACCGCACGCGGAACGGTATCAGGCCGCGCACCGCACTGAGCAATTGGTAGGTGCCACGTCGCCATGCCGCGCGCGGAGTGAAGCGCCACTCGGGGTCATGCTGTGCGATCGTCGCGCAGCTTACGCGCCGACCGTCTGCTCGGCGTTCACGAGCCACGGTGTGCCGAATTGGTCGATCACCATGCCAAACCCTTTCGCCCAGAACGTCGGTTGAAACGGCATCTGCACGGTGCCATTCACGGCGAGCGCATTGAACACGCGCTCGCCTTCGGCGGTGTCGTGGAATTGCAGGGCGACACAGAAGCCGGCTGGCTTCGTAAACTGACTCGTTGGTGCGTCGGCACCTTGCAGCACCTGATCGCCGATCTGGAGCGTCACGTGCATGATCCGGTCACGCGCATTGGCTGGCATCGACGAGGCCATGGGCGACTCGCCCATGGTTTGGATGAATGCAATGTGCCCGCCGAGGACTTTCGCGTAGTACTCGAAGGCTTCACGGCAACGGCCGTCGAAGGCAAGATATGGGTTGAGCTTCATCTGAAACCTCAGGCGTCGAAGGGATGGTATCGCACTTCACATAAAGTGCGTTCACGACGAAGACTTTGCACGCCTTGCCACAGGAACGGTTCAATAACGGTTCCTGCTGTTTTCGCGTATTTTC
The DNA here is from genome assembly GCA_031372205.1 of Gemmatimonadaceae bacterium. Lineage (GTDB taxonomy): Bacteria > Gemmatimonadota > Gemmatimonadetes > Gemmatimonadales > Gemmatimonadaceae > Gemmatimonas. The sequence continues at coordinate 22,360 of JANMKU010000424.1, read as the reverse complement.
GGAGGACCTTCCCCCTACTCCGCCCGCCATGCGTCGAATTCTTGCCTGGTCTGCTGTCGTGCTGCCCTCGTTGCTCGGCGCACAGACCTTCGATTTCTCCATCAAAAACATGATGCGTGGGCCGGAAGTGTACGGCCGAGAGCCCGCCAACGTGCGGTGGACCAATGATGGCCAGTGGATCTACTTCAACTGGCTCCCCGCCGGTTCTGACTGGCGCGATCAACTCAAGCCGTATCGAGTACGTGCGCAGTTGGGCGCCAAACCGGAGCCGGTCACCGAGGCGCAGCTGGATTCGGCGGGACCGATGCTCATTGCTGGCATCCAATCCCCCGATCGCACACGTCGGCTGATCGAGTACCGCGGCGACATCAGTATCCTTGACGTCAAGAAAGGGACCCTGCGCTATCTGACGCAGACGGTTGCGCAGGAGTCCAGTGCGCGGTGGTCTCCGGACGGTCAGCGCGTGATGTTCGTCCGCGACGGCAACGCGTACTCCATAGACTTGATGAGCGGACTTGAGCGTCAGCTGACCGACATCCGTTCGGCGGACGCGACGGGTGCGGTTGCCGCGGCAGTGCCAGCGGGCCGTGGCGGCGGTGGCGGACGTGGCGGGGCGATCGGCGGCGGTAGTGGGGCGGGAGGGGGAGGCGGGGGCGGACGCGGCGACACGCAGCGGACCGCACTCGAGCGTGATCAGCGGCAACTGTTTGAAGTGATTCGCGACCAGCAACGCGCAGATTCAATTCGCCGAGCCGAAACGGCGGGACGAGCGCCAGCGGCACTCAAGAGTGTGAACCTTGGCACGGGTGAACGTCTTGGCCAGGTATCCGTGAGTCCATCGGGCGATGCCGTGCTCTTTACGACGAACAGCGCAGCTGCCGATACGCGCGCTGGCATTGTTCCCAACTACGTCACCGCGAGCGGCTTTACCGAAGACATCCCCAATCGCACCAAGGTTGGCGACGCGCAAAACAGTGCACGCCTTGGTTTTCAATCGTTGCCCAAGGGTGACGTGAAGTGGTTGCGCACCATTGACACCGATTCGCTGGTCGCGAACTCCAGCATCGTGGCGTGGAATGAAACCGGCACGCACGCCTTGATCTCGGGATCGAGTCGCAATTTCAAGACGCGGCAACTGTCGACGATCGATGCGGCCACCGGTACCGTCAAGACCATTGAAGTGCTCAACGACTCGGCGTGGGTTGGCGGACCGTGCGGGTTTGGTTGCGCGGGTTTCTACGACGGTGACAAGCGCGTGTACTGGGTGAGCGAAGCGAGTGGCTATGCGCAACTGTGGTCGGCCGCCGTTGACGGGTCGGACAAGCGACCGTTGACCACGGGCACGTTCGAGATTTACGATGTCGCCCTCTCGAGTGATAAACTGTCGTTCTATTTTCACTCCAGCGAAGTGTCGCCATTCGATCGCGATCTGTGGACGATGAAGATCACCGGTGGTGCGCGCACGAAGCTGACGCCGCAGGCCGGTGGCCATCAGGTGGTGTTGTCGCCCGATGAGCAGTTGATGGCGGACGTGTACTCGCGCACCAATCGTCCGCCGGAATTATTTGTCGTGAAGCGCGGCGCCACCGCCATGCCGATGCCGCTCACTACATCACCGACTGCTGACTTTCTCAGTTACAACTGGAAAGACCCCGAGCTGGTGATGATCGCGGCGTCTGATGGTGTGAAGGTTCCCGCGCACATCTACAAGCCTGCCGATTTTGGTGCAAGGTCGAATGGCGCAGCGGTGATCTTTGTGCACGGTGCTGGCTACATGCACAACATTCATCACTACTGGAAGAGCTCCTATCCACGCGAGTACATGTTCAATCACTACCTCGCGTCGAAGGGGTACACCGTGTTGGACATGGACTATCGCGGCAGCGCCGGATACAGTCGCGATTGGCGCACGGCCATCTATCGGTTCATGGGCGGTCGCGATTTGCAAGACGAAGTCGATGGCTCGAAGTTTCTCACGGCGAACTACGGCGTGAACCCGGAGCGCATCGGCATGTACGGCGGAAGCTACGGCGGCTTCATGACGCTGATGGCGCTGTTCACCGAGCCCAAATACTTCGGCGCCGGCGCTGCGCTTCGTTCAGTGACCGATTGGGCGCACTACAATCACGGATACACGGGCCAGATTCTCAATCTGCCGCAGAACGATTCGCTCGCCTATCATCGCTCGTCACCAATTTTTCACGCCGAAGGATTGGAAGATCCACTCCTGATGTTGCACGGCATGGTGGATACCAACGTGAACTTTCAGGACATCGTACGGCTGACGCAGCGCCTGATTGAACTTGGCAAGACAGATTGGGATCTCGCAGTATTTCCTGTGGAAGACCACGGCTTCACCCGTCCATCAAGCTGGACTGACGAATACCGTCGCATCTTTGAATTCTTTGAGCGCACGGTGGGCCCGAACGGCTCCAAGGTGCGCGGAGGCGCCAAGTGAACCAGAACGCTGTCGAGCGAACAATCGTCGGCCGACAGTCAACGGAATCGCGTTATTTGGCAAACGACTCCATCGCCGCCAGACAAAACGCCGACCACCACTCGCTCGGAATCCGCGACAGTTCGGCCGGAGCGTTGACCCCGGTGATCTCTGCTGCACCAGACTCGCCAAGCACGTACTCCACCACACCCGTTCTTGCGCGCAAGGCGCGAACGGCGCGCACCGCCAGATCCTCGACATCGGTTGATGCCGCGGGGCCGATGCACTGGTCGTTCACCACCGCCACCCAGCGACGATCGGCGTCGCGCACGGGCGCGCGCACGGTCGGGTCCTGGCGCAGTGCGTGCGCGCGATGCACGAGACGCGCGAGGTTCTCCATGTCGCTCACTTCGATCCACGTGCCGATCCATGCTTCTACCGGGAAGCCACCTGCGTAGTCCACTGCCGCAGCAAGCAGCTCCGCACCGGCCGACGCGCACGGCACAGCGAGTCGCACTGGGAATCCCAAGCGCGAGAGGAACAGCAGAGCGTCCGAGCATACCCGGGGCACATTCGTAAAGACGCTGGACCAACCCTCGCGATACTGTGCGATGAGTACGCGCCGCACCGCGGGTGACAGGTCCACTGGAATGAATACATCTGCGTCCGGCACCTCCTCGTTCGCGCGCGCATCCCAGGAGTGGGCCTCAAACCCCGCCCACTCCGCGGCGTTCATCCAGGCCTTGGTCGCGGCGGCGTCACGCCCGGTATGCAGACACACCACGCGTCGCTTCGAAACCTCCGGCGGCTCGGCCGGAAAGGGCGACGCGGCGTAGTACGCCGGCTTGTAGACAAACGCCGTGATCGTCGTCTTTTCGCCCGCCTCCACGCGCGACGCCGAATGCGCCGACTGCTGATCTACCTCGCCATCCGTCGTGTAGTTGAACCAGAGCACGAGTCGGCCTCGCCGCGGCGGCACGGCGATCGGTCCATCGGCGGCCAGCGGGAAGAGCGTCTCCCCGCCCACGCTAGGTGCGACCAATGCGATCATCGCGGTTACGATCAACTCACTGCCATCTGCCGAAAACGCATCGGTGTGTTGCGGGTGACTCTCGCCGGGCGCATAGCGTCGGAAGCGAAACGTGGCACCCTCGTCGTTGCCAAAGCCCAGCACCTTCGCGATCCTCGCGCGGATGTCCTGCAAGACGGAATCGTTGCCCACCGGCATCTCAAACGAGAAGCCGGATTCGTCATGCTTGGTCCTGAGTCCCGGGGCAAGGCTTGCGGGCGCGGCCGCCAAGCGCAGCACGTGCTCAACCTCCTCGTCGCCGACAAAGCCGTCGATGACATGCAGGCGCGGCTCGGCCGACAGCGTCTGGATATTGAACGCCGTGGTCACGGTGCTACTCCGAGCACGCGATCGCGCTTGTCCAGCAGATGCCGGATCATGGCATCCGACACCGGCGTGCCGGCGACGACTTCGGCTTGCGCGTGGAAGCAGGGGAAATTGACTTCCAGCACGTGTGGCCGACCAATGAACGACATGAGTTGTACCGCGTGCCCGCCGCCCAACGCAAAGTCTACAAAGGAGTAGAGTGCTGCTCGGGAGTCGAGTCGAACCACGCCGATGCCACCTTCACCACCCGGCACCTTGGCCACGATCGGAAAGCCGCCAACGCGCTCGATCAATGCCTCAAGCGTCGGCCGTCGCCGCGATGCGCAGTAGACCGTTTGGACCGTCGGGATCCTAGCCCGGGCGAACAACTCGTATGGATCGCCCGAGTCGAAATACGGACCGTCGACATCGACATAAAACGAGATCACACCCGGTCCAAATAGGAAGCGCTCGACCCGGATGGCCGCCGAGGACACGGCCGGACGGTACAGCAAATCACCTGGTGCGAGCGGCGATGCGTCCGCGAAAGTGAACGCAGAAGCCCTGACGACATGTGTCGTCAGGGCGCTTCGCGAAGCGGCACCGAGCAAGAGGTCGAGGGAACGCCGTGGCACCCCGTCATCGACCAGAACGAGTCGAACGCTCATTGTATCGGCGGCCCCAAACGCGGCGACGTCGTGTACACGGTCTACTTCGCCCTCCTAGCTCGCCCGGAGCTTATCGGCCTGCTCTTGGCTCTTGAGCTTGTCGGCTTGCTCCTGATTCCTGATCTTATCCTCATGCAAGACAACCCCTCCGGACACTTGATCTAGATCGGATTCATTGAGAATTTCGTCGTTGTGCAGGTTTTGCTCGGCCATATCGTCTCCCTTGGTGGTTTGCGTTCGCGCGATGTGCGTGCTGAGCAGTGTATCGAGGGCAATCAACGACAACTCACCAAAAAGTCTACTGCGTAAATTCATGCGCAGTAATCCGTCCGCTCACGCACTCATCCAGCACGCGTCGTGTCGTGATCATGCTTGCCTTCCTCCGCTCCGTCATCGCTGTTGTGATCGGATACATGGTCTTCGCCGCGTCGGCATTCGCCATCTTCCGCATTTCGGGGCAGGCACCGCATGCGTTGGCGTCAGTGTCGTTCATGACGTTGAGTATCGCATCAGGCATGCTGTTCGCCGTGATCGGCGGCTACGTCGCGGCATGGATCGCTGGACGGCGCGCGATAGCGCACGCAGGGGCGATGGCCGCGTTGCTGGCAGTTGGTGCAAGCGTTTCACTCGCATCGACGCTCGGACACGGGGAGATTTGGTCGCAGGTTGCGGCGCTGACACTGATGGCGCCATGCGCCGTGGTTGGCGGTTGGATTCGCGCACGACGGGTTGCAGCTGACGACGTTCACTGACCAGCCGGAGTTCCTGAACATGCGCATCGTCTCGAACCTCGGCTGGCTCTTCGTTGTCATCGACCTTATCGGGGCAACGATGCTGGTCTTGAGCCGCAAGGGCGGCGATGCCGCCACGCGCGGGCTTGGACAGGGCCTGGGGACAGCCCTCGCCGCCCTCGGCCTGGTCGCCGCACTCCTGCTCTGGGTGAGTCGAACGCCGGGACGACCGCTTCTGGTCATTCTGGGATGCGTGCTGGCGGCGGCGCCCGCTGCACTGGCCGCGACAGTCACGCTGTCGAAGCAGGGGCTCGGGCTGATCTACCCCTCCATGCGTGACCGGGGAGGGCCGATGATACCGAGTCCGCAGTACGCCTTCCCCGATGCCGCCGGACGCGAGGCGGCGCTGGCGCTCGTCATGACTGACTACGCGAAGCTCGATACCCTGCTCCGCGCCACACCGGCCCCCGACCTCACGGCGCACGACGAACGCGGGGTATCGCTTCTGGGCATCGCGGCGCGAACAGCCATCGCGGACGGCGGCGTAGTGCGCGAGCTCGAGGGACTGCGGCTTCTCCTGGCCGCCGGTGCGCGACCGCGTCCCGACGACGTGGGGCCCGACGAGTCCCTCATCGAACTGGTGACCCGTGCCCGCAGCGAGCACGCACTCACCGCGCTTGAGATGTTGCTCGACGCGGGGTTGAGCCCCAATGGGCAGATGCACGATGGTCGCCTGGTGCTGTTCAACCTGATGCTGTCGCCGCAGGCCGCACGCGTCCTGCTCGCACACGGCGTGGATCGGACGACACGCGACACACGCGGCGGTGCAGAGGACTGGTCACCGGTCACCTATCAGGCCGACCTGCGGCGCTGGGCCACCGCGCTGGTGTTATTGGAGGGCGGCGTGCCACGCGATCACGGAACCCCAGCGGGTTCCGTGTTGGCGCGCGTGATGCAGAATGGCAAATCGCAAATCACCGATGACGACCGCGCCGACCCAGCGTTTCAATCGTTCATGGCGGCCGTGCGTCGGTGATCGACCGCCCTTCCGATCATAGCGCGCGAGCAGCCCTGAGTTAGGATAGAGGGATGAAGAGTCTACCACACGGGCGCCTGCTCACGCCGGTGCTGCTGTTCGCGCTCGGCGCCTGCGCATCGGCGGCGCCGCGCACGCCCATGCTCGCTTCGGGGGCCGGCGTCGTCGTTGCTGGGTCAGCCGCGACCGCCGTGGCCCTCGCGACGGCCGACAGTGCGGCGCGCGCCTTTGCCCCCGCTGACGTCGAGTTCATGCAGGGCATGATTCCGCATCACGCGCAAGCGGTCATCATGGGCCGATGGGCCGCGACGCACGGTGCGCGCGCCGACGTCCAACGGCTCTGTCTACGCATTGTTGCCGCTCAGAGCGACGAGATCAACATGATGCGGCGCTGGCTGCGCGAACGAACGCAGGACGTCCCCGATTCCACGGCCACACGTCACGTGATGAAGATGGACGGGATGTCCCACGAAATGATGATGCCCGGTATGCTGACTGATGATGAGATGTTGCAGCTCGACAAGGCGCGCGGCCCCGATTTCGACCGGCGTTTTCTCAACGGCATGATCCGTCATCACCGCGGGGCGATCGCCATGGTGGAGACGCTGCTCAAAAGCGGCAACGCTGGACACGATGATTCCGTATTTCGTTTTGCCAACGACGTGGTATCGGACCAGTCGGCCGAGATCACGGTGATGCTCAGGATGCTCGACACGGTTCCCTTTCGCTAAACAACACGGTTCCCGCTCGCTAGTCGAAACCGTGCCCTCTCCTTTACCGGATGTGATGATGCGCCGTACTCCCTTTGTCTTGGCCTCGCTCGCGGTGCTCGCGCTCGCCTGTTCACGAGCGACGACCAGCTCCAAGAACGGCCCGCCGTTGCCGGCCGAAGGCATGACTGTCACGGGCGACGTCTCGCTCTCCGATGCGCCGCGCATGCAGTACCCGGAGAGTGCGAAAGCGCCAAATCCGGATCCGCGGATTGGCCTGCTGCCTGGTGAAGCGGCGGGGCAAGCGGGCGAGGCCGCATTCAACATGAAGCTGCTCTCGAACTCACCGGCGCCAACGGGATTCACGGGACGTGGCGCCACGGGTTCCGATCTCGCGTTCAGCGGCAACTACATCATTCAGGGCAACTATCGCGGCATCATCATCTGGGATGGCAGCAATCCGCGCGCGCCGAAACTCGTCTCGTCGTACCTCTGCCCCACGAGTCAGGGCGACCCCACCGTGTACGGCAATCTGCTGTTCGTCTCCGGCGAGGGACTCGGCGCGCGCAACGATTGCGGCTCAACGCCGATCAGCGATACCGTCAGCCTTGAGCGCTTTCGCGGCGTCCGCATTTTCGACATCAGCGACAAATCAAAACCGCGGTTGATCACCAACGTGCAGACCTGTCGCGGATCGCACACCAACTCGCTTGTGCAGGACCCCAGCGACAAGAACAACATCTACGTGTACGTGAGCGGCTACTCGTCCATTCGCTCGCCGTCCGAATTGGCGGGATGTCAGGACGCACCAGCCGGCGACTCGGCGAGCGCCCGCTTTCGTATCGAGATCATCAAGGTGCCGCTCAAGAACCCCGAGCGCGCAGCGGTCGTCAACTCGCCGCACTTACTCGCTGATCTCTCGGGTCGCACCGTGCACGCGCCGCCACCGAGTGACACGGGTGGTCGTGGCGGACGCGGTGGTGCGGGCCGCGCTGGCGGCGCCGGGCGGGCTGGCGGTCCTCCGGGTGCGGTTGGTACTCCTCCAACTGGTGGTCCTCCGGCAGGCGGTCCGCCGGCTGGCGCGCCCGGCGGTGGTGGTGGTGGTGGCCGCGGCAACGGCGTCGGTCAAAGCGGGTGTCACGACATCACCGCGTACCCGGGATCGGGTTATGCCGGCGGCGCGTGCGCGGGCTACGGGCTGCTCTTTGATGTGCGCGATCCGAAAAACCCCAAGCGTCTCAAGTCTGTTGCCGATTCCAACATGTCCTTCTGGCACTCGGCGACGTTCAGCAATGACGGCAGCAAACTGCTTTTCTCGGACGAGTGGGGTGGTGGTGGTGCCGCGCGCTGTCGCGCCACCGACAAAACCGAGTGGGGTGGCAACGCCATCTTCACCGTCGAGAAAGGCGAGCTCAAGTTTCAGAGCTACTACAAGATGCCGGCCCCGCAGACCACGGAAGAGATCTGCACGGCACACAATGGGTCGCTGATTCCCGTGCCGGGGCGCGACATCATGGTGCAGGCGTTTTATATGGGCGGCGCAACGATCTTCGATTTTACCGATCCGTCTCACCCGATCGAGATCGGGTTCTTTGATCGCGGCCCGGGCGGCGGCTACTGGAGCACGTACTGGTACAACGGCGCCATCATTTCTTCTGACGAAGCACGCGGACTTGACGTGCATGAGCTGACACCCAGCGGTTACCTGTCGCAAAACGAAATCGATGCCGCGAAAACGGTGCGCTACGAACAGTTCAACGCGCAGGAGCAACCGCACACGGTGTGGCCGCCGAGCTTTGCACTGGCGCGCGCATATCTCGATCAGCTCGAGCGCAACAGTGGATTGGCGTCGAATCGCATCAGCGATCTTCGCAGTGCACTGACATCGGCCGAGCGCGGTGGTTGCGGCAATCGGAACACGGCGCTCGCGGCGTTGGTGCCGTTGGTGCAAGCCGACATTGCCAGCGCGCTCGACAAGGGTAGAGTTGAGCTCGTGGCCAAGGCCATCGCGGCGCTCGCCAAGAGCGCGTGCGTGCCACCGCCAATCTCGTAGGCCGAGGCATTCATGATGCGTTCGATCAGTGTGTTGGCCGGTGTTGTGCTTGTCTCCGCGTGCGGAACCGGCGGTGCCGCCGTGCGGCCGGCCACCGTCGCATCATTACAGGCGGCCAGCGTGACCGGCGCTCCCCCGCCGTGGGCGTATGGCTTCGCGACGGGTGCCGTTGCAGGTGCGACGACACCCGGTGCACCACCGCCGGGTGGGCGCGCAGGAGGACCGGGTGGTGGGCGCGCGGGTGGTGCCCCGCCGGTTGATACGGTGAAGCGCACGGTCGAGGGGAGTACGCAATCATTTACCGCCTCGCAAATTCGCGACACGTTTGGCCCCGCCGATTGGTTTCCTGGCGACCATCCCGTCATGCCACCGATTGTCGCCAATGGCCGTCGCGACGCGCAGATCCTCGCCTGCAGCTTGTGTCACTATCCCAATGGGAAGGGACGACCGGAAAACGCGTCGGTGTCTGGTCTGCCGGTGTCCTACTTCGTGCAGACCATGCTCGATTTCAAGCGTGATGTGCGCAAGAGCGCTGACGCGCGCAAGGCGAACACGGGCCGCATGATTGCGTTCGCCAAGAGTATGACCGACGACGAGATCAAGGCGAGCGCCGAGTATTTTGGTGCGATCAAGTGGACGCCGTGGATTCGTGTGGTGGAAGCGGCGCAGGTACCAAAGACGCGGATCGCAGGCGGTCTGTTTATCGCGCTCGAAGGGGCTGATGCGGGCAAGGAACCCATCGGTGCCCGCATCATCGAAGTGCCGGAAAACAACGAGCAAACGGAAACACTCCGCAATTCGCGGTCGGGGTTTGTGGCCTACGTGCCCGTCGGCAGCATCAAGAAGGGTGAGGCCGTCGCGGTTCGCGGACAGTGCGCGTTGTGTCACGGTGCGAAGCTCGAAGGACTGGGCCCGGTTCCGGGTATCGGCGGGCGTTCGGCGAGTTACCTGATGCGCCAGTTGTACGACATGAAGAGCGGTGCGCGCACCGGCTTGTGGGGTGATCTCATGAAAGGCGTCGTGCGCGGCATGACGGAAGATGAGATGTTGAGTGTGTCCGCGTACGTGGCGTCGCGCACGCCGTAGTCACCGCGTGTCGTCGCGATTGCCTAGGCGATGGAAAACGCGAGCGTTGACGCTGCTGGCCATGCTGCTGACAATGCTGTTGGTCGTGACCCAGCGCGCGTCGGCGCAACTTGTTACACGCAGCATCCTCGGTCGCGTGGTGAGTGCCGCTGACAGCGCACCGCTCAATGGTGCCACCGTCGAGTTGATCAGCACACGCTTCACACGTCGATTGCGCACGGACGAACGCGGCCGCTTTGCCTTTGGCAACGTGCCCGTTGGCAGCTACCGCTTGAGTGTTTTGCGACTTGGATTCACACCGCTCGCGCAACAAGTTGTCGTCGCCGATGCCGATGCCGACCTGCGCATCACGTTGCAGCCGGACGCGCGCGCACTTGGCGCGGTAGTGACCACCGCGAACGTCACCGCGATCACCGGCGGCATTGGCGCGGCTGGCCTGTCGCGGAACGCCAACGGCGAACGTGGACTGAGTGCCGTGCGAGGCGCACGCGTTCAGGTGCTCGGGTCTGGTGCGGAAACAGAAACCGACTCCACCGGACACTTCTTTCTTGAAGTCGGCAAGCCTGGTCGCTACTTGGTGCGCGCGACCGGCCCTGGGCTCGTTCCGCAGGTGTACCCGGTCGATGTCCCGAAGAACAAAGCGGTCGATGCCTCGCGTCTCCTCGACTCTGCGCGCGTCGAACAAGCGGAGCGTCCCGAGTATCTCTGGAAGGAGATGGACAAACGCTTGAGCTGGCGCGGCATCAACTCGGCGATCGCCACCGGCGACGAAGTCCGCGAGTACGGTGGGACGCTGTCCAACGCGTTGCAACGCTCGCGCGGCGTTGGTTCGCGTGGGCTCCGGTTGGTGGGTACCCCGTGTGTCTTCGTGGACGGCATCCATCGGCCCAACTTGTCGGTGGACGCGATACGCCCTGAGGAAGTTGAAGCAATCGAAGTGTATGGCGTGAAGGGTGACGAAACGCTGTCGCTCAAGAATTCAACGCACGGAAGCTGCGGCGCCGGTTCCGGCCGTCAGACGAACGTCAATGCAATTCAGTACGTGGTGATCTGGACGGTTCGATAGAGTCAGCGGCGCCCTTCGCCAACGGACGCAATGCGTCGAACAGTGCCGCCTTCGTTGCAAGCGAGTTATGCTCAGGGCAGATGAAAGTCGCGATCTTCGAGGTGTGTCGACGACCCGAAGTCCCCAAAGCGAACACCGAAGCTCAGGTGCTCTCTCAGTGTTTCGCGCGCATGGGCGTGGAGTTCGCATTGCACTCCAACGATGCCATCTGGGCGGACCATCCGAACCGGATTTCCCCCACGGATCGGGAGCAGATTCGGACGGTGATGCGTGATCCGCAGGTGACCGTCACACATTTTGCAACGCACGGTGACGCAACGGGCTTGATTCTGCAGTGGGGTGGACCGATAGGCGAGCGTGTGCCAACAGACGTGCTCTCGGGACCGGAAATCCGAACGATGGACGTTTTTCGCGACAAGATTGTCGTCAGCGGCGCCTGTGGATCGGCCCATCTGGCGAGCGACTTTCTGGCCGCCGGCGCGGCGGCATTCATCGCACCCGATGTCGAGATTCCATGGAAGAACCTGGGCGTGCTGTTTGAAGCGTTCTACGCGTCGCTTCGTACCGGCCTCTCCGCTGAGCGTGCGCTTGCCTCAGCCGTGGTGGGGCATGACGAACTGGCGAGCTATCGGGTGTACTCCAAACTATCACCTTCATGATTGACCCCGAGATTGTCGCGCTCGAGTCCGAACTGCGCGCCGCCATGCTGGCTGGTGACGTTGCAGTACTGGATCGCCTGGTGGACGATGACTTGATCTTCACCATGCCAACCGGTGCCGTCGTCGGCAAGGCAGACGACCTCGACGCGCATCGATCGCGACGGATGCTACTCACGCGTCTCCATCTCGTCGATCAGCACATTTTGCACTTCGGCGGCACGGCGGTGGTGAGCGCGCTCATGCAATTGGCGGGGACCTTTGAGGGCGCGCCGTTTGGTGGGCCGTTTCGCTACACGCGCGTGTGGGTGAAACGCGCCGAAAGCTGGCGTGTGGTAGCAGGTCATGTTGGCGCGGTGTCCGCGTGATCACCGTCATTCGCGACACCACCGGCGCGATGCGCCAGCACGTGCACATTGGCCACCACCTCGTCACAGTCGACGAAAGCGCCGCTGGTGGTGGCGACGACAGCGGACCGACTCCGCATGACCTCTTCGATGCGGCACTCGGTGCATGCAACGCGCTAACCGTGGTGTGGTACGCCAAGCGCAAGGGCATCCCTGTTGCTGAGGTGCGCGTCGACGTGGAGCGCGACGCAACCGACGAGCGTGCCGGCACCTACCGGCTACACACCACGCTCACACTCGGCGGCACGCTCACCGACGACCAGCGCGGTGAATTGCTGCGGGTCGCCGGCAAGTGTCCAATTCACAAATTGATGACCGAAGCCACGATCGAGATCACGACGGTATTTGCCGACGCGTGATCGTTGGGCTCCGCTGCGCTAATGCCGACGGCGATGCCGGGCGCGCGTCAGGTCACGACGCTCATGTCGCACGGTGAGTTTGTCACGGCGAATCTCCCGCGTATCGCGCGCCAGCTCGCGACGCGTCGTCAACGGGTTCCGAACATCAACGCGGTGTTCGCGCACATCACGCGCCAGTTCGAGACGGGCCGCGCGTAGGTCTCGTGCTTCGTGTCGGACGCGGCCCTGTGCCGCTACGGTGGCGAGTGGTGCGGCGAGTGCGAACGCGAGGACTACCAGTGTGCGGCGCATAGTCAGTACCTCGATGCAGAAGGTGTTTGCATGCTGCTGTCATCTAGAGGGACGGTGGCGCACACCAATCGTTAAGCACGCGCAGCGATTGGTCGCACTGGTCCGTGCCCCGCATACACCGTCGTCGCTCCGCCGTCACGCAGTCGCTGCCAGCTCGCGTTGGTCGTCTCCGACTCTTCCTCCGTGATGAACATCGGGTGCGTAAGATCACCGGTGAACACGGCACCACCATCAAGCAACAACGACACACTGTCGGGTGAATGTCCCGGTGTATGCACAATTTCTCCCGCAAGCCCAAGCGCGCCCAGCACATCGCGGCTTTCCGACAACGCGATGACCCGATTGTCGTGCAGCGTGATGTCGGTGAAGTGGTCCGTGGGTTTGATGTAGTCTTTGATACGCGGGATCCACTCCACCTGCACATCGGCGACGAGGAGTTGCATGCCGGCCTGCTTCAGTTCCTGCGCAAGGCCCGCATGGTCGATGTGGTAGTGTGTCGCCAGCCCACATCGAATCTCCCGCAATGGCACACCCATGCGGTCAAGGTTCGCGCGCATGGTCGCCATCGTGCCTGGCCAGCCGAGGTCGACGAGTAAGCGCGAGTCGCCGGCGCCAATCACCCAGAAGTTGGTGGAGCGATAGCCGACGTTGACGATAGTGGGCGTGGGCATGCAGTCCGTTCAGGTATTGCTCATGGCGATGATGGTATTCCATTCCGATATCGTGACCGGCACAACGGACAAGCGGCTCACTTTGAGCAACGCCATGTCGGCGAGATCCTTGCGGGCTTTCATCTCCGGCAGCGTGACTGGCCGAGCGAGTGCCGACACCGCGCGAACGTCGACCATGAACCACGTGGGCGCAGACGCATCTGACTTTGGATCGTAGTACGCGTGCTTGGGATCGAACGCCGTGGTATCAGGATAGCCTTCGCGCACCACTTCGCAGATGCCGGCGATCGCCGATGGCTCAGCGTTGGAGTGATAGTAGAACGCCAGGTCGCCGACCTTCATGCCGTCACGCAGAAAGTTGCGCGCGCCGGAATTGCGAATGCTGTCCCAACACGTGGTCTGCTTTGGCGCAGCGAGCAGGTCGTCGAATGAAAAAACATCGGGCTCCGACTTGATGAGCCAGAACCGCTTTTCTCCGCGGCGACGTGCGTAGACGGCGGCCCATTTGCCCTGATCGTACGGCATGGACTGTGGTACTTTGTTCGCTGCGGTGGCCGCGGATTTCTTCGCCGGCATGATGTTGTCGCCTCGTTGTTCGTGATCGCGTGGTCGAAAACCATCGCCTTGCAACTACCCTGACCAGACCCTCAACTACCCTTTCGTGCCTTCCAGGCCGCGAGGATCGCTTCTTCACGTTCGCATTGGTTGCCGAGTTGCCCAATATTAGCACGGTCGCCGCGGTTGTATGGGCTCTCTTGACGACCGCGTTGTGTCCACAGATTCCCGAACTCGACATGCACCTTGCTAACCTGCAACCCACGCTGCGTGGCTCGTTGGTGCAATTGCGCCCGCTCCATGCGACCGATTGGCACGCCCTCTTTGCGGTGGCGTCGGACCCGCAGATCTGGGTCCAGCATCCGGAATCTGATCGCTACACGGAACCTGTATTTCGCGAGTTTTTTCGGATCGCGTTGGAGTCACGAGGCGCGTTGCTGGCGACTGACGCGGCAAGCGGCGCCGTTGTCGGCTCCTCGCGCTACTACGGCTATGACGAGGTGCAGCGCGAGGTCGAAATCGGGTGGACGTTTCTCGCGCGGTCGCATTGGGGGGGACAGTACAACGGCGAAATGAAGTCGCTCATGCTGGCGCATGCGTTCCAGTTCGTGGACAGCGTGATTTTTGTCATTGGAGCGCAGAATATCCGGTCGCAGCGTGCCGTGCAGCAGATCGGGGCGGTGTTCGATGGTACACGCGTCACTAGCGGCAAGGAGTCTGTCGTGTATCGCATACGCAAGCCGCTGTCTTCGCCCGCTCGCTAAAACTGTGCGTGTCGGTGACGCCTACCGCGATGGCCAGTGCCACGCCGGGCGTTCCAACTCGCTCAACCCGACCACGCGCGTCGCACCATGCTCTTTCTCCAGTGTGAGCGTGTTGCACCCGGGGTCTTCGGCGAGCGTGGCCATGAGGCGCGGGGCATGCGACACCACGACGATCTGCGAGCGTTGCGCGGCGCGGGCAATCAGTCGTCCGAGTGCCGGCAGCAGGTCGGGATGCAGGCTCGTTTCCGGTTCGTTGAGCACCATCAGTTCGGGTGGGCGCGGCGTCAGTAAGGCTGCTGTCCACAGGAGGAAGCGCAGTGTGCCGTCGGAGAGCTCGGCGGACTTGAGCGGACGGAGCAATCCATACTGTTCCATCACCACGTCAAACCGACCGTCAACAGCATTGATGTGTACCCGTGAACGCGGAAAGGCATCGTCGATTGCGGCGGCAAATGCAGTGCCGTCACCAATTTCGAGAATCGTCTGCAGTGCGGCCGCGAGATCGGCGCCGTCGTTCGACAGCACAGGCGTGTGGGTGCCGACGTGTGAGGTACGTGCGGGCGCGTCGAGATCGGTGCGCAGGTGATCATAGAAGCGCCAGCCGCGCATCTGTTCGCGCAGCAGCAGCATCTCCGGTGTGGCGCGCGGATCGGCGCAGTGCGTCATCATGCTGTCGAACGTCGCCAGTCCTTCCGTGATATTCGTCCACTCACCTGAATCGTCGCGCGTGCGCACAATCGGACCGCGTCGATCGACCAGTAGTGCACTCGGTCGCAACACGGGCCCATTCCACACGCATTCGCGCTTGATCTCGGGATCGTGCGCGAAGAAGGAGCGACTTGGTTTTGGCAGGCCGAGGTCGATGGCGTATCCGTACTCGTCGCCCGCGCAGCCGAGGCAGAGGCGAATTGGGCCGCCGCGGGTGGTGCCCTCTACGGCATGCTCGCCGCGCTGCACACTGCGCGCGACATTTTCCGGCCCCGCCCAGAGCGTGGACTGTAAACCGCCCTCGCGCGCGAGGAACGGGATGACGCGCCCCTGGGCAGTTTCGGCAAGCAGCCGAAGGGCGCGGTACAGGTTGGACTTGCCGCTGCCGTTGGGACCGGCGATGACGTTGAGCCGCGTGAGTGGCAGCACCAGCTCGCGCAACGAGCGATAGTTGCCGACGGCGAGTGTCGTCAGCATTGCAACCGTTTGAGCGTCACAGAGCTTCCAATGTCCACAAGGGTTCGGCGTTGCTTCGGGAGTTGCAACGGTGAATTTGTCGTCGGTGCGCCTTAACTTACCGCTTGGCTTACGCCGCGACGTGCGCGCGTGCCCGTCTCGTTCCGAGCTCGCTCCCATGTCGACATCTCGCCTGAAATGGCCATCGGCCACCGTCAATGACCTCATCGACACTCGGCATGTTGAATCGTGACCTTGAGGTGCCGAGCGTCGACGCCATCCGCGCCAATCGGGCACGGCTTGGTGAACTCGTGGTGACGACGCCGGTCCGTCGGCAGGTGGACTATGCGCTCGCCGCAGCTGTCGGTGAGGGCACGCACGTGTGGCTCAAGGAAGAGCTGTTCCAGCGTACCGGCAGTTTCAAGCCGCGTGGTGCCTTGTCAGTGATGTTGGACTTGGGCGTGGCAGCGCTGGCACGTGGTGTCACGGCGGTATCGGCCGGCAATCACGCGATCTCCATTGCGTACAGCGCGCGCATTTTGGGCACGACGGCGAAGGTGGTGATGCCGAAAACGGCCAATGCCTATCGCATTCAGGTGTGTCGTGAGATGGGCGCCACGGTGGAGTTGGTAGAGGACGTGCACACCGCGTTTGCGCGCGTGCGTGAGATCGAGGCCGCGGAAGGCCGCACGTTTGTGCATCCGTATGAAGGTCCGAAAACAGCGCTGGGCACGGCGTCTGTCGGGCTCGAATTCATCGATCAGGTGCGCGCCGCTGGCACCGAGTTGGACGCGGTGATTGTGGCGGCGGGTGGTGGTGGTCTGACGGCCGGCGTGTCGTGCGCGGTGAAGCAAATGAGCCCGGCCACAGCGGTGTTCGTTGTGGAACCCGAAGGCGCAGATAGTCTCAGTCGCAGTTTCGCGGCAGGATCACCGCAGGCCATTGATGCCGTGCGCACGTTTGCCGATTCCCTTGGGGCACCGCGCTGTGAGCCCTATTCGTTTGCGCTCAATCATCGCTTTGTTGACGAGGTGGTGCTGGTGAGCGACGAGCAAATTCGCGACGGGATGCGACTCTTGTTTCGCGCAGCGAAGTTGGCTGTGGAGCCGGCTGGTGCGGCGGCTCTGGCCGCGTTGATGTACCCGTTGCGCGAGCGACTGGCCGGACAGCGTGTTGGTGTAGTGGTATGCGGTGCCAACATCGCGCCGGAGACATTTGCCGCGCAGATCATTCAGCGAGGATGAGCCAATGAAGGCGTATCTGGGCGTGACCGGCAGCGTGTTCGGATTGATCGTGATTGCACACATCGCGCGCATCTTCATGGAAGGGCGACAGGTGATGGACGTGTGGTGGGTGCTGCTCACGCTGCTTGCGGCCGCTATGGCGGTGTGGGCGGGGCGATTGTTTCGGCAACTAGATGGGTGACTCGGCGCAGATGAACATGTGGCTGCACAAGACCGTTCTCGCGAAGATCGCGGAGAATGGCGGCAATATTCCGGCCGAATTGCTGGACTGACCGGCGGACGCTCGACGGATGGCGGGTGCGGAGACACATTCCTTGGTCGTTTCGTGTCTCCGCTCGTTGCTGTCATCCCATGTCGTGGAGTCTGTCGCTGTGCGCCACTCTGCTCGCGCGTATTTCCTGATTGTCTTGGGCTTCGTCGTCATCGTTGGGGCATCCGGCCGAGTTGACGCGCAAGCGAACATCCAGCGACGCGATACGGCGTTGGTGAACCGCTCGGCGAACCCCGTGTTGGCCAATTTCCGGTTTCGGTCGATTGGGCCGGCCAGCATGGGAGGTCGCATTGACGACATTGCGGTGTACGAGAAGGACCCGCGCATCATCTATATCGGATATGCGACCGGCGGTGTGTTCAAGTCCACCAACGCGGGCACCACGTTCCAGCCTGTATTCGAGCGCTACGGCTCGGCGTCGATTGGTGACATCGCGATCGATCAGTCGAATCCGAACGTGGTGTATGTCGGCACAGGTGAGCCCAACAACCGGCAAACGTCAACGTTTGGCGACGGTATCTATAAGTCCACCGATGGCGGCAAGAGCTTCACGAACATCGGGCTCAAAGAAACGCAGAGCATTGCGCGCATCGTCATTGACCCGCGATCACCGAGCACGGTGTATGTCGCGTCACCCGGGCACTTGTTTGGTCCGAACAGCGAGCGGGGCATCTACAAGACGACAGACGGCGGCGCGACATGGGCCAAGATCAAGTACGTCGACGAGCACACCGGGTTTACGGACATTGTGATGGACCCGTCGAATTCGAATGTGTTGTACGCGGCGAGTTATCAGCGACGTCGCACGGGGTGCTGCTTCAACGGCGGCGGCGCGGGGAGTGCGTTGTGGAAGACGGACAACGGTGGCAAGACATGGAGCAAACTGACGGCTGGTGGTTTGCCGCCGGGCGTGTATGGTCGCATTGCGGTCGATGTCGCGCGTTCCAATCCGAACGTGGTGTATGCGCAAATTGAAACGGATGGTGGTGATTCTGTTGCGGTGGTGACGGGTAGCGGTGGTGGTCGCGGCGGCTATGACTGGTGCAGCAATGCCGGTGCGACACGGGGCTTTGGTGCGGCGCTCGTTGGCGGGCCTGGTGGCGCTGCTGGTGGCGCGGGCGCTGGTGGCGCGGGCGCTGGTGGCGCGGGCGCAGACAGCGCGCGGAAGGCGCCGCCGCTCAGTATGTATCGCCCCGGCATCTATCGCTCTGAGAACAAGGGGCGCACGTGGACGTTAGTGAGCAACTGCAATGGTCGTCCGATGTACTTCAGCAATATTCGCGTCGACCCAACGAATGATCAGCGATTGTATATCGCGAACACGCGCGCGGCCAAATCGCTGGATGGTGGACGCACGTTTGTGCCGATCGATTCCGGCATGGGATTTGGAAATGAGACGGTCGATCAACACGCATTTTGGATTGACCCAGCGAACGCCGATCACATTTTGCGCGGCTCCGATGCTGGGTTTGCCGTCACGTGGGATCAGGGGCTGACGTGGGACTATGTGCACACGATGGCGACCGGCCTCGCGTACTGGGTGACTGCGGATATGCACCGGCCGTACAACGTGTATGCGGGGTTGCAGGACAATGACAGCTGGGGCGGGCCGAGCGCCGCGCGCAGTCGCAATGGGATCCGCGATCACCTGTGGTTTCGCATTGGTGGCGGTGACGGATTTCAGACGGCGGTGGATCCGACCAATCGCGCGATGATCTTTTCGGAGTCACAGGACGGCAACACGCAGCGCACCGACTTGCGCAGTGGTGTTGGTAAGAGCATTCGACCGTCCGCGCCACCGGCACCGCGTGGTGCAGCAACACCGGCTCCTGGCACGTGTACGGATGGACGCATCATTGCGGCGCCTGTGGTGCCTGCTACCGGAGGTGGAGGTGCCGCTGGTGGTGCGGGCGGTGGTGGTGGCGGCGGCGGACGCGGTGGCGGCGCGGGGAATGTCGTGAACGCGCAGCCCGGCGATGCCTATCGTTTCAATTGGAACACACCGTTCGCCCTCTCTCCGCACGATCCGAACGTCATCTGGCTCGGCGCCAATCGATTGTTCCGTTCCAGTGATCAAGGCGACCTGTGGATCGCCAGTGCTGATCTCACCAAGCAGGTCGATCGTTGCAAGATCACTGTGATGGGTGCGTCGGGCACGGCGCCGCAGTTGGGCAAGAACGATGGCATGACGAGCTACAGCACGATCATCTCGCTGTCGGAATCGCCCGTGGCGGCGGGCGTGGTGTGGGTCGGCACTGATGACGGCAACGTGCAAGTGAGTCGCGACAACGGTGCGACGTTCACAGAGGTCGGCAAGAATATCTCCGGACTGCCCGCGGGAGCGTTGAGTGGCGACAACCCGTACTGGATTTCGCGCATTGACGCGTCCCACTTCGAGGCCGGCATGGCCTACGTCTCCGTGGACGGACATCGGAGCGACGATCTCACGCCGTATGTGTTTGTGACGCGTGACTACGGGCGCACGTGGGTGAGTGTGAGCGGGTCGCTCCCGCGTTCCGGCAACGTGCAGGTGATTCGCGAATACCACAAGAACCGCGCGTTGCTATATGCTGGCACGGAGTTCGGGTTGTTCGTGTCACTGGATGGTGGCGCCAAGTGGGAACCGTTTATGAATGGATATCCCACCGTGCGCACCGACGATATTCTCGTGCATCCGCGCGATGGCGATCTCATTGTCGCATCGCATGGGCGCAGTTTGTGGATTGCCGATGACATTACGCCGCTGCAACAGTGGACGCCGCAGGTGGCCGCCGCCGATGCAACACTGTTCGACGTGCGCGCCGCTGTGGCGTACGCCACCGATGTGAAGCTCGACATCTATACCGGTGGTGAAAAGCAGTTTGAAGGGGAAAATCCGGCGCGCGGCACGGTTATCCAGTTCAACCTCAAGGCCGGTGTGACCGGTGACGCGAAGGTCTCGATTGCCGATGCAACTGGTCGTGCGGTGTGCGAAACGACGATCAAGGCGATAGCCGGTTTGCACCGCGTGCAGTGGACGCTGGCAGCGCCGATGCTTGCTGCGACGGCAACTGGTGGTCGTGGTGGTGCTGCTGCTGGTGCTGGTCCTGGCGTCGCTGGCGCTGGGGCAGCGGGTGGCGTTCTACCGGCAGGTGGTGCAACTGCGGTGACCGGTGGCGGAGGTGGTCGTGCAGGTGGCGCTGCGCCCGATGTGAGTTGTTCCGGTGGTGCGGGCGGTGGACGTGGCGGTGGCGCGGCTGGAGCAGCGCCTGGGAGCTACATCGTCAAACTCACGGTGGGTGGACGCGAGTACACGAAGCCGGTGCAAGTGTTGGAGGACCGATGGATGAGCGAGCGGGAGTGATGTCCAGCAAACGCCAGATGCATTCGCGCATCCTTGTGTCGCTAGCGGCCTGCGTCGTCGCGTGCAGTGCACCAGCGGGCCGTGACGCGTCACGGTTGTCGACGACCACCAACGCGACTGTGGCCGCCGCGCTGCCGCACGTTGACACGCCACCGATCAACGTCGCCGAGATCGACGCGCTGATCAAACGTGTCGTGAGCGAGAAGCAGTTGGTCGGTGTGTCGGTCGGCGTCATGCAGAATGGCAAGGTGATTCTGACCAACGGATACGGATTCCGTCGTCTCGCCCCGAAGGAACCGCTTACGGCGACGACGATGATGCCGATCGGCTCGGTGAGCAAGCAGTTCACCTGCACCGCCGCGTTGCTATTGGCGCAGGACGGCACATTGTCCATGCGTGACCCGGTGTCCAAGTATGTGCCAGGCGCAACCCGGGCGAGCGCGATCACGTTGCTCGATCTCGGGCAGCATGTGAGTGGCTATCGCGACTACTATCCGCTCGACTTTGTCGATCGCGAAATGCAGAAGGCTGAGTCGGCGGACACGATCATCGCGCGCTACGCCACGCGGGCGCTCGACTTCGAACCTGGATCGCGCTGGTCGTACAGCAACACCAACTTCCTCATACTCGGCAAGGCGATAGAAGCGGCCAGCGGAGAGCCAATCCGTGGTGTCTTGGCGAAGCGCATCTTTGGCCCACTCGGCATGACGCGCACCGCGTACGATCCGCCAGCGAGTGACACCGGGATTTCGCAGGGGTACACGTCGTACGCGCTCGCGTCGCCGTCAACTGCATTGCCCGAGGCCAGTGGATGGACCGGTGCTGCTGGTGCGATGTGGTCCACGCCTACGGACTTGTTGGCGTGGGACCTGTCGCTGTTGGACAACAAGCTGCTCAACGCCGCATCGTTCGCAACGCTCACCACACCGCGCACGCTGAGTGACGGACGGTCGACGGGGTATGGATGCGGCATGAGTACACAACTCACTGGTGACGCCGTCGTGTTGTCGCATGGCGGTGCCGTGGCCGGATCGGTAGCGACGAACATCATCATCCCCATCACGCGTTCGGCGATTGTCGTGCTGAGCAACGCAGACTTCGCGGCCACGGGGGAGATCGTAGACGCACTGTTGCCCAAGCTCACGCCGCATGTGGATGCGCCGAAGATTGCCGGCCTGTCGGCGCTTGACGCAGCGAAAGGATTTCTCGCGTCGGTGGAGCGTGGCACCGTGGATCGTTCGACATTGGGTGACGACTTCAATGCACTGCTCACGCCGGAGCATCTGGCGGCCGATCGCGCGTCGCTGGCGAAGTTTGGCAAGGTGACGGATGTACAGGTGTTGCGCACCAGAGAGCGTGGCGGGATGGAGGTGGCGATCGTGCAGTTCATGGTGGGCAAGACACCCGCGCGTTCGGCGATGTATCGCACGCCGGATGGGAAGATTCAGCAGTTGCTCATCAATCGGCGGTAGT
>JANMKU010000418.1:0-2504 GCA_031372205.1 Gemmatimonadaceae bacterium | reverse complement strand
GAACTCGAGGCGACGTCAGTGGTCCAGCTGACCACCGCCGATTGACCGCTTGGGGTCACCGACACCGCGGAGATCGAAGGCCCGCTGGGAAACGTGGCGTAGGTCGCCAGATAGGGGCCGGCCGTGGTATCGAAGGCGGCGTACCTGTTTGCCTCGGGGATGGCGACACGAGTGCGACGAAACGTCAATGCCGACACACCGTTGCCGCCGGAGATTCCGCACGCGCTCAATCCGCTGGATGGGGTGATCATTGACTATTGGCTTGGCGCCGCGGCGTCGGGGCCGATCACGCTCGATGTGCTCGACGCGACGGGCGCCATCGTGCGGCACTATTCCAGTGCGGCCGCAGCACCGGTAGCTGAGGCGGCGAAACCGCCGCATCCAAACTTTTGGGTTGCGGCGCCCTTCGTGTTGCAAACGAGCGCCGGTATGCATCGGGCGAACTGGGATTTGCGCTACGACGCACCGCCGTCGTTCTCACACAGTTTCGAGATCAGTGCGAATCCAGGACTGACGCCACCATCGCCCGAGGGGCCGCTGGCGTTGCCTGGCACGTACACTGTGCGCTTGACAGCGAACGGTGTCTCGGTGTCGCAGCGCGTGACCGTGCGAGACGATCCACGGTCCACCACGGCGGCCGCCGCGCTCGCGGCCCAGCACATGCTGCAGATGCGCATGGTCAGTGCGATGCACATGACGTGGGACGGACAGCAGCATGTGACCATCGTGCGCGATGCCATCGCTCGCGCATCGGCTGCAAACCCAACGGCAGCGCAAGCCACTGCAATGGCATCGCTCCGTGCAGCGATGGATTCCGCTGTTGGTCCGGCTGACGTTCGCGCGTCTGGCGGCGGCGCCACCTTTCAGAGCGTGAACGGAGCACTCGTCAATCAGGTCAATGCGCTGGACAACGGCGACATGGCGCCCACGCCCGCGATGCGCGCCGCCTACGCCAGCACGTGCCGCGAGCTCGCCGCGGTGCAAATCGCGTGGCAACGGTTGTTGCAACGGGATCGTACAGCATTCAATGCAGTGCTCGCGCGAGAAGGCGTATCGGCGGTGCCGGTGGCACCCGTTGGCACCGTGCTGCAGTGCGGCGCACCATGACGATCGAGTCCGTTGGTCGTCGCGTGCTCGCGATTGACTTGCAACGCCTGACCAAGCGCTTCGGTTCTGTCACGGCTGTCGATGATCTCTCGTTGCAGGTTGCCGCGGGCGAAATTGTCGCCTTCCTCGGTCCCAATGGCGCCGGGAAAACCACCACGATCGACATGTTGCTGGGTTTGACCAAGCCCGATGTGGGATCGGTGACGGTGTACGGGAAGTCACCGCACGAGGCGGTGGCCCGCGGTGAAGTGGCCGCGGTGATGCAGTCGGGAGGCTTGCTCAAGGATTTCACCGTCAGCGAAATCGTCGCCTATACGGCGTCGCTGTATGCGAGCGCGCGACCCGTCGCCGAAGTGTTGTCACGCGCTGGCATTGCGCATCTGGCTGATCGGCGCGTTGGGAAGTGCTCGGGTGGCGAACAGCAGCGTTTGCGATTCGCCATGTCGCTGCTCTCCGATCCGCGTCTCTTGGTACTCGACGAGCCCACCACCGGAATGGACGTCGAAGGTCGACGCGATTTCTGGGGAGCGATTCGTCTTGATGCGGCGCGTGGGCGCACGATCCTCTTCGCTACTCACTATCTCGACGAGGCGGACGCGTACGCCGATCGCATTGTGCTCGTCCGGCAGGGACGCATTGTCGCCGACGGAACCACGTCGGAGATCAAGGCCATGGCGAGCGGGCGCACGGTGCGCGCGACACTGCCCGATGCCTCGTTGGAGTCACTCACGGGCTTGCCGGGTGTGGTGCGGGCCGAAGTGCGGGGTGATACCGTGCTGTTGCAGTGCACGGACTCGGACAGCGTGGCGAGGTATTTACTCACGCACACCGCGGCGCGTGATCTGGAAGTCGTATCACAAAATCTGGAAGCGGCCTTTGTCGCCCTCACGGCAAACGATGCACCGACGGCTGCGTCTGTCTTGGCCGCGACACCCACATTTGCCGGATCAGCATCATGAGTGTCGTGACCTCGCCCCCGAGACATGAATCGCTCGCTGACGTGGCGCGTCGCGCACCGCCATTGGGTGGCTTCAACCTGACGGCGCTGTCACTCGAAGTGCGTTCCCAAAGGTCGAGGATGTGAGCCTTCTCGTTGAAGCCGTGCAGCTCGCGCGGGTAGATGGCAAGCTGCGTCTCGACGCCATGATCTTTCAGCGCGCGATGGAACTCATAGGCCTGGGCCGCGGGCACATCCGGGTCCTTCTCCCCGTGGACGAACAGGGTCGGTGTCTTGATGCGCTTGATATACGTTAGCGGCGAGAATAGCTCGTACGCCGCTTCCTTATCAACGTCATATGGGTCCGTCCCATAGAACAGCGCATCAAACGTCGGATACTTCGTCAGCCCATGGAAGCTCTTCCAGTTGGCGATGCCCGCTCCCGCCATTGCGGCCTTAA
>JANMKU010000326.1:0-5758 GCA_031372205.1 Gemmatimonadaceae bacterium | reverse complement strand
CCCGTTTCCAGTGGCCGATCAATCACCTGGCGATCGAGCGGATTTGGTGGTTCCGCCGACAGCGGCACACGCGTGACGACGTCGAGCTTACCCTTGCCGTCGATCGGA
Organism: Gemmatimonadaceae bacterium; assembly: GCA_031372205.1. Taxonomy (GTDB): domain Bacteria; phylum Gemmatimonadota; class Gemmatimonadetes; order Gemmatimonadales; family Gemmatimonadaceae; genus Gemmatimonas. Next base: position 5,650 of record JANMKU010000326.1, on the reverse strand, counting down.
TGCCCGAGCCCGTTCAGCACGCGGCCAAGCAACCCGGGTCCCACGTCAACACCGAACGTCCGTCCGAGTGGTTGCACGATCGATCCGGGATGCAACCCATCGAGTTCTCCAAGCGGCATCAGCAACACGCCACGCTCATGAAAGCCTACCACCTCAGCGAGCACCGACCGATCGCGCGAATGACTGGAGATGCGGCACAGCGCACCAAGACCGACTTCGAGCCCCGTCGCTTCAAGTACCAGACCGGCGACCCGTGTGACGCGACCATACGACGCGAATCGATCATCGCGTTCCAGGCGCGACACCATGGCGTGTGCCGCAGGCGTCATCTGCCCGGGAGAGTGCAGCTCAGCGATCGTGCTCATGCCTGGATTTGGCCAAGACTGCGATAGGCGCGTTCGAGCGACGTGTCGACGCGTCCATCAATTACCCGTTCACGTCCTTCCACGAGACAGCCGCCACGGTGCACGCGTACGTCCGGCAGAAGCCGCAAGTCGCGCTGGCGCCCACTCGCGTCTGGTGCGAGCAACGAATCGCACGCGGCGACATCGTCGGGATGCAAACGAATGCTGATCGTTTGATCGAGCGGGAGTTGCACGAGCGCGCGACGCACCAGTTCACGCACGATCTGCGCGTCCGCTGTCACTTCGCGTTCGATCACGTGCTGCGCAATCACCACCGCCATCGCCGCAAGGTTCTCTTCTGCGTTCGCGATCCACGGCGCTTCGTGCAGCTCCACGCGGGCGACGGCTTCCGCCAGCGCCGCCAGCGCGGACGCGATGGCTGACGCGAACTCCGCACGCACACGGTGCTCGCCGTCCGCACAGCCGCGCGCGTACTCCTCCTCGCGCGGTGACGTCTCGTCAGCGAGCAGATCACCCGTCGCCACATCCGTCGGAGCATCGAAACGCGAGTCACCAGACAGCGACAGAAAACGCTCCGGCGACTCGAGTTCATCGAGCGCCCACGGCATCGCACGTAGCACCTGTCGTTCCTCAGACAAGTACATCGTCCGACCCGGAACTCATCACGATTTCACCGGTCTCTTCGAGCGCCCGTACCTTCGAGACGATGTCCGTCTGCGCCGATTCGACGTCGCGCATCTTGACCGGTCCGAGAAACTCCATCTCCTCTTTGAGGCCGGCCACCGCACGTTGCGACATCGTGCCCATGATCTTCGCCTTGAGCTCCGGACTCGCGGCCTTGAGCGCCAGCGACAACTGCTTGACGTCCACTTCGCGCAGGAGGCGCTGCAGCGATTTGTCGTCCAACGCCGAGAGATCCTCAAAGACAAACATGAGATTCTTGATCTGTTCACTGAGCTGGGTATCGCGCTCAGTAACGAGATCAAGGACTTCCTTCTCTAGCGACGAACTGACGAGGTTGAGGATGGCGGCGACTGCACTGGGCCCACCGACCTTGCTCATACCCTGAGAGAACGCCAGATCCGCTTCACTGCCGATGGCCACTTCCACGAGCGAGACCATGTCTGGCGAGACTTTCTCCATGCGGGCGATGCGGAACATCACTTCACCACCAACCGCAGGATCGAGTTCACGCAGGATATTCGCCACGTGCGCTGGATCCAGATGCGCGAGGATAAGCGCGATGGTCTGCGGATGCTCGCCACGCAGCGTACTACTGAGCTGCTGAGGATCGGCACGACGCAGACGACCAAACCGGTCGCTATTCGCGATCTGCCCCTGAATGCGCTTGAGAATCGCCTGCGCTTTGTTCGGACCGAAGGCCTTTTCCAGCACCTCCTTTGCGAAGTCGACGCCGCCTGAACTGAAGGAGTCCAGGCCAATGGTCAGCTCCAGCCATTCCATGAGAATGGCATCGGTGGTGGCCGTCGGCACTTGCTCCAGCTGCGCCATCTCCAGCGCGATGATCTCGGCTTCTTCGGCGTTGAGTGCCGCGGTGAGCTTTGCCGCGTGCTCGGCGCCGATTGCGGCGCAGATGATGGCGGCTTTCTGACGACCGGTCAAGCGATCGGGTGCGAACCGGTCGGCGTGGGTTTGGCGAGCGAGCGCTGTCATCGCGACGGTCAGGCGCGCAGCCAGCCGCGCATCACGCGCACGGCTGCATCTGGTCGTTGGTCAACCGTGGCCATGGCTTGCTCACGTTCGAACGTGGTCGCGGGCGGGGGGAGCCTGGCCTGACGACGTTGTTCCAGTGTCAGTTCTTCTATTTGCTCGACGTCAGGGCCAGCGGCGAGCGCAGCATGCGCCTCGACCGACGACGGGAGCATTTGATATTGGGCAGCGGCCGCCAACGCCGCTTGCTCCCGCTCGGCTTTCGATGGCGTCTTGGGCTTGAGCGCGGTGACCAGCAACACGGCAACAATCAGCAAGACGACGAGCGACGACATGGCGACAATCGGCTTCGGATTGCGCTGCAGTTTGGTGAGCAAATCCGGCGTGGGCAACGTGTCGGGTTTCGCGGCCGGCGCGGGGATGTCGAACGGCGCACTGACCACGGAAATCACATCACCCCGTGTCGAGTCCACGCCGAGTGCACTGCGCATCAGTGTTTCGATGCGCGCAATCTCTTCCGGGCTCCGCGTCGTGACGATGGGCACTGCCGCCGTCTTGGCGGTCGTGTCAACCGCAGGCAGCGTGACCTTGTCCGCGACCAGCACGGCGACCGTCAATCGCGTGATGTTGCCGATTGCACCGCTAAAGCTCTCCACACTCTTGGAGTTCTCGTACGACGTCGCCGACTGCGTATAACCCGCGCCCTGTTGCGGTGAACTCGGCGTCACTTCGCTCTTCTGTTCGGTGGCCAGCGCTTGTTTGTCGGGATCGATCCCCTGAACCGTGCGTTCCACTTTGTTGAAGTTGATCGACGCCGACACCTGTACGCGCGCATTGCCATTGCCGACGAGACTCATCAGCAACTTGTCGGCCTTCTGTTGATAGTACGTCTCCACTTCGCGCTGCACGGCAAGCTGACGACTCGACAAGCCAGTCATCGATCCGTCATCGTCGGTGGTCAACGCCTGACCGCGTTCATCGACGATCGTGACATGTTGTGCATCAAGCCCGCCCACACTGCTCGACACCAGGCTGGCGATGCCGCGCACCGTCTCCGCATGTGGTGCTTCGCCGTTGTTCATCGTCAGCGTGACCGACGCCTTCGAGGCGCGTTCGTTCTGCTTGAAGAGCTGATCGTCCTCAATCGCCAGATGGACCTGCACGGCTTTGACGTCGCGCATTTTGCCGATGGTACGCTCCAATTCCCCTTCCAGCGCGCGGCTGAAATTCACGCGTTGCGTGTAGTCCGTCATGCCCCACGCCGGCTTGTCGAACAGCTCGAGCCCCGGTCGACCAGTTGACGGCATGCCGTCTGACGCAAGCGCGACGCGTGCCTTCGGTGCATCGGAGCTGCTCACCAGGATTGTTGATCCTGCGCCTTGCAATTCGTACACAATGCCAAGTTCCGTCAGCTTGTCGGTCATCTTGCTGACGTTTTCCATCGGGATGTCACTGAACAGCGGCACCATCTCCGGTTGCGTGGCCCATCGCGACACACCGAACACGAGCGCCGTGACCAGCACGCCGACAATGATGATCGCCGCCTGTCGCGTGCCACCAACTCGGCCAAACAAAGACTCCATCAAATTGCCCATTCAGCCTACGACTGCATGCTGATGACGGAGCGGTAGGCTTCGACCGCTTTGTTTCGCAGTTCGATCAACAGGTCGAGTGCGATGCCGGCCTCCTCGCTGGCTGCCATGACCTCGTGCAACTCGACGTGCTCACCGCGCGCAAAGCGCTGCGTCAGACCTGCGCTCGCGACTTTCGCATCAGAGACTTCGTTGAGCACACGCGTTAACGTGTTGCCGAACGAGTTATCCCCCGTACCGACGGCCACCTGTTTCGTCGCGGTGTCGCTGCCGAACTGCGGGAGCGCCCGCGCAATCGCATCTATTGTGGTCTGCATAGTCTGGCTCGAGATTAGGCGCGCACGTCGAGCCGCACACCACGCGCCGCTGGCGGTGCCGAATTCCCGGCGGCCTTCACGCGACTGTAGGTGAGTGGGCCGAGCGAGGCGGACTTGGCGAAGAAGTTCCGTTCGTCGGTGGTGAGCACACTCCAGAGCGTTGGATCAGTGCCCGGTGGCGCTTCCGCTGGTACCACCTGCTGTGACGTTCCAACACCCGCGATCGGCATCTGCGGCTTGAGCGCAGGACGCGCGGGCGCGAGCGCTCCCGACCGACCTGGGCCACTTGGCTGCAGCCGGTCCGTTGCCGCGCGCGACGCGTCAGGGCGCGTTGCATCGGGACGCGTCGCGTCAGGGCGCATGATCGCGCCGAGGTTTGCCAGGAGTGGATTCGTGATGCCGTTAATGCTCATAGCCTTGGATGTCGAACGAGGTGTGTCGTAGAGGGGACGCCGCGAGCCGGAAACCGGCGAGGAGGAGGAGGACTCACCAGCTCCCGGACCCGCGGCGACAGAGTGAAATCGGATGACTTAGATGTCGATGGCCGCTCGCAGCATGGCTTTGACCGTTTGGAAGACCGACGCGTTGGCCTCGTACATCCGTTTCGCGTCGAGCAGCTGCACGAGTTCCTGGGTCGTATCGATGTCGGGATAACGCACGTAGCCACTCGCGTCGGCATCGGGATGGCCGGGTTCATAGACCAGCCGCCCTTCGCCGGCATCTTCCGCGATACCCGCCACGCGCACGCCGAACTCGCCGCCCAGGCCAGTCCCATTCCCATTCATTGGTCGGACGCCATCCATAGGAAGCACGGGGACGATGACGGTTTGACGTCCGTCGACCATCGCGGGCACGTCGCCTGACGGTCGACCACTGACATTGGCCGCTCCGTTGCCACGGCTGGCACCGGCACCGGCGTTGAACAGCGCATTCTGGGACGTGGCCGTTTCCAGAATCACGTCTCGGCGTTTGTACGGCACGCCGTCCGCGCCGCGGGTAACGTCGGCGTTGGCGATGTTCTGGGCGATCGTTTCCATGCGCTGGCGCTGCGTGGCGAGGCCGCTCGAGGCGATGCCAAGGGAGCGGAACATCGGCCGAACAGACGACTGATTGGGCACCGGCAGCATCGCCAGTCGGCGGGTCGCGTCAATCGGCATCAGGTGGTACCCTTGATCGCTGTGCGCAGGCTCTGGTAGGTCTTTTCCAGCAGCCGGGTTGTAGCGAGGAAACGCAGTTGCTCGTCGCCGAGGGCGACCATTTCGTCTTCCACGTTGACGGCGTTGGCACCGGTGACCGCGATGTCGCCGGCTTTGGCCTCGAGCGCGAATCCGTCGCTATTGCGGAGGGTGGCCTTGGCCACGCGATCGGCGATGCCGCGAGAACGCACCACGCTTTCGTCGAGCCCCGACTTGAGGGCAGACGCCGAGGTGACGCGATCGATCAGTCCAAAGAGCATCGCTGGGTTCCGGTGGTGAATGGGCGAGCGTATCCGCCACCGGGAAAAGCAATGGTTGGGCCACCGGAGGACTGGGTCGCAAATTGACCACTGTCGTCTGATGCACTGTGCAGTTAAAGCTTTGTAAATAAACTGCTTACGTGAATATTCCGGATTGGAGTGACAGCGTGCGAATTGGTCGGCGCAGGAGGTTTACCGCGCCGCGGTGGCACTTTCTGCCGGGTCATTAGAGGCTGGAGTTGCCGAGCG
>JANMKU010000100.1:0-1601 GCA_031372205.1 Gemmatimonadaceae bacterium | reverse complement strand
GCGCGATACCTGGCCAGCGCGCTTCGTCGATACGACCAACGCGCCACCGAACAGGACGCACGTGCGCGCGCGGAGTTGCTGTTGCTCGGCAATGTGGAGCTCGGCTATCACGAACAGATCCGCGTGCAGGCAGAGATTCGCGCAGCGGTTGACGCGGCCGTCCCTGACGCCAACGTGATTCGCGATCAGTTGGTCGCCTATCTCTTTCCCACGAGCACCGCGTTACTCAGCGCGCGACGCCTGTTCTGGTCTGTGATGGGACGTCCCGCTCCGCTCGATAGCGCGCTGGACGCGCTGGTCGAAGCCATTCGCAAACCACTGCGCGCGACAATCACGGCCCACCTCATGTCGCTTGAGTTGCCAGACGGCCTCACGCTCAGGCTCGGCGCGGATCTGGTGGGCACATTTCCCAGCACACTGCAGCACCTGCAATACCCGGACTTGCGCGCGCTGCTCCATTGCATTGATCTCACGCCCGACAGTCTTGCACAAACGGGCGTGCTGGACTGGGCGGATCTTTCACATCGCGTGCACTACATCGTCGACATGTTCCGTGTGCATCAAGAGCGCGCAGCGTTGCTTACGTCACCGTATTCACAGGCGCAGACGGAGATGATCTTGGCTGGGCACATGCCAACCGGACCGTTCTAAGTTCGCGTCGCTGATTCTGCCACCCGCCAGCGTCGGTTTGCTTCGTTCGCTCAGAGCTGGGTTACTGCGGAATGAATGTCTTGATCTGACGCACCGCGTGTTCGACTTTGTTGTCGAAGGCCCGCTTGCCGAGTTCCTTGCTGGAGCGACGCGCGTCACCGGTGATGCCGTTGTTGACACGTGGGGCGTTCGGGTCGCGTGGCGCGTTTCGTGCCTGCACCAGATCACCAACGGCCGTCGGCACGAGATTCAGTCGCACCCATTCGCCACCGCCCAGGTAGATCATCTCCGACGTATCGGGAATGCCGGCATGCGAACTGATGGGATAGCCATTGTCCGCGAGCCATTTGTCGAAGTCCGCCTGCGCTTTGGCATACACTTCGTCGCAGAAGAACACGTGGATGCCCTTGGGTGCATAGATCGAATCGAGCTTCGTGGCGACGGACTTGTAGGCGTTCGGTTGACCACCACCGTGATCACCCATCAGCACCACATTCTTGAATCCGGTCGCAATCGCCTGTTCGGCCAGACGTTCAAGGGTGATGCTCAAGATTTCCGGCGTGAGGCCAATCGTGCCCGGCAGTGTCGCGCTCGCGTTGTTGGGCGTGTACGGCAGCACCGGCATGGCGATGGCGTTGCCCAGCTGCAGCGCAATTGCTTTGACGGTGGCCTTGCCCATGAGCGTGTGGCCGCCATTGACGTTCTGCGGGCCTCGCTGTTCGGTGCCGCCGGTGTAGAACAGGGCTGTGGTCTTGCCGGATTCGAGTGCAGCCTTCACCTCAGGCCACGTCATCATTTCGAACTCGATGTTCGGTTCGGTGGGCTTGGACCCCCCCTTCACCGTCCTCGGCGTGGCGGGTTTTGCTGTCCCCTGCGCTGAGCTGATTGTCGGAAGTGAGAGCGCGGCGGTGACGGCCAGCGCGAGAGCGGCGAGGGTATTGTGGCGCATG
>JANMKU010000412.1:0-1975 GCA_031372205.1 Gemmatimonadaceae bacterium | reverse complement strand
ACCGGCCTGGGGCATCTTCTACCAACCCGCTGCCGCCCTGCTGTTTCTGACAGCCGCAATCGCTGAGAACAAGCGCATTCCATTCGACCTGCCTGAGGCCGAGTCGGAGCTCGTGGCGGGATACTATACGGAATACAGCGCGATGAAGATGGGACTCTTCATGTTTGCGGAGTTCATTGAGATCGCAATCGTTGGCGCCCTCTTCACCACGATGTTCTTGGGCGGCTACAACCTGCCCTTCATGAACGACAGCGGCTTCAGTTTACCTGGTGGCCGAGTGGTCGAACTGAGCCACGGATGGGTCGTACTGACGCAGCTCGCGGTGTTCCTCGGCAAGGTGTTTCTGATGTGCGTCTTGCAGATTCAGATCCGGTGGTCACTGCCGCGTTTTCGTTACGACCAGATGTTGTCCTTCGCCTGGAAGATGCTGCTCCCGCTGACACTCGCCAATCTGTCCCTAACGGCCGTGCTGCTCTGGTTCCACCAACGAGTCCCTTCATGACGTCGACCCTTCCTGAACGTGCGCACGCCGCCGATGCCGTCCCCAATGCGCCCGTCGGTGGCCGCGTGGTCCGCAGCAGTACACCGCCGCTCGTGCAGTTGCGCTACAACGCACAGGCCTACACGCGCAAAACGTACTGGAATGAACCCACGATGTCGTGGTGGGAACGCGCCTACCTGCCGGAGATTATGCGTGGACTGGCGATCACCAGCGGCATCTTCCTGCGCAACATGTTCAAGTGGGTGACCGGGCGAAAAGGGGCACTCACGACGTACTATCCCGAGGAAAAGCGCGCAGACTATGCGGCACGCAATCGCGGCAAGCACATTCTCACCCAGCGCCCGGACGGCACGCCGCAGTGTATCGCCTGCAACATGTGCGCGACGGTCTGCCCCGCCAAGGTCATCGAAATCGAAGCGGGTTTTGATGCGAGCGATCCGGCGCACCCCAAGTTTCCGGTGCGTTTTGAGATCGACTATTCGCGCTGCGTATTCTGTGGACTGTGCATTGAAGCGTGTCCAGAGGATGCGATCCGCATGCTGCCAGACACACCGGGGCTGCCCGCCACCGATCGCTTCGACATGTGGCTGACGATGGATGACATGCTCACCTGGAGTCCCCATCAAGACGTCGCCAAACCGTATCCCCCGAAAGGTGGCGACCCCATTCAGCGAGGCAGCGTATCCTCGACTCACTGATTCTCGCGCTGTTTGGCGGGCTGGCGCTCATCAGCGCAGTGCTCATGCTGGTGTTGCGGGAACCAATGCGCGTTGCCCTTGCCCTGATCACGACGATGACCTCGCTGGGCGCCATTTACGGATTGCTCGGCGCGCACTTCATCGCGGCGTTTCAGGTGCTGATTTATGTCGGCGCTGTGATGGTGTTCATGGTGTATGTCATCATGCTGCTCGAGGTGCGTGAGGCACTAGGCAATCAGCGGTACTCAACGTTGCTCCTGCCTGGTGCGCTGACGTTCGCCATACTGGTCGGCGTGCTCGGCATCAGTGTTTGGCGCGCGCCAGAGAGCAACAGCAGCGCCATGGCCGACAACGCGTCGTTCGGCCTTTCGCAGTTCTCCGTGGCGTTCTTGCGCGACTATTGGCTGCAGTTTGAGCTGACCACCGTCCTGCTCGTTGCGGCCATCGTTGCAGCGCTCGCGGTGATCAAGGTGAGTCGGAGGCCGCATGGATAAGCACCAAATGCTGCTCTGGCTATCCATCGCGCTCTTCTCGCTGGGGCTGCTCGGCGTGATCGTCCGCCGCAATGCGCTCATCATGCTCATGTGCATGGAACTCATGCTCAACGGGGTCAATCTGAGCCTGATCACGTTCGTGCATCAAATCGGCTCCGTCGCCGGTGGCGTACTGGTGTTTCTCGTATTTGTGGTGGCGACGGCTGAGAGTGCGCTCGCGATTCCCATCGTTCTGCTGCTCGTGCGGCACAAGCGCACTTTGAATCTGGACGCCTACACTG
>JANMKU010000349.1:0-1249 GCA_031372205.1 Gemmatimonadaceae bacterium | reverse complement strand
ACGGCAACTTCTTCACTGCGTGGGGCGGCATCGCCTCGCTGCAACTCGGATTGCCCGCCGTATGGACCAAAGCGCAAAAGCGAGATCGTTCCGTGGCTGACGTGGCCCGCTGGATGTGCGAAGCGCCAGCGCGACTCGTTGGCCTCGACCAACGCAAGGGACACCTCGCAGCGGGATACGACGCCGACATCGCTGTCTGGGACGCCGAGGCGGAATTTGTCGTGAACCCCGCACGCCTTGAACATCGACATCCGGTGACGCCCTATGCCGGCCGCCGCTTGCGCGGTGTCGTCAACGCCACGTTCATAGGGGGACGTCTCGCGTACCACGACAGCGTCCTTTCGGCGCCCGGCGGCACATTGCTCGTTCCCTCACCCTGACCCATGCGATGAACGACTTCACTGCGCTGATCGACCTTGCTGCCGAACGATTGGGCGGCGCCGTGCTGGCCGCCAACGATGAATTCTTTGCGCCGAAGGAAGGGCTCATCAAAGCATCCGCACCCGAGTGGCGTGAAGGGCTGTACACGGAGCGCGGCAAGTGGATGGACGGCTGGGAAACACGGCGCCGTCGCGACCTTGGCGAAGATTGGGCGATTCTCAGGCTGGGTGCACCCGGCATCGTGCGCGGTGTCGTTATCGACACGAGCTTCTATACCGGCAACTATCCCGAATCAGCGAGCGTGGAAGGGTGCGCGATGCGTGGCACGCCGCCGCTGCAGGCCCTGCTGTCGAGTGACACCACGTGGACCATGCTGCTACCGCGCACCGCACTCGCCGGCGATTGCGCCAATCTGTTTGCGATACCTGCCGCACCGGAACGCGTGACGCATCTGCGACTCACCATTCACCCTGACGGCGGCGTCGCACGCCTGCGCGTGCATGGGGACGTGATAGCGGACGAGGAGCTGTTGGCGCCCGGCGAATTGCTGGACGTCGCCGCCGTGGAGCACGGTGGGTTCGTCGTGGCGTGCAGTGACATGCACTATGGCCATCGACAAAATCTCATCATGCCAGGTCGCGCGACGCACATGGGCGATGGTTGGGAGACGAAACGCCGTCGCGGCCCCGGCCATGAGTGGACCAGCGTGCGCCTAGCTCGGCGTGCCGCTCTCGAACGTATTGAGCTCGACACCGATCATTTTCGTGGCAATGCGCCGGGTGCGTGTTCCATTGAGTACTGCGACGTGACCGACGGCACCGACGTTGATGCCGCACCGAACGCGTGGAGCCCGCTACTGCCACAGACG
>JANMKU010000340.1:0-2463 GCA_031372205.1 Gemmatimonadaceae bacterium | reverse complement strand
GGCGCACTTCGAGCACACCGTGGCAGTGACCGACAAGGGACCGCGCGTTCTGACCGGCGCGCTCATCCGCTAGCGGTACGTTCGCGGCGAGAACTAGCCGCTGGTTGCTTATTTGACGGAACGCAGACGCATGGCGATGGGAAGCTCCATCGTGCAACCGGGCGTAAGCACGATGCGGGTTCGCAGCGTTTCGTAGCCGTTGACAGCGACGCGGATGTCGTACATACCACGCGCGAGCTCGTAACGGGCGATCTGGTTCGTCGCGACCGGTTGATTGCTTCGTGTTGTTTCGCCTTCGATTTGTATCGTTGCCAACGCGCCTTTCGGCGGATCGCGATCGAAGGCCAACGTGATGGCGAGGGACGCCGGTACGTCACGCGCCGCCGACGAGGTGCTGGTGCAGTACGCGACGGTAGGCGGGCGCGCACCCTGTTGCGATGCTGCGTGACATGCGGCCAACGCGGCGACCGCGACTGCGACCGCGACTGCGACCGCGGTTGCGAGAAGCTGCGTAATCACGCCGGCTGCATCGCACGCTCGGCTGACGCTTCTGCACGCCGAGCGCTCGCACTCGCTGCGCTCACGTATGTGCGCGCCGCCACGAGGAGTTGCGCACCTGCAAGCGCACCAACGCTATCAAGCGCATGCACGTTGATGCGAACGTTGAGCACGGCACCTTTGCAGGCGGTTTCCGCCAAGAGCGCGGCCACTGTGGCATCGCTGACGGCGTTGCTATTGCCACGTTCTGCCGCCGCAGCGGCCAGCTCTGCCACTTCTGCGGCTGCGCGAGCGGATTCCAGCGGCACCTCAGCGGCGAAGAGCAGCGCCTCTCGCACGGCTATGTCCCGCGCGGCCATGGCACTCTCCGGCTCCCGAGGCATGCTGTACGCCGCGCGCACGCCCTCATACGAATCGGCGTCGCGTTGGACAAGTGCAGCGAGCTGGCGGCGCAACGCGCTTGCCCTGAGCGAGAGCTCCTTCATTTCGGTTTCCACGGCGATGTACTTCTTCTTGCCGACGGTGAGTCCGGCGACCATCTGCGCCAACGCCGCAGCGAGAGCGCCAGCGTGTGCAGCCACAGAGCCGCCGCCAGGTGTGGGATCAGCCGAGGCGACGCGGGACACAAACGTGTCGAGCGCCTCACCACCGCTCACCGCTTCGCGGACGGTGTTCTCAAGAAGCATGGCCCTGCTAAAGCCGCGCAATTGCACGTGACGGACGCCAGCATCGAGCAACACACGCTCCGGCACCAGCCCGACGATTTCGCTCCAGGTGGGCACGACTCCATGCGCTGCTGCTTCGGACTTGACCATTTCGAAGGCGCGATGCAGCGGTGTTTTCTCCGTGTCGACAAGGTTCATCGAGACCTGCGCTTGACCGTCCACTTCGAGCCCGAGTCCCTTCACGTACCGCAGTCCACCGGACGACCCGCGAAGCGCCTTGGCCACCTCCTTCGCCACTGGAAGATTTTTTGCGTCGCCGAGATAGACGTTGTAGGCAACGAGAAAAGGTCGCGCGCCGATGGCAGTGGCACCGGCGGTGGGGTGCACTTCGGACGGCCCGAAATCCGGTGTGCGCGACGGGTTCACGCGGATGTCATCGCGCAGCCCTTCGAACTCTCCGCGGCGCACGTCGGCCAGATTCTCGCGGTCGGGTCGCGTGGCGGCACGTTCGTAAAGAAACACCGGAATCCCGAGCTCCGCGGCGACTTTGTGTCCAAGCTCGCGAGCGAGGGCAATGCAGTCATCCATGGTCGCGCCATCGAGCGGAATGAACGGCACGACATCGGTGGCGCCAAGACGCGGATGCGCACCGGTGTGTTTCGTCAAGTCGATGCGATCGCGTGCGACCTGCATAGCGGCAAACGCAGCCGACACCGCCGCGTCGAGCGAGGCGACAAACGTCAGGACCGTGCGATGGTGCGACGCGTCACTCGACACATCGAGCACATGCGCGCCTGGCGTTGCGGCCACGGCATCGCGAATAGCCGCGATGACGACGGGGTCACGTCCTTCGGAGAAATTCGGAACGCACTCGACGAGCGCCATACGAGAGGGAGGTTAAATGGTGTGTACGGATGCTACGGCGTCGGCGCGGTGATCGTTAGTTGATCGTTAGTTGATTCAGCAGCCATTCGTGCAGGACGCCGTTGCTGGCGACGACCGGTCCATGCGCGAGGGGCGCGTTGTTGCCGTCGAGTTGCGTAGCGCGCCCGCCGGCCTCGCGCACGAGCAACACACCGGCAGCCATGTCCCAAGGCGCGAGCTTGAGCTCCCAGAACGCGTCGAGCCTCCCGCGCGCCACGTCGCACAGATCCAGTGCTGCGGCACCGGCGCGACGCATACCCGCGACCAGCGGCATCAACCGTCGCAATTGCGTGACGTATTGATCGGCCTCGCTGACTGTCTTGAAGGGGAAGCCTGTGCCGATGAGCGCCCGCGCCTGCGTTTGCAAGGTGGAAAC
>JANMKU010000299.1:0-22433 GCA_031372205.1 Gemmatimonadaceae bacterium | reverse complement strand
GTCCGCGAAGTGGAGCAGCTGCTGTGACGTGCCCACCGGCGTTTTCCTGAGCGTGCAATGACCAACAGCGACAGCGGCGACGCGATCGCGCGTGAGGACGAGCTCCTCGAACTGCTATACTGGTTTGAGGGGGAAGGTTTTGGCGGCGTGGCCACACTCGCCAGCATCACGCGTTTCACATCGATCGACGAGTCCGTGGTGCAGCGCACGCTCAATCGATTGACGGCGCGCGGCGACGTCGTCCTCGACATGGCGTCCGGTGGGGAGTATCGTCTCACCGACACTGGGCGGCGGGAGGCGGCGCGACGGTTCGCCGCCGAGTTCGCGCCGATGCTCAGTCAAGGGCATGGCGAGTGCAGCGATCCCAACTGCGATTGTCATACCAGCGACGGCGGCGCCGCCGAGTGTCACGCTCGGCATCATGATCACAAGCAGTGAGCAGGTGAAACGAGACGTCATGCGTGAGCAGCGCGCCACTCAACGATTCAACTGAGATATATCATGCGTATCGCGATCGCAGGGAAGGGCGGGACAGGGAAGACCACGATTTCTGGCACGCTCGCACGGGCTCTCGCGCGACAGACGGACCGTGAAGTGCTCGCGATTGACGCGGATACCAATCCCAATCTGGCGAGCGTGCTCGGCATTTCGCGCGAGCGCGCGGACGAAATTGTGACGATGCCGAGGAACTTGATGGAGCGTCGCACGATGGAAGACGGCTCGACAAAGCAATTCTTTACCGCGAACGCGCAAGCTGTGGTTGAAGAATTCGGTGTGGTTGGGCCAGACGGTGTCCGGCTGATGGTGATGGGCAAGGTTGGGCACGCGGGCTCCGGCTGTCTCTGCGGTGCACACGCCTCGGTGCGCGGATTCCTTGGCGAGATTGCGGCGCGCGCCGACAGCGATCGACACGTGATCGTCGACATGGAGGCGGGTCTCGAACACTTGAGTCGCGGTACTGGTCGCCACGTCTCGCGCATTGTTGCCGTGCTTGAGCCGTACTATCGTTCGATGGAAACCGCACGGAATGTGGTGTCGCTCGCCAACGACCTGGGCATCACCGATGTCGTGGTGGTGGCCAACAAGGTGCGAGATGATGGTGACCGTTCAGCCATCCGCGATTTTTGTCGCGCGCACCACATGGTGCTGGTGGGCGAAGTGCCGTTCGATGGCGAACTGGCGGCAGCAGAACGCCTCGGTGGCGCGCCGATCGATGTTGCGCCGAATTCGCCCGCCGTGAAAGCGATCGAGCGGCTCGTCACCACATTACTTGCGGACTGACCGCGGTGCCTCGACCGACGGGACATACGCACCTCGTTGGCAATGCTACAGGCGGTTAGAAACGACACGTCGAGCAGCGCTGCGCTGCTCGAGACCACGCCAAATGACGGTAGCGTTTATGAGTCGATTCCCTTACTTCGCCCGTAGCGTGAACAAGAATGGGAGACGGTGCCTTCCGGGAGTTGTTGGTATTGAAGGCGAAGGTGCCGGACTGATCTAGCGCGGCCTGCACGTTTTGCGTGCCGTCGGTGTAGGCGCCCGACCATCCCATCACGCAATTCAAACGACACGAATGGAGTCCGCAGTGGAGTCCTGATGGACCGCAAACATTCGTGTCGATTGAAAGTGGACGGCGTGAGGTGTACATCGTTGACCGGACCGTTGACGGGGCGTGGGGCGCGCCGCACAAGATTACAAATCTTGCCCGCGGCTCGAGTGCTCCGGCGTGGTCGCCTGACGGCCGTTTCATTTTCCTGACGCCCGATCCGACACTGACGCTCGTCGACGTGCGAAGCCATGCGGCGCGTGTCGTCGTGGATGGGCGGACGGCAGGGCACGTACCGGACTACTCGGCGTGGGGCAGCGATCCGCTGCTGGTGTATAACCGCGCCGTCGATGCCAGCAGGCAGATCGGTTTCTGGCGCGTTCCCGTTGCGGGCGGTACTCCGCAGCTCGTGCTGCCGATGAACGATTCAGCGCGAACGACGCGACGGCCAGAGTTTGCATCAGACGGAAAGCGGATCTACTTCACGGTCGCCAATGATGAAGCCGAGGTGTGGATCGCGGCGCTGCGGCGGTGACGCAACCACTGCGGATGACCTCGGCGCCATCGGCATCACTCGTCTATCCAATTTGGGCGATGCCCGAACGCTGTCGCGGTGTAATCTTGTCCTCGGAAGCGAACGCGATGTTGTTGAATGAGCGCGCAGCACACAGTTCGCGCACGACTGCGGTTATCCGGGATGCCAAAAAGAACTACGCCAACATCCGATCGTCCCACGCACCGGCAACAGCGCAGCTTCCGCTTACCAATGGCGGTCCACGCCGCCTACGAACTGTTTCGTGATCATTCGCGGCTCGCGCCGCTCACTTCTCCCCACGCCCGCGCCGAGATACGTGGCAAAGGTGCGCACTGGACTGTTGACCGGCCTCCGGATCGTGCCGAGTGGTTGGTCACCTTTACCGCCGATATTCCCACCCGCCTGCTTGCGTGGCGCACAGTTGGCTTGCAAGTTGTGCCCGCCCGATGGGAGGTGTGGCTATCGGAAACGGTGAAGGGAAACGAAACCGATGTGCGGCTCTTTGTCGAATGGACCGTTCGCGCCGCGGACGGTAGTCTGACCGACCCTGTGTGGGGCAGCGACCTTGCCGACGGGGTGGACGGTATGGTTGACGCACTCCTTCGCTCCGGAGGGATTGATGGTTAACGTGCTGCGTGACGACGTCACGCGATCCGTCAACCCGTTTGACGGGTTCAATAAATTGTGGCTGGCATTTGGGGCCACGCTGGCAGCCGTGGTACTCGTCGTCAACATCCCACTCACGGTACGCAACACCAGAGCGCTTGAAGCAAATGCGCAGCTGCTGGCGCACACGCACGAGGTTCGCTTGCGCTTCGCTGACATTTTGTCGCTCGTCAAAGATGCGGAAACAGGTGCTGGTGGGTTTGTGCTCACTGGTGATACCGCATTCCTGCAACCGTACGATCGCGCGCGCAGCACCGTTGCGCTCGGCATCGACACGCTCGAGTGGCTCACCTCCGACAATGAAGAGCAGACGGCGAATCTGCGGCGACTTCGAACACTGGTCGCCGGACGCTTGATGATACTGAGTCAAATGGTCGCTGCGCGCACCACCACTGGGTTCGAATCCGCGCAATCGACCATGCTCGCGCTCCGCGGCAAGGAGGAAATGGACGCGTTGCGTGCGTTTGTGGCGTCGATGCTTTTCAGGGAAGACGCACGGCTGGCCGAACGCAGGCTGCGAGCACAGGCAACGTATCGACGAACGCTCATCAGCGGAACGATTGCTGGCTTCGCCGCCCTGACCGGGCTACTGGCGTTCATCCTTGCCATGCGCCGCGGTGTGCTAACGCGAGCCCGTGCCGTCGCCACTATCGCCAACCAGCGTCAATACCTCGATACAACCCTGCAGAGTCTTGGGGACGCGGTGATCACGACCGACACGGTCGGCCGCGTCGTGACAATGAATCACGTCGCCGAATCGCTCACCGGACTCTCGCAGGACGCGGCAAAAGGACGAGCGCTGCACGAGGTGTACGCCGTGCGTGAGGATGCGTCGCACACGTCCGCCCGCAATGCCGTCCGTGTCGCGCTTACGGAGCAACGTCGTACAGGATACGCACACAACGTCGTGGTGTTGCGCGGACGCGATGGCGTTGAACGCGCCATCGAGGATACCGCTTCTCCACTGCAACAAGCGGATGGCACACTGGTTGGCAGTGTCTTGGTGTTTCGCGACGTCACGGAACAACGCAATGCCGAGCGCTTGCTGCAGCGGAGCGAGCAACGGCTTCGTATGGCGTTGCAGTCGGCGAGGATGGTGGCGTTTGAGATTGCCATACCGACTGGGCAGGTGTCGTTGTCTGATAACGCGGCGGACGTGCTGGGATTGCGTCCTGCCGAATCGTTGGCCACGGTGGAGCGGGCGCTGACGCTCGTGCTGCCTGAGGACTTGCCGCTCGTACAGCGCGCGCTCGACGCGGCGATGCAACGCGGCGATCCGATCTCGCTGACCTGCAGGATCGCGCAACCGCGAGACGGTGATGTGCGATGGATGGAAGTGCGCGGCGAGGTCAAATATGACGATCAGCTCGAGCGCGTGCGCGTGGTCGGGATGGTGCTCGATGTCTCGGAGCGACGACGGGCGGAAGCCCAGCTCGCCAGCACGTCGGCATTGCTGCGCTCCATCAACGACGCGACGCCCGACTATGTCTACGCCAAGGATCGGAGTGGACGTCTTACGTTCGCCAACGCGGCGCTCTGCGCTGGCGTGGGACTTCCGCTGGAAGGCATCCTGGGCAAGACCGACCTGGAGATTCATCCCAATCGACAGCACGCGCTGCAAATCATCAAGACAGACCGGCGCATTATGCAGACTGGCGTGCAAGAAATGGTCGAAGAGATGGCTGACCTGCCGGGGGGACGACGATGGTTTCTTTCGGCCAAGCTGCCGCACCGCGATGCGGACGGCACCATCCTCGGTATTATTGGCGTCTCGCGGGACATCACGGACCGCAAGTCTGCCGAAGATGCGTTGCGTGAGAGCGAAGTGCGCTTTCGGACCATGGCGGACAATGCGCCGGTGATGATCTGGGTGAGCGACGCCCAAGGGTGCGGCACCTATCTCAATGAGCAGTTCTATGAGTTTGCGGGTGAAGCGGCGCGAGTGTCGGTGGCTGACGGTTGGCAGGCGCGCGTGCACCCCGACGATATGCCCGAGTACGTTCGCGCAGCGCGTGCGGCGGCGGAGCGGCGCGCACCGCTGCGTTGCGAATTGCGACTCCGGCGTCACGATGATCGGTATCGCTGGATGATTGCGTCCGCGATGCCACGTTTTGGCGCGAACGATGAGCTCATCGGCTATATCGGGTCGCTCGTCGATATCGAAGATCGCAAGTTGCTCGAGAGTGACTTGCGATCACTGGCTGCCGATCTGTCCGAAGCGGATCAACGAAAAGACGAGTTTCTGGCAACGCTTGCACATGAGTTGCGCAATCCGCTGGCGCCGCTGCGCAACGGCCTGGAGATCATGCGGCTGGCCGACCCGGAGTCGGACATTGTTGCGCGCACGCGAAGCATGATGGAACGTCAGCTCGTTCAGCTCGTGCGGCTCGTCGACGATTTGCTTGACGTCTCGCGCATCAGTGGAGGAAAATTAGAGCTTCGCTGCGAGCGAATCGTGGTTGGCGACGTAGTACGCAACGCCGCAGAGACCTGTCAGTCAACTTTCAATGCGCGCCGTCAACGCATGTTGATCACGGCGCCAATGGACGAACTGCCAATCATCGGCGATACGGCGAGGCTGTCGCAAGTGTTTGCCAATCTGCTCGACAACGCCTCCAAGTATAGCCCGGACGGAAGTACGGTGGAGATCATCGTTGAGCGTGTTGACTCTATGGCGCACGTGACCATTCGGGACCAGGGGCAAGGCATTCCACCGAGCATGCTGGATCGCGTGTTTGAGCTGTTTGCACAGGTCGATCGTCGGCTTGAGCGTACGACCGGTGGGCTCGGGATCGGGCTCACGCTGGTCAAGCGTCTCGTCGAGATGCACAGTGGCACAATCCGCGCGCTCAGTGACGGGGAGGGTTGTGGCAGCGAGTTTGTGGTCTGTCTCCCGCTTGCGGCACAAGCACCGAATCTATCAGTGCCACCGGTCGCGCCCATCGACGTGCACGCCGCCCCGTTGCGGGTGGTGATCGCCGACGATAGCGAGGACGCACTGAGTACACTCGCAACCATGTTGCGTGCGCGAGGGCATGAGGTATTCACAGCGGCAGACGGCATTGCCGCTGTTGCTCTCGTCGCGACAGAGCGACCTGCTGTAGTGCTGCTTGACCTCGGAATGCCGAGACTCAACGGCTATGAAGCGTGTACGTGTATCCGTCGTTTGCCCGAAGGACAGAACGCGACGCTGGTCGCGCTCACCGGTTGGGGGCAGGACGACGATCGACGCCGATCGGCAGAGGCGGGGTTTGATCATCATCTGGTGAAACCGGCAGACCCCGCGACACTTGACGCAATTCTACGGCGCGTCCCGCCTCACCGCACCACGCGCGACGCGCACACTGTTCCATCGCGACAGCGTATGCAGGCGACATGAACCTCTATCCGGGTTTTGACAGGTGATCGACGCGACGATTCGGGTACTTCTGGTGGACGACCACACAATCCTACGCGAAGGGTTGGCCTCGCTGCTGAACAGTATCGATGATATTGAAGTGGTCGGACAGGCCGCGGATGGCGCGGCTGCGCTGGCGCTCTATCGTGCAACGCTGCCGGATGTGGTCATCACCGACCTGAGAATGACGCCAATGGACGGTGTTGAACTGACGACGGCGTTGCGAGCCGAATTTCCTGCGGCCAGGGTGATCTTGCTGACCACCTATGATACGGACGAGGACGTGTTTCGAGGGCTTCGTGCGGGCGCAGCCAGCTATCTACTGAAGGATGTGGCACTCAACAAGCTGATTGACACGGTGCGCATCGTGCGTATCGGGCGCAAGGCGATTGCACCGGAGATCGCGGCCAAGCTCGCCGAGCACATGGCGACGGACACGCTGACCCCTCGCCAGCTGGAAGTCCTCGGGTGCTTGTCCCGCGGCAAATCGAATATCGAAATCGGTGAAACGCTGTACATTAGCGAAGGTACGGTGAAGGCGCACGTGAAAGCGATCTTGCAGAAGCTCGGTGCACGCGATCGCACGCACGCGGTCACGACGGGCATCACGCGCGGGTTGATTCGTTTGTCGTAGCGACTGGGCGCTCCGCCGACATCGCTCTTCTGGGGGAGACAAAGGTAGGACCGTGGTCAAATATCGGTGAGCACCTTTGCATGCCATACTGCGGATGCTGCTCCTGCGTCAGTGGCTGATGCAAACGAGCGGTCCACTCTCTACTTCAGCGAGCCTGCAGATGATGACCAAACACATCACCCTCTTGGTAGTCGCGGCGACGATGTTGTCGCAAGCGTGCAGCAAGGACGCACAGACCGATAAGGCGGTTGAAACGCGCACGGCCGATGGTCAGCTCAGCACATCGATGTCTGGGGACAGTGCCGACAAGCGAGGCACTGCGCTCGTTCGGGTCGTCAACGCCGTGCCGTCGTCGCAGGGATTGCACGTGCGATCCGACGAGACCCACATGCTTCCTGATGTCGCCTTTCAGAAGGTGAGTCCGTACCAGAATGTTGATCAGACGTGGGCGACCTTCCAGGTTGGCGACGGCGCGGCGCCAAACTTTGTGCCGCTAAGCACGAATCGCGAAATGCTGACGGATGGCCACCGGTACACGATGGTGATTCTTCGCAGTGAAGACGGGTCCGGCTACCAAACGCGTGTGCTACGCGACGTGGTGACGAACGAACCGGGGAAGGCTCGGCTGCGCGTCATCCATGCGGCCCCTGGTGCGGCAAGCATAATGGTCAAAGCGCGCAGCGGCGAAACGATGTTTGACGGAGTGGACTACAGCGATGAAGCCGGTTTCAAGGCGATCGCGCCGTGGAGTGGTGTGCTGGAGTTTCGCGGTAAAGACGGGAAGCAGTTGCTCGCCAGCACGCCCAACCTCACATTCGAGGCCGGAAAATCGTACACCGTAGTCATCACGAAGACGAAAGGCGGCAAAATCGAATCGTTCTGGTTTGAAGATAACCAACAGATGTAGCGTGCGCGTGTCGTCACACGGATCACAAATCGGATGGGGATTCCGCAGGTATTGACAACGGCGTTACTATGGGGGGTCGTCGACTTTGTCACAAGGCGTCTCTTGTGCAGAGTCGGCGAACCCGGCGGTCGTTCCTACTAATCATAGGCCGTTGTAGTCACGAAGGTGCGGCGCGACGAAGCGCTGAGGGTATCTTGTCACACCAATGGTTGTCTCTGCCGCAGATGTACGAGGAAGCGGACGGTTTGCGCATCACTACGGCATGATGCCGATGATAGCGTGAGCACGCAGCGCGCGCTCGTTGTCGACGACAATGCGGACATTCGCGAAAGCTTGGGAGTGTTGCTGGAGTTGCTCGGCATCACGACTGTCACTGAAGCAAGCGGAGCAAACGCGCTGATTCGTGTCGCACACGCGCACTCCACCGGGATGGAGTTCGACGTGGCGTTCGTCGATGTCAGCATGCCCGAGATGAGCGGATATGAGTTCGCGCAAGCGCATCGTTCCACCTACCCGTCCACGCGCACCATTTTGGTCGCCATGACCGGTTGGGCCTCACCGAGGGATTGTGAGCGAGCGCTCCAGTCCGGATTCGATTTGCACATGGGGAAGCCGCTGGAGATGAACAGGCTTCGCGATCTTTTGGCCAAGCTGCCACCGCAACCGCAGCCCCGATAAGCCATCGTGATTGACTGCAGGTGCGCAAGGTTCCACCAGAGTACGGTTGGCACGAAAGAGCGTGGTCTTGCGCTGCGGCGGTCATTCTAAGGACGCTTCACCGTCGCTGGGCGCACCAACGTCGACGAGCCGTCAGGGCCGACCCCCTTCAGCGGAAGGTCGGCGATATCATTGCCGATCGGCACGAGTACTTCACCAGCCGATCGCAACGCCGTCGTCAGTGAGAACGGATCGGCGCTGCTGAGCACGACCGAATACCCGAGATCAGCGAGGGATGCGGCGGTGAGACGACTGAGCGGCATCCCGCCTGCTCGCGCGTACCCTTGCATGAGCTCGCGGCCGAGCACACTGGCTCGCCAGTGCGCGTCACGCGTGCCCGGACCCCCGCTATTCTCAACAGGTACTGACATGCCACCGTACGCCAGCCCACCGATGCGCGCAAATTCAGCGCGCGCACTGCCTCCCACAAAATATGGGTCCGCTCCACCGCGATCGACGAGCAGATTGCGACGAAAGCTCCACAGCGTGCCGATGCCCAATACATGGCCCATCTCGTGGAGCACGACATCATCAAGCGTGCTGTTGGCGATCATGCCAGGCAGGTCGTCCTGATCGAACTCCATCAGACCGTACAGGGTGAGGTTCGACACGGTACTGAACGAACACGGGCCGGCCTGGGCGAGAATTTTCCCCACGCCGTCGATGGAACGGATGCGCGCAAAGATCACCACGTCGTTTATCGTCTCATCAATCGCGGGAATCCATGAGTCGCAGTAGCCGGCCACTTCGCTGACGCGCGCGGTGTGCACATCGCCCACGATGACGCGCCGCCACTTTGCTGCCGCCCTGATGAACGCGTCGCGCTGTTGTTGGGTGCCACCATCACCGATGAACCGCACATCGATATCAAACTGCGACGCCACCAGCGACGCGCTGAAGGTGACCGAC
Organism: Gemmatimonadaceae bacterium; assembly: GCA_031372205.1. GTDB lineage: Bacteria > Gemmatimonadota > Gemmatimonadetes > Gemmatimonadales > Gemmatimonadaceae > Gemmatimonas. Next base: position 13,122 of record JANMKU010000299.1, on the reverse strand, counting down.
TTACCCCGCAGCATCGCGCTGGTTACCAACAGCGTCTGCTGCGCTGCAGTGCCCAGCATCCAGTTACCAACAAACGCCGTACCGGTAGCCGGATCAGTAGTAACGATCGCGGTCGACACACTGCCGGAGCCAGGTCCAGTCGTAAACGTTACGGGAACGTCGCCCACTGGATTGCCGAATTGGTCGTTCACCCGCACGCCGGGCGGCGCCGAAATCGGCGCGCCGCTCACGCCTTGCTGATTGTCGATACCAAGCTTGATCAGTGACACTGGCGTGTCTGCTACCGCAGTCGCAACAATTGTCGTTTGCAAATTGTTCGCCAACGTCACACGCGCAAACTGTTGGCCACTCGTTGTGCCGAGCGTCCAGCTTACCGCACTCGCGACGCCAGCGCTGTTCGTGACCTGCTCCGCGCCGACGATCAGCCCGGAAGCAGCGGCAGCACTGAACCTGACCAACGTTCCCGCAAGCGCGTTACCGAAGCGGTCTTCAACGCGTACGCTCGGCGGACTCGCGACCGCTGTGTTCACGGTGGCACGCTGCGCATCGGAACTCAGACTCACCACGGCCGCCGCCGGCCCGGGAGCTGCCTCGGCAGTGAAGGTCACTGGCGTGAGACCGTCAACTGTGGCCTGTAGAATCTGTGTGCCGGCGAGACCACCAAGCGTCCATCCGCCGGACGTTCCTTCGCCGCTGGCCAGCGTTCGCACGGTATCGTTCACCACGTGCCCCGCGCCCGCCCGCACCTGCCAATGCACCAACACGCCCTCAACCGCGCGCCCCTTGGCGTCGGTGATCGTTACAGAAGGAACGGATGACACCGCGCTGCCGACAGTCGCTGACAGACTGGTGCCGAGCGTTGGCGCAGCCGTTGACGGCACAGCAGGGCCGTCGGCACTACAGGCAGTGATCAACGACAGTGTACAAGCGACCGCGCAAACGGATCGCACAGACCGCGAGAATGCGGCAGACATGGCCTTGCACTCGATATGAGATGACGATTAACCCACAAAGGCGAACAGGAGTTGGTACGCGAAGCGCAACGTACGGTTCCCGCCCTGCGGTGGGCTATGTGATCGACGTCACACCTGGCGCAAGATCACGTCATCCCTGTGCTGCATGCCGTGCTACGAATTCTGACCACGCCAAAACCTGCGGCAACCGTTCGCCGCATGAACGCAAGGCGCGCGCGAATGTCAACGCGAGTCTTGCTTTACGCCCGCGCGAGCACACGCTCGTTCAGTACCCGCACGAGCTGACTGCGATCGACCGGCTTCACCAAATGCACATCGAAACCGACTTCTCGGGAGCGCTCGCGATCCTTGGCTTCTCCCCAGCCAGTGAGCGCAATCACCAAGGCGTCTCGCCCCCCCGGAAGTTCGCGTAACTGCTGACAGACCGCGTAGCCACTCAGTCCCGGCATGCCGATGTCCAGAATCGCGACATCAAAAGCGGACGTTTGAAACGCGCGCAATGCGCTCCGTCCATCGAGAGTTGCCGTGACCTCATAGCCGTGCATGCGGAGCAACGTTGAGAGCGTGTGCACACCGTCCGGATTGTCGTCGGCGATCAGGACACGGCATGGCCGCTGAGTTGCACCCGCCACTGCGTCGACCGGTTCCACCGTCCGCTCATCTGTGCGTGCGCTCCCAGCCTCGACAGCGAGCGGTAACGACACGATGAACGTACATCCTCGATCTACTCCGTCGCTGCGTGCCTCAACCTCACCACCGTGCAACTCCACAATGCCGCGTACCAGGGTCAGTCCAATGCCGAGTCCACCGCGTGAGTATTCATTCAGCTCATGACCCTGACTGAACAATTCAAAGACGTGTGGGAGTCGCTGAGCAGAAATTCCAATCCCGTTGTCGGAGACGACAATGCGCATGCGGCCGTCGCCGGCGGACGTCTCAATACGTGCCGTGCCGCCCGGACGCGAGAACTTGCAGGCGTTGGCGAGCAAATTCGTGAGCATCTGCGTGATGCGAATTTCGTCGGCATCGATCACGATAGGCTGATACGGACGTACCACGTTGATGGTCACGCCGGCGCGATCGGCCGTCGGGCGCATCGACTCCACGGCGTTCTCGATGAGCGGTACCACGTCGAGGTGCTGGCGCCGAAGGGTCATGCGTCCCTGACTCATCCGCGACAGTTCGATGAGGTCATCGACGAGTCGGGACATCTGCGTCACCTGGCGCTGCATGATACCGACCATACGCCCAACATCGGCATCGCCTCCGTTGCGCCATTCGATGACCTGCAGCGCGTGTTGGAGTGGCGCGAGCGGATTGCGCAGTTCGTGAGCGAGCGTCGCGACAAACTCGTCTTTGCGTCGGTCCGCGGCGCGGAGTTCTGCCTCCATCGCCATCCGTCGTGTGATATCAACACTGGTGCCGAACCAGCGGACAATGGCGTTGTGTGCGTCGCGGATCGGCACCAGTCGCGAGAGAAACCAGCGATACTCGCCGTCGCTGCCACGCAATGGAAACGTGTCCTCCCACTCGACGCCGCGCTCACGACTCTCGCGCACCGACGCCGTAACCCGATCGATATGGTCGGGGTGATGTAGTCCTCGCCAACCGCCGTCGTTGATCTCGTCGCGCGTGAGACCGGTAAACTCGTACCAGCGCCGATTGTACCACGTGGGCTTGCCTGTTTGATCAGCAGTCCAGGCCATCACCGAAAGATTGTCGGCGATCATTTCGAAACGCAGATCGCTCTCGCGGCGTCGCAGCTCGGCGCCCTCGACGGCAACGCGATCGCTTATGTCCAGGGTAAAGCACCGCGAATGGACAAACTGGTCTCCGTCCCATCGCGCCGTCGAATTGATCATCACATGCTTGATCGTGCCGTCTTTACAACGAACTTGCGAGCGACAATCACGAACCACCTCACGTCGACGCAGTCGCTCGAGCATCCCATTGACTACGGCTGGATCAACATGAAATTCAGCGATGTTGCGTCCTACGTACTCGTCTGCGGCATAGCCCATGATGAGCATCTCTTCGCGATTGCAACGAAGGATCGTGCCATGTTCATCGACCGAATGCACGCCGACGTTTGCATGCTCCAGGAAGTCCGCGAGATTTGCTTCGTTCGCGCGGACCAGCATATTGGTGCGCTCACCTTCCGCGTGTCGACGCTCGGCTTCGCTCGCAGCACGCGATCGGGCGCGATGTGTGAACTCTACGCAGGCTGAAACGGCGATTCCGACCATCACGAAGAGCACTAATCCAACAGCGTCTTTGACACTAAGAATATTGAACGACAATTCGGGTGGCACAAAAAAATACCAGCTCACCACGCCACTGAAGCCCGTCGCCCACACGCCACCGCCGAACTTGCCAAACCACGCCGCCGATGCAATTGACGCGAAAAACAACACGTACGGAAAATCAAATCCGACAAGCGGTTCAAGCAGGTGGCGCAGGACTGCGGCGCATGCGGTCGCCAACGCCGCCACCGCCACGCGAGACAATTTTCGCTGAATCGTCGGCATTGGGCGTTCGCGCCTAGAAGGACCGAACGAGAGCGCGTCGAATGCCGCTCGTGATCGCCTGCGTGCGATCCCGAGCGCCAAGCGTCTGCAAGATCGCCTTCACGTGCGCTTTCACCGTTCCTTCACTGACACAGCGCTTGGTCGCAATCTCGATAGTCGACCACCCCTTCGCCAACGACAGCAAGACGTTCGGCAGAACGCTGGAGGCCCCGCCCGCAAAGCGCAGCATCAAATGGTCATCGGCCAGCAAAATGCGGATGCCCGACGTGGCCTTCGGAGGCTCAAAAGCAGACGGGCGCGGCGCTGTGGTGGGCATAGAGGCCTTGAGTGGGAGTGCCTGAGTTGAAGGCCACGACAAAAAAGCTCAAAGGAGAGGGTGCGGCTACTGGCCAAAAGTAGTACGAGAAGCGCTCGACTGAGTTCGCGCATCACCAGACCGCATCGCCGAGACGTCGGCTGGCGCACGGCAAACCGTTTAGTTTTTGGATAACCAATAGACGCAGCATCTCGAGCGGAACTCTGTATGCATTGTGTTGGTCATATCCGTCTAGCGTTCAGCGAAATGTGGTTCGTCATCGGCCTACGGCACTCATGATCGCCCACCGGCAACTACAACTTCACCCGCGCTACAGGCCCGCCCGGTGACATTCGGTCGTCGTACCCCCGAGCCGTTCGATTCGGCTGAAGCCGCACAGTTGCAACGTGATGTCGTAGCCACCGTACTGCATGGTTTGGGAAGCATTACCAGTGCTCTCGCCTTGCGTGTGGACGCATCGCGGCAAGGGTTTGCTGAGCGAGATGTGCACGCCGTGGCAGCACTCACTGAGCAATTGCGCGCAGCAACCAGGCCCTTGATTTGGCTGCGCGGTTCGCCAGGCCGCGGTGCCCTTTCGCCGGAACGCGCTCTCGACGTCGCCGTGTGGTGGCAACATACGGCGCAGGTAGTCTACGCCTTACTGCCTCGCGGAACGCACGTGAGGCTGTCCGCCGATGCGACTCCACCTGACGCGAACGCACTACCCAGCGCCGATCTCACCCTGTTCGCCATGCTGATCCTCGGCAGCTGCAGGCACATTGTCGATCTCGATGCACGAACGGCACTCATCTTGACGGTCACGTTGCCGCATGTGGCAAGCTCACCCTTCGCTGTCGTGATGGAGCTGACGACGTTTGACGGCGTTGCGATACCGTTGCTGGCGACACGTATGACACGCTGGAGGCGATTCTGCGCAAGAACCGCCGCACGCGCAGGCGCGACATTGGCATGGTGGGAACCCATCCCGAACGCCAACACGGTTTACCGCTTGAGCATTGCGAAGCACAACGTCACGCTGTAAGACGACAACCTCTCGAGCCGACGCGATGAGAATCGCGTACGGCGCTGTCCACTGCGACGCGCTCAGTCTCCATCCCGTCAGGCTACACCCATTACGTCTCGTCGAACCAGGGCGCGGGCGCTCCCGGCGGTCCGCCCGCACCCACACCAGGCGTTACGATTTGCCAGCTTGGCTCGCTTGCTTAGCCAACGGGTTTGCGTCCCTGTATGACGCGAACCAACACGATAATCACCGCGACGACAAGCAGGATGTGTATGAAGCCGCCCAGCGTATAGGCGGAGACCATGCCGAGCAACCAGAGCACGACCAATACCACGGCAATTGTTCCCAACATCAGCACCTCCTGGAGATAGCCGCGTGAGCGACCGATTGAATGGATATCGTCCCGCCTTCACGTCCGTACCGCTGCATCGTCACTGCTCTCGTCAGCGTCCTTGTGACCGTGCTCTTCGCGAGGGAGATGAGCGACCAGAGATTTCCCACCTGGTGCACCCGCGTACCGCCGACGCGCGCACTCGGATCGTCACCCGCGATCCGTATGAACAACAATGATTGCTGTTTTCGGACCTCGCTATTGACCTTTAGTGGTACTCCGGAGTGCAACGGCCAGCGCTGTCGGTGACGTCCAGGTCAGAGGATCGAACTTCCTCAAGGTTGAAGGTGAAGATCCCCCTGCAGGTGAATGGCGCAACAATTTCACCGATCGAACATTGCCCCTCACCAAGCGCTGCGGAGCGCTTGCGCGCGTCGCATGCGGCTCTTGTTCGCCGAGCCAGCGCCTCGCTAACGCAATTGCCCCTATCTCGCACGGAGATGCCGAGACATGATTTCGAACCTGCAGGATCTACTGGTACACGAGTTGAAAGACGTGCACAGTGCCGAGCGTCAACTTGTTAAGGCACTGCCGAAGATGGCAAAGGCCGCCCAAAGTGAAAACCTGCGCGCGGCCCTCACCGCGCACCTGGAACAGACCTTCGGTCACGTGGCGCGCGTTGAGGAATGCCTGACAGCGCTGGGCGAGAGCACGCGCGGGCCGAAATGTAAAGGAATGGAGGGGCTCATCACGGAAGGTCAGGAGTTTCTCAACGACGACCCTGCGGAGCACGTCGTCGACGCAGGAATTATCAGCGCCGGCCAACGAGTGGAGCACTACGAGATGGCGGCATACGGGACCATCTGTGAGTACGCCCGAGTGCTCGGGCATGACGATGTGCTTGCGGCGATGACGCTGACGCTGAACGAAGAAAAGGCAGCCGACGAGACGCTGAGCATGCTCGCCGAGGGCGGCATTAACGAACTCGCGGCGAGCAGCGGAGACGACAAAGATGACGGCGAGGCGATAGACCCGGATGCCGAGGCGGATGGCAGTCCGGCGAAACGGCGATCGAGGATGGGAACCACTGGTGGGAAGAAGTCCGCCGTGCGTTAAAGTTTCTGCCTACATCAGATAGGGAGTGCGTCCGCACGGTCAAACGGCTCATCAAACGCTTCCTGCGCTGCGTCCACGCCGAACGCCGCCGCCGATGCTGCGAGGTCGATTCCATGTGGTCATTTGCATCTTTTGGTGCGCACACTCGATACCGGGCAACGACAGCGCGCGTAAACGCCGCGCTCCAGCGTGCGACGACCTTCGCTCTGACGCGTGACAGCACTCTTCCTCAATCGTCGAGCAGGACCAGTGTCTCGCCACGCGCGAGTCGCACAATGGCGTCGATCAGGCGCACGGGCGTCACACCTTTGAGGAGAAATCCAGACGCACCCGCGTCCATGCACCGTCGAATGAGATCATCATTGACGGTACCTGAGAAGAGCGCAATATGTGCCGATGGTGCAATGGACCGCAGCGCGCTGATCGCGGCAACAGGATCCTCGCCGTCGCTGAGATGCACGTCGAGCAGCACAAGATCGACGGCCTGCGCACGCAACGCCGACGCAGCGGTCGCGGCACTGTTGGCGCGCGTCAGCCCGGCAAACCCGCGCACTTGCAGCAGTCTCGACTCAAGCGCGTCGATGAGCGACACGTTATCGTCGATGCAGAGCACGCGAAATGACTTCGCGATGTCAGCTGCGTTGGCCAAAACCGCGTCGGTGGCCGATCGGCGTGCCAACCGCACGTGCACTTCGACACCGTTGGAATGCACAGCGTGTGTCAGCGAATCGGACGGGTCGAGCAGCTGAAGGCACTCCGCACACAAACGATCGGCCACTTCCTGCGTGTGGGCGGGGCTCCGCAGCGTCACGTCGGTTACCAGGTGCACCATATCCGTTGCACCGGTGACCACAATCGCGGCGCGGGCGTGCGCATCGTGTTGATGAAGGGTCAGGAGCAGCGTCGCGATCAAGCGAGCGACCGTCGCACGCGGGATCGGCAGGGCAGGCAGCTGCTCGCTCGCTAACTCGTCGATGATGCGCAGCTCGGCCGATGCTGAGAGCGCTGAGCAGAGGGCGTGCAGGGGTCGCGTCCAGTCGTCGGCGCGTGGGTCGTACGCGTGCTCGCGTGGTTCGAGCAACAGGGCAAACCCCTCAACCGTCCACATGAGATGCGTGACGCTTTCCTGCGCGCGGCGTACATGGTCGTCCGCATCAGGCGAGCGCAACAGCGCGTCGAGGCGCAACTGCACCGGAAAGATCGCGTTACGGATCGCGTGTGGAAGAAACACCGCTGCATCTGCATACAGGCGAGTGTGCGGCAACACGTTGGGCATGCACGGTGGGTCAGACATGGTCGCCGCAACGTCAGTTGCACGCGTTCCTCGTAGGGGCCACGGAATTATAGCCGTGGAGGGTGAGGAATTGGTGCTCCGATTTCTTTCTCGTGAGAGCGATTCCGCGTGAAGGATGCGGGCCCGTTGCTTGTTGTCGGCTCGCCTCCCTCACTCCTCAGCTTTCCCCTACATTTCGCGGACGGCGCCGGTAGGCTGCATCCAGTTCCCTTCGATGGTCCGCCTGTTCATCTGTTCGTACTCCCGTATGGTGCATCGGTGACATCAGGTCGACGGCGAAACACACGAATCGGCGTGACTCCTGTATCGACCCGCCGTTGCCCTCCCGAACGCACGCGACCCGTCGACAGCACGCGACCACGGGAGAACGACACGGCAGATGGCGTCGTCATCGGTCCGCTGCGGGACGCGCTGCTCGTTTGGAGCGTGGGCCGTTCCGACATCTCATCGTCCCAGTACATCCCAATCCGAGCGTCGTAGCTCAACATCTTGCGCGCCAGGGCCGTGGCTACTTGATACGCCCGTCGCGTCTCCGACACCAGCAGGCCGAGTGCGCCATTGCTCAGTGCCGTGGACGTTTGCACGGATCGATCACTGTTTCGCATAAAAACCTCTCGGCGTGTTCTGGACGACAGCACGGGCGCGTCATCACGGCCCTGCACGGGGACGCTACATGTTGAGGGCTGTCCGCACCATCGCCCATAGAGGCGGGCGACTTCGAAGGCGAGAATCGCAAACGCATCATGCGCCGTGACAAACACCGTGGGCGGCTCGTGATCAACGCCAACGGCTGCGACCACTTCCCACGTGTAACTTGTCTTTGACTGCGCGAACTGCAAGCTCCGGGAGTGTGTGTCATCGACATGTCATGAGTTCACAATCGACCCGTCATACGCGCGCAATCGTCCCCTAGTGCTGGGCTGATCGGTCGCCCATCATCGCCCCCCCACCAGCTGAAACGCCGACCAGTACTTCGGGTGCGCAAACCGCGTAATCCGCCGCACGGCACTCTGTGCACGTCGCAACGCTTCCGCCGCGCTCGGCCCGTCTCGGTCTCGCAGCCAATGCCGGTAGAAGCTGTTCATCAACCGGTCGGTCGCTTCGTCCGACACGTTCCACAACGACACAAGGACACGTCGTGCACCCTTGGCCAGCAGCGCGCGCTGAAAACCGATGGTCCCTTCGGCCTGCTTGAGATCACCCAGTCCACTTTGACACGCGCTCAGCACCACGAGCTGTGCCCTGAGACGCATGGCGGGGTCGTCGAGAATCTCACCAACCGTCAGCAGCCCATCGTGCGCACTGTCGGGTGCAAGCGCCACGTATGACGTGCGTGCCATCGTCTCCGCGGAGTACGCGAAGCCGTGCGTCGCTAGGTGCACAATCGACGCGGTGGAAATGCGTCGGCGCACCTCGCTTTCCGTTGCCGCTTTCCCGGTGAGTGCCACTGCACCGATGAGACGCGCGATCGAAATGCTCTCACGTTCAGCAAACGGAAGGGCGGACAGTGCGCGACGCGCGCCCGTGCTCGACGTGACATTCGGCATGAGTGGATTGCCAACGATGAGCGCGCGCGATGCGGTGCGCGACACGGTGATGGTGCTCGGCATGCGGGCCGTCGCTGCTTGCGCAGTCGCCATCGACGGCGCATAGCGAATGGCGAACCGACTTCCTAGCGGCGGGCCGCCACGCTGCAAGGCCAAAGTCGCAAACGGAACCAGCGCAACAACACCCTGCGGAACCACGAGGAGTTCGGTACCCGGAGCAATCAGCGACGCGATCGCGGTTGGAAGCAGACACCGCGCCAGTCGGTCGCCGGCCGCGCGCCAGGTGAGTGATGCGCCGGCACCTACCGCTACCACACCGCGCACTCCAAGTACCTCACGCGCCCCACCCTCTGCATCGATCAATCCGAGCGCGGTTCGAAATGCAACTACGAGCCGCGCCAGACTGTCCGGACCGATCGCGACCCTCTCCAGTACAACACCGCCATCGTCTCGCGCTCCGGTCACGAATAGCGCATCGGCGGTGACCTGATAACTGAGTACCGTCACGCCACCTCGAGTGGCTGCACGAACAACGCGTTCACCCTCGGCGACTAGATCGGCGCCCGGTGCGACGGACGCCACGGTGTCGCGCATCAGCGCAAGGAGCGCTTGCGCTCGGCCCCGTTCCGATGCCGCAAGGGCAGCAAGCGCTGTTCGTCGATCGCCCAGTGTCTTCGCCTGCGCCAGCCACGCCCGGCTCCAATACTGATACAGCAACGTCTGATCCTCCGCGCGGGTTAGACGGTTGAAGTCACCGCCAACACGACGAGAAACCCACGACTGCTCGGCGGCGGCGCTGTCGTAATAGGCCACCGCGCGTGCGGGTTGACGGTTCAACTCGAGTGTGATGCCCATTTCAAACATCGTCAGCGCGGCGCCAATTCTGTCGTTCGACTCACGCGAGATCGCCAGATCTTCCGCAAAGTATCGAAGCGCCGAATCGTACTGAGCACGTTCCCGGCGAACCCGGGCCATCACGTTGAGCGCAACGGCGTTGACCGCTCGTACTCCCAACTGAGTCCCCAAGGCCGCCGCTTGCGTCGCATACACCTCGGCCGAGTCAATGCCACGCGCGTCCGCAAAGAGCACCGCCAGATTGCCTAGCGCGATGGCCTCGCCACGCACATCCTGAATTTCGCGCTTGCGCACCAACGCGCGGCGCAGGTACACCGACGCCGAGTCGGTCCGGCGCAGTTGCATGAAGTTGTTGCCGAGGTTGGCGAACGCTGCCGATTCCAACTTCGGGTTCTGCGTAGCGCGAGAAATCTCAGCGCCTTCGCGAAGAACAGCGATCGCAGAATCGCGCTGGCCAACATCGCTGAAGGCAGCGCCCAGACTGATGAGCACCTGAGCAAGTCCGCCCTGATTGCTCATCGCGGCGTAGATAACACGCGCCTGCCTCAAGTATGTGAAACTCGAGTCTGCCGCACTGGTCACCCTGAAGAGCACTCCCATGTTGAGGAGCGCCGCGGCCTCGATCGCCGTGTCTTTGATCTCACGCGCCAGACGCAGGGCGCGACGGGTTTGCGCGAACGCGGCCTCGGTGCGTTCGAGGTCCATCAGCAGCGTACCAATGTTGTTTTCGATCGACGCTTCCGATGCACGATCACCGCCCTGCCGCGCAAGCGCGCTCGCCTCCCGATAGAGCGCGATGGCAGAATCCGCCTTGCCGACGTCTTTCAGCACGTTGGCAATATTCATGACGTATCCCGATTCCTCACCTGGGTCACCGAGCGCGCGTGCCAGCCCTCGCGCCGCCCCGTAGTAGACCATCGCCGAGTCAGGCTGTCCGCGTTCGTCGAACAGAAGTCCAACATTGTTGATCGATAGGCTCTCACCGCGCAGGTCAGCGAGCGATTTACGGAGCGTTGCGGCGAGCCGGAACTGCCGCATGGCCGAGTCGGGCTGGCTTAGGTGGTAGAACGCGATGCCAAGCCGATGCAACTGCGTCCCTTCCGCAGCGCGGTTGTTGGACTGCCGGTAAAGTGCGACCGCCCGTTGACGAGGTGCGATGGACGCGCCAACGGCGATGGGAGTGCCGAGGGCCGCAAGACTGTCGGCCGTTGCACCGGCAATCGCGGCACTATCACGAGCCGCCACTTGCGCTGACAGGGCGGGTGCGCCGGTCATCACAACACCATGCAGTGCGCAAAACAATGCTTTGCGTTTCATCGCCTGGCACGCGCCCACGCTCCATCTGCCGAGCAAAGACATCTGCATACCGGTTCGACCGAAGCTCGCTGGTGAATCGCTTCCCGAATCTCCAACGACTGATCAACAACCGCAAGCGTGCCGTACCCAACGGCGCAACCGACCTCGGCGCGAGTCGCGTCGTCGCAGGCCATTGCCGATTCCGCCGCCCCGGCGCGCCAGTCGTTCCGTGCTGCGGCGCGCAAGACCACGTCGTGGCCTTCCCGTTGCGCGCTGATCACCAGGGTGCCGCGACCGGCGAGCTGTACGATCCCATGCACCAGCGCAGTCCTGCACGTCGCCCGCGCGAATGGTGGCGCGGAGCAAGTCGGCCAGTCGTACGACGGTGCGCTGCGCGAGTTCGGGATCACGTCCGATGAGCGCCACGACGGAATTGAGCGCGTTGAACAGAAAGTGCGGATGCAATTACGCCTGCAACGCCCGCAGCGTCGGCATCTGAATGTCCAGCAAGTGACCGATGGTGAACAGCCCTCAATCAGCTTCACCGCCGAATCGCCGTTCCCGGCTTCGCGCAGGGTCGGTGGCGGTGCGCGCTCCGAAAGGCAGGCGGGGCGCATGGCACCGGCGTGATGTTCAACGGTGCCGGGCATGGCCCATCACGGCCAGCGGACCTCTCGACGAGGCGTTCGGTATTATTGGCGTGGTCGTCACAAGGTACGGCCTGAACGTTCCCATTCTCCGACATTCCCGATCATGTCCAATCGTTCGTCCCGGATCCACTCGTTGCGCCGCACCGTCTATCTAGGCGCAGCGGCCCTCGCCGCCCTCACGGCCGTCACTTTTCCGCTTGGTGCGCAGGCGATGGGTGCCATGGCGCCCGCGAAAGCTGGTGCAGCGCCAGCCTCGCCGCGTGACTCGCTCAAAACCACCATTGCTGGGGCCACCATCTCCGCCAACTACGGGCGACCGTCGAAGCGCGGCCGCGAAATTTTTGGCGGCCTTGGGGACATGCAGTGGGGCATGGTGTGGCGTACCGGCGCCAACGAAGCGACGCACTTCACCACCAGCAAAGATCTCGCCTTCGGCAGCGCGACCGTACCCGCCGGTACGTACACGCTCTACACGCTGCTCGACAAAGCCGGCAAGTGGATGCTCATCGTGAACAAGCAAACCGGCCAGTGGGGTACGGAATACGACGCCAAGCAAGACCTGGTGCGCATTCCGCTGTCCGTTGAGCAGACCCCAGCCGTGGTGGAGAAGATGAATATCGAGGTGACGACCGCAGCGAAGGGCGGCGACATCGCGATTGTCTGGGACCGCACGAAGGCGCACGCGGCGTTTACAGTCAGGTAAGCAACATCGCGATTGCCCATGGCGGCGTATCGGACCGCCTGCGGTAACATCGTATCGGACCGTGCGCTGTTACATCGTGTCAGCGGACGGTCCGTACGAGCCCGGAATCTTCACGTCGAGCAGTCGAAGGAAGACGCCCAACTGGGCGCGATGATGGACCAAATGATTGATGCCCATATGCCGGAGCAGCATGCCACGCTGTCCATCGACGATGGTCTGCCCCTGCATCGTCATCGTCCACGAACCGCGCATCCGTTCCCAGTCGAGTGCGCGCAACGCGGCGCGCATGGTGGCCACTTCGTCATCAAACAGCGCGAGCAGGTCGGCGGTGCTCGTCACCGACGGTTGCTTGAACGCTTCGGGCGTAAAGTCGAGCGTGTCTGTCTGCGCCATGACGGTGGAGAAATTCGGGAGCTGCGCGACATGAATGGCCAGCTGACCGAGGGACATCGACTTCGGATGCGGCTTCCACGCCGCCTGCTCCCATGGCACGATCGCCAGAATGCTGC
>JANMKU010000317.1:0-3517 GCA_031372205.1 Gemmatimonadaceae bacterium | reverse complement strand
CCATCGCCGCAGAATGGGCGGGACTCTACGAAGTCACGCCAGATGATCAACCCCTACTCGGCCGCGTGCCGTCGGTTGACGGTGTGTTTCTGTGCGCCGGCTTCAGTGGCCATGGCCTCATGCACGGACCAGCGGCTGGGTTGCTCATGGCCGAAGAGCTGCTGGATGGTCGCGCGCATACGATCAACATCGATGCACTGCGATGGCGTGCGTTTGGCGATGACGGTGACGTCGGCGAATACAACGTCGTGTGACGAGACGGCTGGCGGCGCTGGCGAAACGCAACAGAGGCGCTTGCCAGATCGTACTTTGTAGTATAGAGTACTCTGTATGCCCGTTGAATCTCGCCTCCGCGCGCCCGTCGGTGAACCGGTCGATGCGCAATCGCTGCGACGCCTCCTCTTTCGCGACGCCGTGCGCCTCGAGTCGGCATCCGACGTCATCCGCTGGTGGGAAACCCGACGACTCGGCTACAACGCCGTGGTTGGTGCGGTAGGGCTGCTGTCCGTCGCGACGATCGCCGCGCTGGGCGCGATCGGACCCAACGCCCATGGACTGCTCCTCCCACCACTCGCCATCGTCGCCTATGGCGTGCTGGCCAATGTGTTCTATACACTCGGCTGGATGGTTGAGCTGGCGCTGTTGCGACCACTCTGTGGACGAAAGTCTGCTGTCGTTGGTGCGACGCTCTTTCGCTACGGACTGGCCTTCGCGACTGGCATGACGCTGTTGCCCAACCTTGTCGCGAGCATCGAACTCGGCGTTCGCATCGCCAAGTGGTTCGCCGGCACGATGTAACGCCTGCCCGGTTAGCGCACGACCAGCGCATCCGCCGCCGCTTCACACCGCGTTGAGATTCGTCCGCATGATCGCCGCATGTCGACCGCCGGTGACGCGCTCCAACTCGTACACATCACCGGCGGGTCCGCTCCGGCATTCGACGAGCGCGTCAATGGTGCGTCGTTCGTCATCAGTCAATGCGATCTCCAACGCGGCCAGTGTCGCCGCCACATGCACCGCGCTGCGTGCGCCGACAATCACCGCCGACACGATGGGAGTGTCGAGCACACACCGCAGCACCACCGCACCAATCGTCGTCGCATGCGCATTCGCGACATCGCGCAATACGCGCAGCAGCGCGTGAAACGCATCCCAGCCACCGAATTCGTCGATGATCAGTTTGTATTTCGTCAACGATCGGTTCTCCAGCGGCTCTACGGGTTCAGGAACGCCAACCCATCGCTCATTAAAAAATCCGCCGGCCAGCGCACCATACGCGAGCACGCCGACACGGCGTTCCGCGCACAGGTCCGCCATCGCGCCCAGAGCCCGCCGGTCAAGCAATGACAGTTGCAGTTGATGCGACACGACCGGCACGCCGGCATCAAGCAGCGCCCGCAGCGTCGGTGTGTCGAAGTTCGTGACGCCGATATGCCGGATTTTGCCCACCCGCTGCAACGCCTGCAAATGCAACGCCGCATCCTCAACACCCGGCACGGCGAAATCCCACCAATGCAACTGCACAAGATCGAGCGTGTCGACACGAAGCCGTGTCAGTGACCGGTCGATCAACGCATCGATCTCGCGTGCGCCCAATGTGGCGAGACCGTCGCGATCCGGTACGCACTTGGTGTGCACCTGAATGCGTGGTGCATTCGGACCGTGCGCCGCACGCCACTCCCGCAAAAAATCGCCGATCAATTCCTCAACACCCGTGTAGATATCCGCGCAATCGAAGGCAGTGATGCCCGCCGAAGCGTACGCCGTCATGTCGGCCAGCGCACGCTGCCGGTCGATGGCGCCATGTCCCCCCGCCAGCTGCCATCCGCCTTTGATCAGTCGCGGCACCGTGTAGTCGGGCGCCAAACGTACGGTCGGAATCATCCGTCACGCACCGGCTGCGTTTGTAGCGGCACCACGGTCACATCCGCATGACGAAACGTCGAGACACCAGTGCGCGTGATGCGAAAACGTCCGCCGCAGTGCGGGTCTGGACAGGCGATCTCCGCGTCGGTCGTCATCCAGTCATTGGGATGCGTCGGCCGTTGTTTGGCCGGCAGGAGCGGCAACAACGCGGCCAAGGGATAGAGCGGAAAACTCTGCCCCGGCGGGAAGTGCAGATTCTCACCGCGCAACGCAAACCAGTCACCGGCTTGGTGATTGCACACCATCGGCCGATCGGTGGCGATCACGTCCACGCGCAAATCAAAGAGAGGAAAGGCATCGTCTGACATGGCGCGAACGATAGCGCGCAACGACCTTGTCAGGCCATATGCCCACGCCATCGTCGCCGAGTGAGTCCGTGGTTCCCCGCGCGCCGCGTGGCCATCTGGAGTTCTATGGCGGGCTGACCGGTGCCTTGGCACCGTTTGTCTGCTTTCTCGCCGGTGTTGGTGCGCTGGCCCTCCAGGGCGCACCTGACGAGAAGGGTTTCTGGCCTGTGCTGCTGGCCGCGCTCACGCTCGGATTGCTGCTGGCCAAGGACCGTGAGCACTACGCCGACGCCATGCTCGATGGTATGAGTCAGCGCGTGGTGATGGTGATGTTGTGTGCGTGGTTGTTCGCCGGCGTACTCGGTGCCGTGTTGAACGCGGCTGGCTTTGTCGCCTCCTTGGCCTGGCTGGCGCGCGCCACTCATCTCACCGGTGGTGGATTCGTCGCTGCCGCCTTTCTCGCCTGTGTTGTCGTGTCGACGGCCACGGGCACCAGCTTCGGTACGATTCTGCTCTGCGGTCCGCTGCTCTATCCGGCAGGCGGCGGTGCGGGCGCGTCGCCAGCAGCCCTGATGGGCGCCATCCTCGCCGGTGCAACATTCGGCGATTCCATCTCCCCGGTGTCCGACACCACGATCGCGTCGAGCGGTTCGCAGCACGTCGACATTGGCGGCACAGTGCGTAGTCGACTGATGTACGTCATTCCGGCCGGGCTGCTCGCGCTTGCCGCATCGACGCTGATCGGCAGTGGTGACACGGTAACATCGACAACCGCGGCCACGACGGCGGCTGCCCTTGCACCGGCACGTGCGTCAGCGCTGCTACTCTTGCTGTCACCGACACTGGTAATCGGTTTGCTCCTGGCCAAACGACATCTGATTGAGGCCTTGTTGCTCGGCATCGCCTCCGCAACCGTCATCGCACTGCTGCTCGGACTGATTGCGCCGCGCGACCTGCTCCACATTGCGCCCGGCACGTTCGGCGCGACAGGCATTGTGCTCGACGGCATGCAGCGCGCCGTCGGTGTGAGCGTCTTTACGCTGCTGTTGGTGGCGCTGGTTGGCACCTTGCAAGCCACCAATGTACTGGACCGGTTGGTGCAGGCAGCAAACGGACGTGCCACAACGCCGCGTGCCGCCGAAAGTTGGATCGTGGCCGTCGTCTCAGGCGCTGTGCTGCTCACCACGCACAGTGTCGTGGCGATACTCGCCGTTGGCGAATTCGCTCGGCAAACTGGCGAGCGTTTTTCTCTGTCCGGCTATCGTCGCGCGAATCTGCTCGACATGACCGTGTGTACGTGGCCG
>JANMKU010000260.1:0-12573 GCA_031372205.1 Gemmatimonadaceae bacterium | reverse complement strand
GAACGTGCAGCCGCCCATCGATCCGGTACTCCTGGCCCTGACGCTCGGCGCCACGTTCGTCGCGCGCAGTTTCTCTGGCGACAAGGCGCAATTGGTGCCCATTCTCAAAGCGGGATTATCGCACAACGGACTGGCGCTGATCGATGTGATTTCTCCGTGCGTGACGTTTAACGATCACGAGGGTTCGACCAAGAGCTACAAGTTCACGCGCGAGCATGAAGTGGAAATCTCGGCGGCGGACTTCGTGCCACTGCGTCGCGAGATTGTCGCGCCCGTCACGGATGCGGCGGTGTCCGTGGTGACGATGCACGACGGCAGCAGTGTGCGATTCCGCAAAACGCATGATGGGTATGATGCCACCAATCGCGAGGAGGCATACGCGCACGTACGCGCCTGCCAGTTGCGCCACGAAGTCGCGACCGGGCTGCTCTTTATCGACGAAACCGGAAGCGATATGCATGCCGTGAACAAGACGGTGCACATGCCGCTGGTGGACGTTCCGTACGAGCAGCTCTGCCCAGGGAATGATGCGCTGCAGAAGTTGATGGAGAAATACCGGTAACCCGATGCGACGCACTATTTTCGCCCTTCTTGCCTTGGCTGGCACGTTTCCGGTCATCGCAGCCGCGCAACAACACGAGCACAGCATGGCGGCGCACGATCATGCGGGGAAACCCGTCGAGTGTCGCTCGCTGGCGGCGCCGCCATGGTCCGGGCTACCGGCCAGTGACCTTGCGGTGATCCGGCAGCTACAGACGTCTGTCGCGGGTGTGCAGGCATCAGGCGCGGCGGCACAATCTGGCTTTGCGCCGGCGTTTGGCGACATACCCACGATGGGCGTGCACTGGGTGAATCGTGAACGCATGCTGGATGGCGTGAAGCTCGACCAGCCCGATCATCTGCTCTTCACGCGCATCGCCGGGCACGATAGCCTCGTTGGTGTCGCCTATGCGTTTCGTGGACCAGTGGACGCCAAGATTCCAGCGACGTTTGCGAGCGACCTCGCGCAGTGGCATGATCACGCGAACCTGGGCGGAGGCGCCGGTCAAACGCTGCACATGCTGCATGTGTGGTTCGTTCCGTCGCCGTATGGGCCGTTTGCTGGCAACAACTTCTTCTTGCCGCTGATGACGGCCGGTATGACGCTGCCCAGCCCGTGCTGGATCCAGACGGACGCGGAAGTGGAGCGGTTGGAACTGCTCGCGTCGCTGGTTGATGTACTCAACCGACAGCGCGACTCACTGATGACCACGGCCGGCCAGGGGCGGCGCGCAATGCGTCGTGACGGGTTCGCGATGTCATTGTTGAATGGTCTTGCCGATCGACTGGAGCCGTCGTTCCGTGCGCTCGACTCGGCGGCGGTGCGTGGCGATCGTTCGGCGTGGGAGGCCGCTGCCGATCAATCGCTCAACACGTTGCGACCGCTCGAGCGACAACTGCTTACTACGGTGCGTGATCTGGTGAAGGGCGTGCAGGCATCGCCAGGACGCGCACCTCGGCAGCAGTAAGCATCCGCCATTCGCCTTTGGCCAGTGTGCCGAGTGCGAGCGCGCCGATCGACACGCGCACCAGGCGCAGCACTTCCATGTCGAGGGCGGCGAGCAGCCGTCGGATGTGTCGGTTCTTGCCTTCATCCAGCACAATCTCGAGCCACGCGCTGCTCCGTGATCCGACGCGAAGCAACGTGACGCGCTTCGCGTTGAGCATGTCGCCACTGTCTGGCTCGATCACGCCCGCCGCCACGCGCGCCACCGCCGTCGCATCGAGCAGCGCGCGCACCTGCACGTGATACGTCTTGTCGACGTGCGAGCTGGGATCGAGCAGCCGCGCTGACCAGCGCGAATCATTGGTCAGCAGCAGGAGCCCTTCGCTCGCCTTGTCGAGTCGGCCGACGGGCGCGAGAAATGGCAACGCGGGGTCGCTGAGGCAATCGTAAATGGTAGCGCGCCCTTGCGGATCGTGTCGCGTCGTGACGAGGCCGCGCGGCTTGTTGAGGGCGACATACACGCGCTCCGTGCGCCCGACATGTACAGCATCGATGGCAATGCGCGCGGTCTCCGGCCGGAGACGAAACGACAGGTCGCGGATAATCGCGCCATTGACCGTGACGCGGCCCGCGGCGACAAGTCGCTCGCCTTCGGCGCGTGAACAGATACCCAGCTTGGACAGCCCACGGGCGATGCTTACGGTACCAACATCGCTCTTTGAAGGCCTCGGACCTGAGGTCGTCATCGCTCTGCGCTCGTTTATGACAGTTGCATGAAAATCGCGCCACCCCTTACGTCCCTCTTCTGAATTCGTTGAAAATGGCATCGACCCGCCTACCAATTCAACGTTTGTCGAATACATTGCGTTATCTCGGCTCCCCCCGAGACCCGGATGGATCCCCTCCTCCGTCGAAGCAATTCCGAACAGGGTCCCGCATGCCCTTCCCCTACCTGTCGATCATCCTGCCAACGTTCAATGGCGCCGAGATGATCCCTTCTTCGCTGGCACAGCTCGAACACTTTGTCAGCGCCCAACCATTTCGCGTCGAACTGGTCCTCGTGGACGACGGGAGTGAAGCGGAGGCAGCGCGTATCCTGTCGGACTTCGCGGCCACGCGCCCGTGGGTGCGCCTCATCCGCAACGATGTTAATCGTGGAAAGGGTGCCGCAGTAGCTCGCGGCATGCTGGCCGCCGTGGGTCGGTATCGCATCTTTACCGACGCGGATCTCGCGTATCCGGTGTGTCAGATACGGCGCATGTTGACTGAGCTCGAGAAGGGCGCTGACGTCGTGGTCGCCAATCGCGTGCATCCTGATTCGCGGTACACCATGAGCCCGTCGTTCTTCAATTACTTGTTCTCGCGGCATCTGATGAGTCGCGCGTTCAACGCCATTGTACGCGCATCGCTGTTGCCGCGCATTCACGACACACAGGCTGGGCTCAAAGGGTTTACCAAAGCGGCGGCCCGTCAAATTTTTTCGCTTGTCACGGTCCCTCGGTTCGGTTTTGACATTGAGCTGCTGGTGGCGGCGCGAGTGCACGGCTTGTCTGTGGTCGAGACCCCGGTGGACTTCCGCTATGACGACGAACCAACCACCGTGCGCTTCACTCGCGACTGCCTGATGATGCTGCGGGATCTCGTCATCATTCACCGAAACCGCAGCCGGGGCACGTACTCGTCTCCGCCGATCGTGGTCATGTCTCTCGGCGCTCCCCAAGCGCGCCGACTCGTGCGTGCCGACTGACCGACATGTTCTGATCGTCAACGCGGACGATTTCGGATTCACCGACGGCGTCAATCGCGGCATCCTCGAGGCACACCTGGCCGGGACGGTCACGTCCGCGTCGCTGATGGTGAACACCCCAGGGTTTGCTGGAGCGGTCGAGGCGTTGCGCCGGACGCCCACTATGCGAGTCGGTCTGCACGCGAATCTCACAACGGGACGGCCGTTGTCCGGAGCGCTCGCCGTGCCATCGCTCGTGGAAGCAGCGACGGGTCAGCTATTGCCGCTGCGACAGCTCGTATGGCGCGCGGTGAGCCGACGTTTGGTGTATCGCGAGGTGTACAGCGAAGTGCAGGCGCAGTTTGCGCGCGCGGTGGACGAGGGAATTGTGCTGACGCACGTGGACGCACATCAGCATGTCCACCTACTGCCAGTCATCTCGGCGGCGGTGCGCGACGTTGCCACGCGTTTCGGTGTGACCCGGATCCGGGCGCCGTTCGAGTCGCTCGTGCATCGCCCGTGGCGTGTGCGCGCGACGATGGTAAAGGTCGCGCTTCGACTCGCGGATCGTGGAGATGCGTTCGCCAATCGCGCATCGCAGCAGAGCGTGCATGTGCGCGGTATCTCCCTTCAGGGCGGTGGACCGTTCGCTGAGCGATTGCGGCGAGAGCTGCAGTCGCTACCGCAAGGCGTGACGGAACTGATCGTGCATCCCGGCTACGTCGACGCCACCTTGGCGTCGCTGGACGACTACCTCGCGCCGCGCGAAATCGAACGCGCCGCGCTGACGTCGGAATCCATCACGTCGCTCCTTCGTGCCCTGCCAATTCGCCTGGCGACCTTCGCAACACTCTGAGCACTCGCCACAGGTCAACCTGGATGGCGCACCAGCTTATTGTGCAGACCAGCGCCTTCAGTCGCCACCCTTGATGGTACGCGACGCGCCATGCTCTTGGCACAAGATCAGTGCCGGCAATCGAGCCGACGAGCAGTGCGGCCAACAACAACGCGTCACGCCAGCGCGCCCGAGGTTGCACGCTCCACCAGATACCGAGACCGGCAAAGGCGATGACGTAGCTCGGTGACTCGGCTTGGTGGTTGAAGACCGTGGAGAACACCAGTAGCGACGCCAGCAGCAGCCGACGAACCCGCGCGTCGTCCCATGCGCGATAGGCGACGACACACAGCACAGCCGTCCAGCTGCCGCCGAGTAGTTGCAACGGCCAATGGGGTAGGGCGTGTCCCGCCGCCGTCTCCAGCACGCCGCCAATCCAGAGCATGCCGACGTCATGCGCGTCACGGAGTTCGACAACACTCCACGAGCGATACTGGGCCAACAGCGTCGCGGGTGGCGTCACCATGAGCGGTGCGGCGATGAGTGCAAGCGCGGCCAACGCACCCACGCGCAGATGAACCCAGCGCATTTTACCGAACAGTCCGAAGACGCCAGCGCCTAGCGGAAAGAGCTTGATACTCGTCCCGATGCCAACGGACAGTGCACCCGCTGTGATCCGTTCGCGCTCTGCCGCTACAAGCGCCCAGATCATCAGCGCGGCGACCAGACCGTTGCTTTGTGCGTTCTGAACGGCGAGCAGGGCTTCGACAAACGCGATGAGGAGCGCGTATGTTGCAGCGCGTGGTGGCAAGAGCTGCGTGAGTGCGAGGCAGAGCGCCAGCGCGTTGACCAGATTCCACAGCATGAGGCCAACCGCCACTGGCGGCAGCGCGAACGGGGCGAACAGCAGCGCCCAGGTCGGGGAGTACTTGAACAAGTCCCAGTGCTCCTGCGGATACCGTGCGTAGAGATCCTGACCGTGCAGCAAGTGAAAGAAGCTGCCGCGGAAGATCAGAAAATTGTTGAACTGCGCGCCGACGACCAGTCGTTGCAGGGTTGTGACCGCGGCACTGAGCACATGCGCTGCGACCACCACGCGCAACCACGGGTTTGTCGCGACGCGTCTCTCTGGGTTGACGGTGTTGATTGTGATCACACAGCGAAACTAACGTGCGGTCGTTCACTGCAAAGACCTATTGCTCACACCACACGGCGGAGCGCGGGAGCCGCTCACCGGCGCGCCAGTTCGGTGACGCAAACTCACGACTGAGCGACACGTCGGGTGGTGGCGTGACGAACACATAGGCCAGCAATCGCTGCAGTTCGGTAGGCCCGGCCAGTCGGGCTTGTCCACGCTCCTGCCTCCAGCGCGTGACGGCGCAAATCGACTCGATCACACTCAAGCCAGACGCGATCTCCACGAACGAGGTGGTGACCTTGACGCTCTCGATCCCCTTGAGTTGTCGCGGCAAGCGGTCTGGCTTGCTCAGCTCGAGATCCATCCATCGCAACTGCGACGTCGCACTGTCGAGATAGAACGCGCCGTGTACGTCCGGATCCTTGAGCTTGTCCGCCGCACGCACATCGAGCCGTAGCCATGTTTCCGTGCTGTTGGACGACAGATCGAGCGTGCTACCGCCGTACGAAAAGCAGTGATTGCGCGCAAACGCGTCGTCGGCCAAATCCAGAATGGTTGGTAAGGCCATGTTGTACTCGCGAGACGACCGCACATTGACGCGCGTGGGCGCACGTACCTCCGTCGCCCGCTGCACAACGCGACCTGGAATGTATCCGCTCTTCGTCTGACTGCGTCCCTCCACAGTATCGACTTCCTGCACGGCGAACGCGGCGTTGCGCATTGCGCCGAGTGCTCGGAGCCGGATGTGACCGAACGGATATTGCGAGGCTAGCAGTCGATAGCGGTCGGCGTTCTCGCGCAGGAAGGACACCAGCTGAAAGACCTCCGGTTGCGTCTGCGCATTCGGCGGGCCGGGGCGTTCGCAACGTTCGATCGGCGTGACAAGCTGCGTCGAGAGTCGGTACGGGATCTGCACCAGATGCACGTCGAGGGTCGTTGTGGTGCCGCTCGCAATATCGATCTCCCCGCGAAACGGCGCATAGCCGAGTCGGCGCACGGTCACGTCATAGCGTCCGATGGGCAGGGACGCGAGCTGAAATTGGCCACTCGCATCAGTAAATCGTTCGATGGACAGCTGGGGTACCAGCACCACTGCGTACGATAGCGCCACATTCGTCTGCGCCGCTTGCACCGTCCCGCGGAGTGTCCCACCACTGTTCGGCGGTTGGGCGCGCAGCGGCCGTTCGGCGTGTACGGCCCCGCAGACCAACCCGATCACCTGCATCCACCGCGCGCTTAGTTGCCGCAGTCTCATTGAGTGCCACACGATTGCCGCGAGAGAGCAAGGAACACCAATACGGGGTTTTCAGTAGATACGCCCCTTATCGAGTGCTGTCAACGGCCCGTATGTTCACTGTCACGAGTGCTCGTGAAGACGCACTACCTCCGTTCCCATTCGGCCACACTCTCATGTCTTGCGCGCACCGTACGCTCAGTCGGCTTCTCACCTTCGTCGCGCTGTTTGCTTCGCCGCTCGACGGGCGGCTCGATGCGCAGCTCAGCGCGCTAGCCAAGCCGACGCTCACACCCAAAGATCTTGGCAAGTGGGAGTCACTCGGTGCCGTCCGTCTCGCGCCAAACGGTGCGTGGATGTCGTATGCGCTCACCCGCGGGAATGAGGAGAACGATCTGCGTTTGCGCGGTGGTGCACGCGACACCACGGTGAGTATCCCCTACGGACTGTCGCCAGCGTTCTCGGCGGATTCTCGGTGGCTCGCCTATCTGATCGGTGTTGCCCCGAAGGAACGCGAGCGCTTGACGAAGGAAAAGAAGCCCGTCCACAACGCGTTTGCGTTGCGCAATCTCTCGACCGGCGAGACGATAGCGATTGCTGATGTGAGTGCGTTTGCTTTCAATCCGTCCGGTGGCTTCTTGTCGGTGAGCAAGTACGCCGCTGAGGGAAAGAAGACGAATGATGTGCTCGTGCTCGATCTGATGAAGGGGACGCGGCTGTCGTTCAGCAACGTCGCCGAACAGTCATGGAGTGATGCGAAGCCGCTCATGGCCTTCACCACACTCATGGATGGTGGGGCAGGGAATGGCGTGCAGCTGTTCGACGGTGCAGCGGGCAGCGTGCGCGTGCTTGAGTCGTCGACCGCGGTGTATCGGGCGCTCTCGTGGCGGTCAAAGTCCGAAGATCTCGCTGTGCTCCGTGCCGTGATCGACAAAGATTTTGCCGACACAGCACATGTGGTGCTGGCGTGGACGTCTGTTGGCACAGCGGAGGTGGCGCCGAAGACGTTCAGCGCCATCCCGTTCCCAGGGTTTGGCGGCGGCGTGCGGATTGCTGACTATCGTCGACCGACATGGTCGCGCGACGGGCGCACGCTGTATCTCGGCGTCCGTGCACGCGAGCCCGTCGCCAGTGCGCCGAAGAAGAGTGAGGAGAAGGTGTCCGACGTGGAGATCTGGCACACAAACGATGTGCACGCGATACCCGAGCAACGGTCGGCGGAACAGCGTGACTTGCGCGCGACGATGCTCGCCGCGTGGCACTTGACTGACGGCAAGGTCGTGCAAATTGGTTCGGACCCCGTGGAAACAGCGACGGTGCTGGAAGGTGACGCCGTCGCCACCGAGATCGATCGCAAACCGTACGCGTTTGGCCAGAAGTTTGGACGGCGCGATCAGGATCTCTGGACCGTGAACATGGCAACCGGTCAGCGCACCAAACTGCTGACGAAAGTTCGCTACGCATTTGCCGCGGACCCCACCGGCACACGCGTGCCCTGGTTTGACGGACGCGACTACTGGATCATCGACGTTGCCACCGGCGCGCGCACGAATTTGACCGCGAAACTCACGGCGGCGAAGCGCGTCGACTTTGTGGACCGCGATGATGATCATCCCACGGACGTGCTCCCGCCGGTCGGCGCGCCGGCGTGGGCGAAAGGCGGTGCCTCACTGCTCGTCTACAGCGATTACGATCTGTGGGTATTGTCGCTGGATGGTTCGGGCGGACGCAAGCTTACCGACGGTGCGCGCGATGGTGTGCAACATCGCCTGGTTTCGTTCGGCGGGTTTGGTGGCACGGCGGCCGATCGCGCGGTCGATCTGACGAAGCCCGTCTATCTCTCTCTCTACGGCAAACGCACGAAGCAGAGTGGGTACGCACGTGTCATGCCCGCCGGCGAGGTGACGCGGTTACTGCTGGCCGACGCGTCCGTCGGAGGCCTAGCCAAGGCCGATAGTGCCGACCGATACGTGTATGTGCGCCAGTCGTTCGTTGAATCGCCGAATGCGTTTGTCGCGGGCGCGGATTTGAGCAATGCCAAGCCATGGACGGAAACCAACGCGTTCCAGAAAGACTACGCGTGGGGCAAGGCGGAGCTCATGAATTACACGAGCAGCGTTGGCACGCCGCTGCAGGCCATCCTGTACTATCCGGCCAACTACGACACGAGCAAGAAGTATCCGATGATCGTCTACACGTACGAGCTGCTGTCGCAGGAATTGCATCGCTACCGTGTGCCGCGCGAGAACGATTACTACAATGCCAACGTCTTCACGCAGAACGGCTACTTCGTGATGATGCCCGACATTGTCTTCCGACCGCGCGAGCCTGGCATCTCCGTGCTGCATTCGGTAGAGCCGGCGGTACGGGCGGTCATTGCACGCGGCCTCGTGGACGCGGCCAACATCGGTCACTGCGGACACTCACAAGGCGGCTACGAAGCGTACTATCTCGCCACACACAGTACGCTCTTCAAGACTGCGGTTGCCGGCGCGGGGATCACCGACATGTTCAGCTTCGCCGGACAAATGCACTGGAGCTCTGTGCCCGAGTTCGACCACTGGGAGACGGGACAGTTCCGCATGCAGGTGGCACCGTGGGAGGACACGCAGGCGATGATCAACAACTCGCCGCTCAACAAGGTGCATGTGATGCCGGCCAAAAGCATTCTCATGGAGATTGGTGGCGAGGACCCCACGGTGGACATGCGGCAAGGCGTGGAGTTCTGGAACTACGCGCGCCGCGCCGGTAAAGACGCCGTCATGCTGCTCTATCCCGGGGAGGGACACGGACTCGGCAAAAAGGAAAACGCGGTGGACTACGAACGCCGCATTCTGCAATGGTTCGCCCATTATTTGAAAGCAGAAGCCCCGGCGAAATGGATTACCGAGGGACAGAGCTGGGTACAACGGAAAGCGATTCTGGACGCGAACAAGTAGCACCGACTCACGCATCAACCGCAGTTCCCTCTAGCATCCGAGCCATCCATGCCCACGAGTCTGTTCCTCGTCGCGTTCGTCTCGTCAATCGCCGCCGCCATTCTCGCGCTCTCGCTGCGCGTGGTGAAAGAGTATGATCGTGGCGTCGTGTTCTTTCTGGGCAAATTCACCGGGGTGCGGGGCCCTGGTCTGATCATCCTTATCCCGGTGTTGGAGCAGATGACGCGCGTGACGCTGCGCACGATCACCATGAACATCCCGTCGCAGAAAATCATCACCAAGGACAACGTCTCCATCGACATCGCGGCTGTCGCGTACTACCACATTGTCGATCCGCAAAAGTCGGTGATTGCGATCGAGAATATCGATTCCGCCATCAACCAGATCAGCCAGACGACGGTGCGCAACGTGGTGGGGCAGTTCAGTCTTGATCAGCTGCTGTCGCAAACGCTGGACATCAACGCCAAGATCAAGGATGTCATTGATGGGCATACCGAACCGTGGGGGGCACAGGTGACGGCGGTGGAAATCAAAGACATCACGCTTCCCGAAAACATGCAGCGCGCGATGGCCAAGGAAGCGGAAGCGGAGCGGGAGCGTCGTGCCAAGATTGTCGCCGCCGAAGGTGAGTTTCAGGCCGCGGTCAAGTTGGGCGAAGCCGCGGATATCATCTCACAGCATCCCGTCGCCCTGCAGTTACGCACGTTGCAGACGATGGCCGAGATCAGCGTCGAGAAGAATTCGACCATCATCTTCCCGGCGCAGTTCATGACCACGGTGCAGGAGGCGATGAAAATGATTCGCGGCGACAGCCAATCATGAGCGTGCACACACGCGTATGGCGTGTCTCGCTCTGTGTGCTATTGGCCCCGCTGGCGCACGCACAGTCCACCGCGACCATCGACCCGTCGCTGTTGACTGGTTTGTCCTGGCGCAACCTGGGCCCGTTTCGCGCCGGTCGCGTTGGCGCGGTCTCGGGTGCGATCGGCCAGCCGGGCGTGTTCTATGCTGGGTACCCGGGCGGTGGGCTCTGGAAGACCACCAGTGCCGGACAGACGTGGTACCCGGTATTGGACGCGATCAAGAACGTGTCGTCTGTTGGCGCGGTGGAAGTCGCGCCGTCGAATCCCGCCGTGATCTATGTCGGGACGGGCGATATGATCACCGGCGGTACGCTTGATCAGGGCAACGGCGCCTACAAGTCCACGGACGCCGGTGCCACGTGGCAGTCGATCGGACTCGAAGGCTCGCGGCACATCCAGACCATTCTCGTCGATCCGCGATCACCAGATACGGTTCTTGTCGGCGCCTTGGGTGATCACGTCAACCTGAGCGACATGCGCGGCGTGTTTCGCAGCACGAACGGTGGTCGCACGTGGACGAAAACGCTGTACATCGACAACCAGACGGGCGTTGCCAAGCTGGCCCGCGCCTTCGATGTGCCGAACGTCATCTTCGCGACCACCACACGCCACTTCGCGCCGCCGGGCTATGCGACAGGTTCGTATCGGTCGTGGCAGTTCAGCGTCGGGCCGCGTCCGTTGCCTGACACAGGTCGTGCGTATGGCGCCGTGTATAAATCGCTCGACGGCGGCGTCACCTGGAAGGAGGTCAGCGGCGGCGGACTCCCTCGGCTCGATGGCCGCATGTCGGTGGCGGTGGCCATGGGCACGAACGCGCAGCGCGTCTATCTCATCACCAACTCGGCACTCTTTCGATCCGACGATGGCGGTGCATCCTGGCGTCGCATGGCCGCTGACGACGAGCGTATTCACAACGGGCAGGGCGGGTATAGTTGCGGAGTGTACGTGGACCCGAAGAATCCGGATGTCGTCTACACGCTCAATACAGCAGCCTACAAAAGCATCGACGGTGGCAAGACATTCACCGGTCTGAAAGGCGCGCCGGGCGGCGATGATCCGCAACAAATGTGGATCGATCCCACGGATGGACAGCGCATCTTCATCGGGCTCGATCAGGGGGCGACGGTGTCGCTCGACGGCGGCGCAACGTGGAGCTCGTGGTACAACCAGTCCACCGAACAGCTCTATCACCTGTCGGCCGACAATTCCTTTCCATACTGGGTGTATGCCACGCAGCAGGACGCGGGCGCGATACGCACGCGCAGTCGCGGCAACTACGGGGCCATCACCATGTTCGATTGGAACTCGGTGAATGGTTGGGAGTGGGGCACCATCATCGCCGATCCACGCAATCCGAACACGGTTTTTGCGAGTGGTAGCGGTCTGGTGCGCATCAGCTATCCGAATGAATCGTGGATCAACGTCAGTCCGGCTGTCGATCCGGCGGCGAAGGCGCGCACGACGTCCTCGCAACCGTTGCTTTTTGCGCCGTGGAATCCGCGACAGTTGTTGTTGGGACTCAACTATGTTGCGAGCACGGTGGATGATGGCGTACACTGGGCGCGCATCAGCCCCGAGCTCGGCATTGCCAAGGGCATGGATTCTGCGACAGCTGCCACTACGCTCGGTGGTCGCGGTGCTATCGAGTCACTGTCTGCATCGCCGGTGGCCCCGGGTGTGATCTGGGCGGGCACGAACAACGGACTGATTCATGTCACGCGCAACGGTGGCGCGACGTGGTCCGATGTCAGCATCCCGTCGCTTAACGCACCGCGACGCGCCAATATTTCGGCCATTGATGCGTCCCATCACGCCGCAGGCACGGCGTACGTAGCGGTTGAGTATCTGCGCATTGGCGATCACGCGCCGTATCTCTTTCGTACGCGGGACTTCGGGAAGACGTGGACGCTGATCGTGACGGGGCTCCCGACAGATGAGGCGAGTGGAAGCTTCACCCGCGTCGTTCGTGAAGACACGAAACGCGCAGGTCTGCTCTTCGCCGGCAGCGAAAGCAGTGTCCATGTGTCGTTCGACGATGGCGACCACTGGCAGTCACTGGCCATGAACCTGCCCAACAGTCCGGTGCGCGATCTCCTCATCAAGGACAACGATTTGCTCGTCGCCACGCACGGCCGAGGCGCGTGGGTCATCGATGACATCTCGAGGCTGCGGCAGCTGACACCGGCGGTGGCATCGAAGGCGGCGCACCTGTTTGCCTCGGGCATGGCGACGCGCGTGCGACGGAACGTCAATGCCGACACACCGTTGCCGCCGGAGATACCGCACGCGCTCAATCCGCTCGATGGGGTGATCATTGACTATTGGCTTGGCGCCGCGGCGTCGGAGCCGATC
>JANMKU010000232.1:0-3643 GCA_031372205.1 Gemmatimonadaceae bacterium | reverse complement strand
GGGGCGGCCGGCTGTTGCAGTCAGCGCACGAATTTCACGTCATGTCGAGCGTGCTGACCGATCGTGACGCGGCAGAAGCGAAGACACTTTTCCATGCAGCCTTTGGTGCGTCGAACCACTGCGTGGCTGTCTCCGAACTCCTCGCAGTCCACGCGATGATCCGCGATCCGCTCAACCGTGCTGAAGTCGCGGCGTTCGCGCGAGCACGCATTGCAGGCCACATAGAAGGGATAGAAGGTGAAGGCATGGTCGCTACTTTAAGGATGTACGCACCCGGTAATGACGGCGTCAAACGTGCCGCTGCGAGCCTCAAGAGCTTGATCGACAGTGCACGAGTGATGATTGCGTCCGCGTCTCCGGCGAAGTAGTTCTTCCCTATTCACGAGGGCGAACGATGCGCAACTACGTCTATGGTAGACAATTCCAATCTTTGATCGAAAGGCAGCGAACCTCCGCGGTGAAGCAAAAACATGCGCCAACCATCATCGATGCGATGAATAAGGGAATTCTCAACAGTGAAATCATCTTGGTAGCGGGAGAAAAAGGCTATGCACCGGGAGTGGAAGATCTCGTGCGAGAGGGCTTTCACGTGACGGTCGCGTTCTGGAGCCGCGCTGCGAAAGAGCTTGGAGAAGCGGCATCAAGCTTCTTTGCGTTCGACAAATATGTGGACATAGTCGGTCGGCAGCGATGAACGCGCGGGCGGCATAACCGTGCGTGAGACTGTGTGAAAAGTCTGTAGCTCTTCGCTCTGGATAGTGGTATCGTGGGCGCGTCTCCAACACGACGTGAGATCACACGATGCCGTACATCGAAGGCAGTGCGCGCGATCAACAGATGCTGTTTCCGGATGTCCTCGACGACTACGTCAGCGTGGACAATCCGGTGCGCTTCCTGGATGCGTTTGTCGACACGCTAGACCTTGCGTTGCTCGGCTTCCGCCATGCCACGCCGAGCGAGACAGGGCGCCCACCGTATGATCCCGCCGACCTGCTCCGCCTCTACCTGTATGGCTACTTGTATCGCCTCCGTTCGAGTCGGAAACTGGAACAGGAGACGCATCGGAACATTGAGGTGATCTGGCTGCTGCGAAAGTTACGGCCGGACTTCAAGACGATTGCCGACTTTCGTAAAGACCATCCGGCCGCCCTGAACGGCGTGTGCCGCGAGTTTACGCTGCTCTGCAAGAAGCTGGAACTCTTCGGGGGTGAGCTGATCGCGATTGACGGCAGCAAGTTTCGCGCGTCGAACAACGCGGATCGGAATTTCTCGCGTGCCGCGCTCGACGAGTTGCTCACGGCAATCGACGCGCGGATTGCCGGGTACATCGAGCGGCTGGATGCGCAGGATACCGCTGAGACACGCGACCCCGTCGGGTCCCTCACGGTGTCTGCCCTGCAGGAGAAGCTGACCGCGTTGCGCGCGCGACGCACGACGTACCGCGAGCTGGTGGCGGAACTGGCGGCAAGCGGCGACACGCAGATCTCCCAAACCGATCCTGACAGTCGGAGTATGCGGGTCGGGACCGGCGTGGCGGTCTGCTACAATGTGCAAACCGCCGTCGATGCGAAGCACAAGCTCATCGTGGCGCACGACGTGGTGAATGCGCCGACGGATCAAGCGCAGTTGAGTCCCATGGCGATGGCGGCGCAGGCGATCGTCGCCTCGCCGGACTTACACGTCGTCGCCGACCGCGGCTACTATAGCGGTCCGGAGATCCTCGCGTGCCTCAACGCTGGCATCACACCGACGGTCCCCAAGCCGCACACGTCGGCGAACGCGAAGCTCGGACTGTTTACCAAAGAACAGTTTCGATACGACCCGACGGCCGATACGTATCAGTGTCCTGCCGGCAATGTCTTGACCTACGGGTACTCCACCGTCGAGCGTGGTCGTGGCATGCGGTACTACCGCACGCCGGCCTGCACGCACTGCGCGATCAAAGCACGCTGCACGCGAAGTACGGGTGCGCGCCGGATCACGCGGTGGGAAGACGAAGCGGTCCTCGACGCGATGGAGGTGCGTCATGCGCAGCAGCCCGCGCGCAGCGCACGGCGCAAGGCGCTCGTCGAGCATCCGTTCGGCACGATGAAGCGCTGGATGGATCAGGGTTACTTCCTCTGTCGCGGGCTCGTGAAGGTGGGCGCCGAGTTCAGCCTGACGGTGCTCGCCTACAATCTCAAGCGCGCGATCACCATCGTCGGGGTCCCGCGACTCATCGCCGCCCTCGCGTGACGCCGGGCGCGTTTTATTGCCCTCACCTCCGCGCATCTCGTCCCTGTGCGCGACCGACGATCCATTGTGCACGACCCATCACCTGCGGACCGCATGATGGCGCCACACGCGGCGACGGCACGTCAAACATTTGAGTTTTCACACAGTCTCGCGTTGCAACTGACAAGCGATTTTCGGAAAGCTCGCTACGCTCGCATTGATAAGATTCGCTTGCAGTTGAACGCAAGCGTTAGACACACGACCCGACATCGCATAGATTCCGAAAGCCTGCACTCGGAGGAAGGTATGCTCGCCGTCACGAACGTCATTCATTGCGATCCGGACATTCTGAGTGGTGAACCCGTGTTTGTCGGCACGCGCGTCCTCCTGCAGAACCTGATCGACTATCTCGCCGCCGGTGATAGCCTAGAGACGTTCCTCGACGCGTTTCCGAGCGTCACCCGGTCACAGGCCGTCGCGGCGCTGGAGCTGGCGGGCGAAGCCTTGGCCGACCGTGCGCATCCTCATTGACGAGTCCCTGCCGCGTCAACTGGTGCCGTTGTTAATCGGCCACCAGGCGCGCATGGTGCAGGTGGAAGGGTGGTCCTCGGTCAAGAATGGGGAGTTGTTGCGTCGCGCTGCCGCTGCGGGGTTCGACGTGTTCCTGACCCCTGACCGCAAGCTGGAGTATCAGCAACACATTCCGCTTGTTGGTGTCGCAGTCGTCGTGTTTCGCGCGCACTCGAATCGGATCGAGGACCTTGCGCCCCTCGTGCCCGCGCTCCTCGCTGTGCTGCCGACGGTGCGCGTCGGCACGGTCACGCACGTCGGTGTCTAACAATGGGTTGCAGATTGACAGCGCATTGTTGAGTGCGCGCTGCGCGCGCATTTTATGAGAGCGCTGCAACTGAACCCAAGCGTTAGGCACTCAACGCAACGCCGCTGGTCGCCTCGACGCTTTGATGGAGCAGATCATCGGATGAGAACTTCGTTCCCTGACGTTCGCGCGGTGAGCGCGATCTACCTGCTCCTTTGTGGCGCCGGCTCGGCAACCGCGCAGCAGCCCTTGCCGGTGATTGACATGCATCTGCACGCCCACCCGCTGGCGGACTATGGCGGCGGCGGGAAGGTGTGTCTGAATACGCAGCCAATGCTGTTTCCGGGCGTAGATCCGCGACGGCCAATCACTTTGGATCGCGTGCTCACGTGCCGCGCCCCGCTCCAGTCGTCGGCGTCCGATGACGCTGTCATGACGGAATCGATCGCGTTGTTGAAACGGTACAATATCTGGGCAGTGACGTCGGGGACGCCCGCGCGAGTCGGAACATGGCGAGCCGCCGCGGGCGGTCGGATCATTCCGGCGGCATCGTTCGCAAGTGCGCTCCCGGGGGCCCGAACACCCGCCGACTTTCGCCGTCTTATCGCGGAT
>JANMKU010000179.1:0-20957 GCA_031372205.1 Gemmatimonadaceae bacterium | reverse complement strand
GTCCGCGCCCATTGGCGGCGACTCTGTGATGGCCCTGCGCCTCACGGCCGGCAACCGCAGTGGTGACCGTGTGATTGAAGCGGAACACGTGACAGTCGCAGTCGAAAATCGCGATCTCATTCGCGATGTGTCTGTGGTGCTCGAACGCGGCGAGGTGGTCGCCCTCGTTGGCCCGAATGGCTCAGGGAAGACGACGCTCATCCGCACATTGCTTGAAGAACATCCCACGGCGGCCGGTCGCATCAAGCGCGGTCCGTCCACCACCGTCGCGTACTATCGGCAGAACCTAGCGCATCTGCCGCTCGACGTCGCCATCTACGACATCATCGCCGATCTGCGACCGCTCTGGGAACGTCGACAAGTACAAGGGCACCTCGGCCGCTTCGGATTCAGTGGCGACGAAGTGCAACGCACCGTTGGCACGCTCTCCGGTGGTGAGCGCTCACGCGTGGCGTTGGCATTGCTCACCCTCGAAACGTCCAACCTGCTGATTCTCGACGAGCCAACGAACCATCTCGATGTGGAATCCATCGAAGCGATGGAAGATGCGATCGAGTCGTACGAAGGCAGCATGCTGATCGTCAGTCATGACCGCGCCGTGTTGCGCGGCGTGGCGACGCAGGTGTGGGAAGTGCGCGGCCAGCAACTGCTTGTCTTCCCGGGCACCTTTGTCGAGTGGGAAGAAGCGCGCGCTGAAGCGAAAGGCAAAGTCGAGCGTGAAGCGCGTGAAGCATCGGCCCGCGAGACCGAGCGCAATGCGAAAGCACGCGCACAAGCGAATGCGGCGGCGAACGCGGCGAGTCGCGCGTCGAAACAGAGTACGTCGCACCACTCGTC
This sequence comes from Gemmatimonadaceae bacterium, assembly GCA_031372205.1. GTDB lineage: Bacteria > Gemmatimonadota > Gemmatimonadetes > Gemmatimonadales > Gemmatimonadaceae > Gemmatimonas. The sequence continues at coordinate 20,120 of JANMKU010000179.1, read as the reverse complement.
AAAGCAGTCCACACAGGCGGCCAAAGGGTCGGCGCACGGTAAACACGCGCACGCTGGCAACGCGAAGGCCAGTGACGGTGACACGCGCAAGCAAGCGCGCGCCGCCGAGCGACTGGTGGCGGACGCAGAACTGCGTGTGGCCGTGCTCGAAGGTCGCATCGCGGAGCTCACCGAGAGTCTCGAAGACATGACGCTCTACGACACACCTCACGGTGTGCAGCGAGCAACAGAACTCGGCCGGGCCTTGGACGAAACCCGGGACGCACTCGACGAAGCGGTGCACGATTGGACGGCCGCCGCGGAGCGAGTGCAAACCGCTGCCAAAACCCGGTAGGCGTCAGTTGATGACCAGCGGCGTTCGTAACGCGATGTGCACGATCGCGCTGAGCGGGTTCGCGCTGCTTGCCCCGGCGCGCATTGTTGCGCAGGACACAACGACAACGATCGCGACACCGGACTCATTGCGTGTCCCAACACGCGTTGCGCTCGCCGCGCTCCTGGCCGACGCCAGCAAGCGCAACGTGCTGCCGCCAACGCTCATCGCGTACAAGGCGCGCGTGGAAACCGAGATTGCCGTGCTGCTTCGCCGAGAAGAGGGGACGGAAGTCGTGACGGCGGTGGAGCAGATCGCCAGTGGGTTGCGATGGACGCGCAGCGGTTACTATGACCAGCACGTTGTGGGCTACCGTACACAGCAATCGGGCGGCACGTTCTCGATGCTGTCGGTGTTTCGCACCGGGTGGCTCAATCCGTCGCTCTATGGCAACCGGTTGCGCGTGTCCCGACGCTCGTCGGGCACTGCCCCCGCGCGCGCCAACAGCGCACGCCGTGACGGTCTCGACACGTTACCTGCGGTGCATCCGCTGGCCGCCGACCGCGATCTGTACTATCGCTACAGTGGCGGTGATACGGTGGTCACAATGCGTGTGGGCGATCGTACCATTCCAATCGTGCACGTGCGCGTGCAACCACGCCCAGGCATACGCGGACAGGTGCTGTTGTTCGACGGCGAACTGGACCTCGATGCATCGCGCGGAGCACTCGTACGCCTGCGCGGCAACTTCGTGCGACTCAACACATCGAGCGGGCCTCTCAGCGGCAACCTGCTCACGGCCGTCGCCTTCATCGAATACGAAAACGCTGAGCGGCTCGGTCAGTATTGGTTGCCGACGAGACAACGCGTTGAACTACAGGTGACTGCGCCATTCTTTGGTGACGCACGTGCGGTGGTACGCATCGTGTCGCGCTTTGCGCAAATGGACGTGAACGACACCACGCTCAGCGCAGCGACACTCGCCACGGCCGACTCAGCGCGCGGCAATATGCGGCGCAAGCTGACCTTCGCGACATCGGACTCGCTCGACCGATATGCAGAGTGGCGCGCCGCCATCGGCGACATCACCGCGGGCATGCACGCCGATGATTTTCGCGACCTGGGACCGGACCGATGGCGTACCTTCGGCGCACCGCGCCTCGATTACACGGTACCGCGTGGATCAGACGCGTTTCATTTCAATCGTGTTGAGGGTGTGTACACGGGTTTCGGCGTGAAAGCCTCGTTGCGTGACGTGGCGCCCGGCGTGGTGGTGCGTGCCAACGCGGGATGGGCATGGAACGAGGGCACGGCGCGCGGACGGCTCAGCATTGAACGCACACGTGGACCGTGGACGACTGAACTGCGCGCCGGTCGATCACTCGACAACACGAATGACTTTCGCGTGCCGTTCGATTCCGGCAACACGTTTGGCGCACTGTTCGCCTCGCAAGACCCGTATGACTATGTGGACCGATCGAGTGCGACGCTCGCCGCAGTGCGTCGTGTTGGTGGCCGCGCGTATCTGCTGCGGGGCGAGATCGGTGTGGCGGACGATCACTACCGGCGCGCAACGTACCTTCGCAGTCCGTTTGGTGGCGATGCGTATCGACCGAACCGTGGCGTTGACGAGGGCAGCTACGTGCGCACCGCGGCCACCGTCGAGTGGCATCCCGACGTCAGCGCCGAGTTTCTGCGACCCGGTATCGGTGCTCGGCTGTGGTATGAGCGTGGTGCTGGTACGCTGTCCTTTCAGCGCTTGGAAGCGCGTGTGGTTGGCCGACAACTGCTTGGGCCGCTCGTTGTGGTCGGGCGCGCTGACGTGGGCACGGTACTGGGCGATCGTCCCCCTGCGCAGCAACTGTTCGAGCTCGGCGCGCAACAGAACCTGCCCGGCTATCGCGACAAGGAGTTCGCCGGCACACGGGCGGCGGTGTTGCGCGGACAAGTGCAATACAACACGAAATATCTGCAACAACCAATTCGATTCCGCCGAATCTTTTTGCCCGCGGTGGCGCCGAGTGTGAGTGTGGGGCTGCAAGGCGGTTGGACTGAATTGCCAAATGCCGCGGCGCGCGCGGCGGTGCTGCGACTTGGCACGGTGCGTGATTCGGCGGGTGTGCTCAGCGCGGTATCACGTGCAACAGACGGCGGCCGCGCGAGTGTGTCGGCGGGGATGCGGTTCTTCGGCAGCAGTCTGTTTGTGGGCGCAACGCGCGCGGTGGATCACGTTGCGCCGTGGAAGCTTGTCGTCTCGTTTGGACAGCCGTGGTGACGTTAACTGCATTCTGAACCACACGGACACAGGGTCGAACCTCACTTTCCGGTCGGCGCGGCCGGCAACGCTTTGACGAACTCCCACAACGCCTGCAATTCGATATCCGTCATGTTCTTGGCGAATTTTGGCATGCTCGCCATTGGTTCGAGCAGCACTCTGCCATCCTTGCTCTTGCCGCCACGGAGCGCACCAAGGAAGTCGTCGTAGCTCCAACCAGCCAGTCCGGTGGGTGTGAGGTTGCGAGCCGGTGGCCAACTTGGATCACCACCGATGATTGGGCCACCAGAAAAGTCCGGGCGATGACATCCGGTGCACGTCTGCGCGATGTGCTTGCCAAAGTTTGCGTTCGCCACCGCCTCCGGTTCAAGCGCCGCATGATTGATGAGATGCTTCGTCGGGTGGAGGTCGGCCGACAGCGGCAACTTGCCTAAGGCCACCAACACTTTGCCCACCGGACCCAACGTCACCGCCGGCACCTCTTTGTTCACCGCAGGAAATGTGCGGATGTACGAGACCACGTCGGAGAGCTCTCGGTCGGACATAAGGAAGAAGTCTTTCGAGGGCATCGGAGAACCCGTGCCGTTGGGCTTCACACCATGGCGCACCATCCGGTCCCAATCCGCAGCGGCGTATTTGAGCGTACGTGAGCCAGTGCCGAGTGTGAGGTTCGGGCCAAGGAGACGTCCGAGGGCGGGGTCGTCCACCATAACGCCACCACCGAAGTCGGCTCCATGGCACTCCGCACAGCCGTACCGCGATTCAATGAGATGCTTGCCGCGGGCGACCGCACGCTCGGTCGCAATGGCATTGAGGTCGACACCGGCCAGCGGGTCCGAAGAACGCGTGGCCGGGTTTCGCGTTGCTGTCGCACCGCGTTCAACGCGCAGCGCGGCGACTTCTGCGTCACTCAGCGGGAACGGGATCGGGAAGTCGACCCGATGCACGTTGTACGTCGCGGCAAGCTTCGCACTCGCGGCGCTCGACGCCCACAGATATACGCTGCCACCGACAAGGACACACAGGCCCAGCAAGCCGCCGACACCGATCGCCACCTTGCGCGCGATTCCCATCGCCACCTCCTCGTAGAACCCAAGGTACTAGCCTGCGGCAAAAGTGCAGTCGCCCGGACGCCTTGTCTAGCGTGGCGAAAATTGCCGCGGGAGATGGTCGCGGAGAACGGTAGAGTCCGTCAGCTACGGATGGCTGGCAGCGGTCGCCGCCGTATCAAGGCGCACGCCATGATTCGCGTCGGTCACGGTGCCACAGGTTGGGCAGTACTGAAAGAACGCGTTCTTGGTGGTGTTGCACGACGCGCAGTTGTCAAACAATCGGAGCCCGCAGAACACGCAGAACGTCGTCGTCACGCCTGGTGACGTCGTGATGGGCCGTTCGCACCCCGGACACTGGTGTATCGCCATCTTCTTGAGCGCCGTCTCAAAGCCCATGGTGGCACGCCGTTCCTGCTCCGACTGCTGCTCCACTACGCGACGTTGTGCGAGATAGCGACGCATCGATTTCACGGCGTAGTGCGCCGCGACCGCTGTGAGCGCGATGCCAACCGCGTAGCGCACATAGCCGCCATAGCTTGGCAGATACGGGACGAGTTCGACAAAGAACGCGAACACGGCGAACAACACAAACCCGCGGGCGAGTGGCCAGTACTCACTTTTGCGTTTGCGCGCCACGAGCCAGCCGGCGACCAGCAACAACGGGAGTGTGAGCGCCAGCCGAATACCAAAAACGCCGAGTTCCTTCTTGAACACTTCACGCTGGTACCGGGCATCGACCGCATTCTCGCGTTCGGCATTGGCCCGTTCTTCCGTCTCGATGCCCTGCGACACGTGCAGCAGGGTTGAGTCGATCCGCTCCACGTCGCGCTGCGCGGCGCGATTGCTGGTGCCGAGTGTGTCGAGCAGGCGCGTACGTCGCACCACCTCCGGATCTTGACGAGGATCGGTGGTCGCAGTGCGTGTCGCGATCCATGCATCGAATTCGGTGCGCGACGCAGTGTAGGCGTTTTGCGATGCGGTTGCGATCAGCGACGCGCGCTCTTTCTCTGCGTTGCCCTCCTCCTGGGCGCGGCGCAGAGAGTCGCGCAAGGCTTTGGACGCCGCAACGACGCCGGGCTCCATAAACTGTTCGCGCGTAAGCGACGTCGGCACGCCCGGCAAGTCGGCGATGATGCGCCCACCGAGTCCCATGAGAAAACTTGCGAAGGCGATCGAGACGACCCACATCGCGATGGCGAAGAGTCCTTCCGGCGCACGCAGCGTTTTCAACATGGATCCATCCGGAGTTCGCTTAGCGGATGCGGGCCCGCTCAAGCTTCATGGTAAGACCGTCGCTCTCTCCAAGTATGACGATGCCACCGGCACCGAACCCAATGATCGCACGGTTCTCGGGAATCTGCACGCGCTCCACCACGTCACCCTTGCGATTGATCACATCGTACACTGCGCCACCGGGAATCTGCTTCGTCGGAATGGTGAGCAGCCAGATGTTGCCATCGGCATCAGCCTTCGCTGAATTCGCAAGAAACGGCGGTTGGTAGTCCGGCAGTTGACTCGGCGAAACATACGTGATGTTCGTTTTGATGTTCGCCATCATCGCGGCAATACCACCGGCTGGCGCACCACGGCCGCCTCCCGCCGCACCCGCCCCGCCGCCCGCCGCACCACCAGCGCCTGACGGTGCTGCCCGCGTTTCAAAGCGCATTTGCGCGTTCCCACCGCCCGCGCCACCGAGCATACCGCCAAGTCCCATGGAGTTAGCCGCTGCTTGCAGCGCACCAAAACCACCCTGTCCTGGGGGCGCGGCAGCTTCCATGCGTTCGCGACGTGCCTTTACGGAATCAATGAGCGCGGACTTGTCTTCATCAGTGAGGCGTTTCCAATCGAACGTCACCTTGGGACTGGTGCTGCGCGTGCGATCGGGTGTCATCCACTCCAGGTGATAGTCGGCGCCGCGAATGATACCGATCGCGCCGTCCGCGGTCATGGCCCACTCGTCAACAATCGGTAACGGGTTCACTTCAACGGAGACGGTGATCGCGCCATCATCGCCGCGTGACAACGCTGTTGTGGTCTTGGGAATCTTGACGAAGCCTGCGGTATCAACAGCACGTGTGGCCAGATCAACGCGGATGATTGGCATCGAATCGGCAATCGATGGTGAACCCATCGCGCCCGCACCACCGCTCGTCATCGCGCCACCCATGCGCATTTGCACGGACGGCGCGCCGCGATACACCAGATGTCCAACGCCGTCGTACGACGCGCCGCCAAACACCGTGCCGGCCAGCATCATCGCATCTTGCGCGCGCGGCACCGACATCACGCGTCCAATCGTGCCCTTGGGATCGATCACCAGCATGGAGAGCGATGTGGGATCGACGAATAGCGTAGAGTCCCCTCGAAACGCGATCAGCGCGCCGACCTGCGACGCGTATGCATTGGCGGTGGCGCTGGTTGAGTCGGCGATCACGGACACGACTTTGAGTGTCGAGTCGAGCATGAGTACGCGACGATGCACAACGTCGTTGACCAGTAAACGACCGTTGGGCAGATGGCGGATGTTGCTGATCGGGCCGAGTGAGTCGGATGACGATGCCGTGACGCGACCGAGTGGGCGAATGGTAGGGCGCGACTGCGCGTGGACGGCGTTCGCTGTGGTCGCGCATGCAACGACAGAGGTCAGAATGCGCAGGAATCGCATGGAAGGATCACGAGGGAAGGAGAAGCGGAGTTGGTGTGTGGTGCGGGACTGAACAGCAATTGAACCACGGAGGTCACAGGGGTCACAGGGGGTTCGTTGATGCTGGTGGAAGCGCATAGTAGAACAAGAACGCGATCGGACTGACCACCACACCACCAAAAAAGAAGCTGAACAAGAAAGAACCGCAGAACGGATGAACGAAAGACAACAAAAAAAACCAAACAGACTAAAGAAATGAAATCTCAGCCAGTGTCATCTCACCGATGCACTCCCTGCGACCTCTGTGACCCCTGTGGTTCAACAGCAGTTTATGGTCTCCCTATCGCGCAATAAACGTGGCCGCACCCGCACCGCCACCAAGCTGCGCACCACCACCAAAGCCGCCCATCTGGAACGGTCCCGCGCCTCCGCTACCGGCCGTACCTGAGCGAATCGACACGAGATACCGCTTGTCTAACGTACTGGCCACAAACGACGGAACACGACGGAATTGCTCAGCTGTGAGCAGCCCCTTGATGACTGGCGCGAGCTTGATAAGCCGATCGATCGATGCCTCGCGCGCCCGCTGATAGCGATCGTACGCCGCGCCACGACTGTACGCGTCCGGCAGCTTGGCGAAGTCGCGCGCCACGGGCGTCCACACCGAATCGAGAAAGATGGTGTAGCGACGGTTCATGGTCGCCAGGCTGTCGGCCTGCGTGGCCGAGAGTTTGAGCGTGTCCTGATCGCGCAGCAACGTGGCCATGGGGTTTTGTACGCCACCGTTGCCAAACTGTGCCTTGATCAGCTGCTCGGGCGCTTTGACGCCGCTGTGATTGCGACCGCGATCGAGCGATTGCGTGAGAATCTGACGCTCGCGCGTGGGACCGATGTCATAGCGCAACGAGGCCGTGATACTCACCGGATTGCGGAATGGGCTGAACGTCGGATTGGTGGAACCGAAGCGTTGATTCACTTCATACTTGTAGCGTCCATTCACTGGATCGAAGCCGCGTACGTACAGCAGCGACGGATCAGCAAACGGCTGCTGTCCCCACCCATGCAGCTTGTTCTCACCGTGCGCAATGAGATCGGCTGCGCCCAACGGGTTCGTGATATTGAACGACAGCGTCGCACGCTGTGGCATGCGCACTTTGAGCGGGTTAAACGAGATCGACAGGTTGGCGGTAGTGGCCCACGGTCCCTGACAGCTGTTGCGCGCGGCCAGTGCACCGAGTTGTTGGGACAGGCAGTTCTTGGCTGCCGTAGACCCGTTGTCCAGCAGAGTGCGCATTCCCGCAGCAAGTGTGGGATCTGTGGCAGCCGTTGGATTGAACACAAACGCGCGGTCGTTGGAGAACCCGTCGCCGTTGATGTCGCCAATTACGGTGGGCGTGAATGGTGTGCCCGAACGGAACTGTCCCGACCAATTGAAGCGAATGAGGTCGAAGGCGTTGTAATTGAGACTGTACACCAGCTGATGCCGCGAGTCGAAGCCGGAGCGTCCCCACTCGACGGTGAGCGGATTGCTGACGGTGCTGCTGAAACCGCGAAACTGCTCGCGCACGTTCGAGTACGTGTAACTCGCACTCCACGTGAACGACGAATTGAAGGTGAGTGGCGACAGACGGAAACTCAGCTGCCGACTCATCGAATGCAGGTCGGACAATTGCTCGGTGACGCGATTGTACTGGGCGACAACTCGTGCGTCACCGGCTGCGATGGCTCCCGTGAACGGAATGATGCTGGCGCGCTGCACAAACACCGGCCGTTGCCCTTCGTCGGCGAGCGCAAAGCGCGAGGTAGGCGCAAAGTTGCGATCGATAAAGCTGGCCTGATACAGATTGTACGAGAACGTGCCGTCCACGCTGGCATTGAAGCGATTGCTGAGCACCGCGCCCGTCCAGCTCAGGTTTGAGCGCGCACTGCTGGGCGAACGAAAGCCCTTGGAGAACAGTGTCACGTTCGGCGCCGAGTTGGCGAACACGGTGCCGCTGCTGCCATCCGCGCACACGCTCGGAATGCGTGACGGGTCGATGTAGGTAGTCCAGTTGGGAATCGGAGTGGCCGGCCCAACGCACACCAACTGTTGCACGGCGCTGGCGAGCCCGGTGTTGTCGATCGCCGACCCAATGAGTGTCGCACCCGGTGTGTTCTGAAAGAGACCAATGCCGCCACGCAGTACCGCGCGCGGTCCGCGGAACGCGCCCTGAAATGCGCCGATTTGCGCGGCGGTGCCATACGCCCATGACACGCCAAGACGCGGACTGACAAACACACCGTTGGGCGCGCGGTCGTTACGCAAGCCCAGCAATCGCTCAAGGTCGGTGTTGCGCGTGGGTGTATCGAGAAAGCGATTTGCGTCAACACGCACGCCGTACTGAAACTGCAAGTTGGTCGTGCGGCGCCACGAATCCCCGAGCGAGATGGCACCGACGGCGATACTGGCGTCCCGCGTACGTGGTACGAGCGAGCGCACAAACGACACGGGCACACCGGCCTGCAGTTCGGCGAGCGAATTGTACGAGAACGTGCCGAGGCGGTTGGTCGTTTGATCTTGGCGGTTGCCGTCGCGGCGCAGTTCGGTGGCCAGCTTCAGTCGATGTTTGTTGTTGCCGCTGAACCACGACATCGTATTGACGGCGTTGATGCTGTTCGTGCGCTGCGATGCATCGAGAATAGAGTTGCCGCCAAAGGCGAGCGTCTGCACACCGGTTGTGCCATCCGCAAACGCGGAGTTCACGCGCACGCGACCACTGGGCAGGTTCACATACGGTGTGCCGTCGTTGCTCGATCCGCTTACGCCAACCGTGCTCTCTGTCAGCACACCGAGCGAGCGCAGCGAGAAGTAGCTGCTGTGGCGCCCTTGCACGCCGCCGTTGAGGCTGGTGCGTTCGCCGCTGGTCGTGGGCAGCGACGTCGTGAGTGACGTGGCCGGATTCTGTTTATTCCAGCTGCCGCTAAAGGTGAGGTTGTAGGCGGTGCCTGACGACGACGTGGGCGGTGTGAAATCCACCGCGCCGATGAGCGAACCCTGATCGGCCAGACGGCTACCGGGCAGCGCGCCGTACGTGGTGGGAATACGCGCGGTATTCAGCAACGATACGAGCCGCGTTGCTGAATCGGCTGACACACCGGATGCCTGCAGTCCAACTGGATCGGTGTTGAGCAATGTCTGTAAATCGTTGCCACGGCGCCCGAGTTGAAACGCAATGTTGTAGAACGCCTTGTCAAACACCACGGGCCCAGACACGGCGCCACCGAGTGACGCGTTGGAGTACTTCTGACCGAGTGCCGTGGCCGCGCGATCCGCCCACTGCAGCTGTGGTGCATCGAGCACGGTGCTCAGTCCGCGGCCAATGAAGTTGGTGCCAGGGCGCGTTTGCAAACGGAACTGCCCGCCGCTGAACCCACCGCGCGACACATCGTACGGCGACGTGACGAGTGAGCTCATGATCTGCGCGTCACGCGGAAAACCGTCGCCGCCAAACGCGAGGCCGTTGAGTGTGGTGTTGTTCTGGTCGGCGCCGAGTCCGAGCACGGAGAAGCCGTTCATGGAGCCGTCTTGCCCGGGCACCAACTGCACGCCCGGAAGCGACGCCGCCATGGCGGCAATGTCGCCGATTGAGCTGGGGGGCAAGGCCGAATTTTGCACCTGACGTTCGGTGCCACTGATGTCGGCTTGTGCTTCACCGCGCGTAACCTTGTCGCGCGCGGCGGTGACTTTCACCGCGTCCAGCACGGCACCAATCTTTGACAGTCGCGCATCGGCAATGAGAAAATCTTCGTCAGCGGCGCGTTTGATTTCAAAGCGCTTGGACGAGTAGCCGATGATCGTCATGGAGACGATGTAGTCGCCGTCGCCGCCGGGGAAGGTGATGGTGAAGCGGCCGTTGCGATCGGTGTTGGCCGTGCGGTTGACGTTGCCGGAGATGGACGTGACGACGACGGCCACGCGTTCAAGGGGCAGGCTGTCGGTGCCGGTCACGCGACCGCGGATGACGTCGACGGTTTGGGCGAACCCAGTGGTCGCGGTGCCGCCCAATGCCAAGACAACCACAAGAATCAGGAATGCAAAACGACGAAAGAGCACGGCGGAGAGGACAGGGGGCATGAGCAGCAGGGGCGCACCACCTGTACGCGCCATACGACCAATCCGTTTCGTCGCGACCCACCAATTCAAATTCGTGCTGTCACGTCGCGGGCCCACCCGATCAACGCGGTGCAGCTCAGAACTCGCCGATAAACCCGATCTCCACCTGCAGTTCGTGTCCAAACCGCGCCTTCACCGCCTGCTGCGCATGGGCGATCACCGCCCGCACATCCGCTGCGGTGGCCCGTCCCAAATTGACGAGAATGTTGGCATGAATGTGCGAAATCTGCGCGTCGCCAATGCGAAACCCCTTGAGTCCGCATTGGTCGATCAGCCGACCGGCACCTACGCCCTCAACCTTCTGAAAAATTGATCCCGCGCTCGGATGCACGGCGAGCCACGGATGCCGCGAGCCACGCCAGGACAGATTCTCCTGCAGCACCCGATGCAGAGCGGCCGGATCGGCGCGCTCAAGCTGGAACGTTGCACTCAATACGACATCACGGGTGTGGTGAAACACGGAATCGTCGTAACCGAATTGCACGTAGTTAGCACCCACCGTACGACGCACTCCACCTTCATCAAGAATGTCACACGACCGAAACAGCTCGGCGATGAACATCGTGCGCTCGCGCTCGGGCGCGGGCGAGAGAAAGTGCAGATTCTGCCACAACGCGCCGCCCACGGTGCTCGGAATGCCTACATAGTGTTCAAGGCCCGACCAACCGCGGCGCACCGTTTCCAGCACGAGGTCCTGCACCACGGCACCGCTCTCTGACCACAACACGCCATCGTCACCGATGCGGTGCGACACCGCGCGATTGCGGATCACCAAGCCACGCACGCCGCGATCGCCGACCAGAATGTTGGCGCCCAGACCCAGCACGAACCACGGAACGTCGTGCGCGCGCGCCGTCGTGATGGCCAGCGCGAGTTCATCAGCGCTCGTGGCTTCGAACAACACATCAGCCGGTCCACCGATGCGGAACGTGGTGAACGGCGCCAGTGGTTCGCGCGGCTTCACGCGCGCTCGATCAAGCACGCCGCTTAGTGCGTCAGCAATCTGCTCAGGCGTCATGCACGTGTGGTCATGCGATGAAGATAAACGCCCAATTCCTATTTCCGCTTGTTCACCGTTGTCACTTCAATGACGCCCATCTCGTGCCCCGGCCCGCGCATCTGAATGGCGCGGTTCTGGTCGAGGTACTTGATCTCGACAATCGCCGAGGCTTTCACCGTCTTCAAGTCGTCCGTGGACTGCTGGCGGAGGTCGTCGATATACACCACCACGTCCGTGGCACCGCCGCCGCTGCCCATCACAGTCGCGGTCGATTGCCGGAGGGCTGGCGGATTGAGCCACTGCGGCCGCATCGTGCGTACGGCGTCGTAGGCCGTGTTGACACTCGCCAGGACTTCCACCAGATCGTCCTTGCTGATCCGATTGCGATCGCCGCGCTGTTTCTGTTGCGTGTGCCCAGTACTTGGCAGGGTCACGAGCGCGAGCAACAACGCCAACACCACAGCTTTCGTCCCACGCATGGAGCGCCTCACGGAGTCAGGGAATGTGAGCGAGTGTACGCGCCGAGGGGCTGCGCGTCCACCCCTGCACCGGGTACGCCTCTCACGGAAGGGGTGAGCGACGGCGCTATGGATCCCGCCAGACCCCGCCGCCAAATGGGAGATCGGCAGTACCTTTCGCGTATCGACGGTGTATCGGTCACGCGGTTCGCTTTCGTCCCTCCTTCTTACTTACCTCCGCTCACGCATGCTTGCACCTCACAGGTCGTCGACATCGTCCCGCCTTCGGTTTGCGACCCTGTGCGTCGCACTGTCGGCGTTTCTGCCTGGCGTTGCGCCCGCACAGTCGCGCGCAGAACTCGACAAAGTGCTCCGCCGCAAACTGTTGGCGAACGGGATGGAAGTGATCGTCATCGAGAATCATGGCATTCCCCTGGCCACGCTCGAAATCGATGTGCGCAATGGCGCGTTCACGCAGCCGCCCGAGTACTCGGGGCTCGCGCACATGTACGAGCACATGTTCTTCAAGGCCAACAAAGACCTTGCGGACGCCGAGGCGTTCAACGATCGCTCGGCGGAACTCGGCGCCAAGTTTAACGGCACCACGCAAGAAGAGCGCGTCAACTATTTCCTGACCTTGCCGGCCGATTCGGTGGAGGGTGGGCTGCGCTTCCTCGCCAGTGCGCTACGCAACCCGTCCTTCCGTGAAGACGAACTGGCGCGCGAAAAGGAAGTCGTGCTCGGCGAGTATGACCGCAACGAAGCAGAACCGGGATTTGCCTTTCAACAGAAGGCGACGGAGTTACTCTACCCCGGTCAGTTCAGCCGAAAGAACACGATTGGTGACCGCGTCGTGCTCAAGAACGTCACGCCGGAGCAGATGCGCTTCATTCAGCGCAAGTACTATGTGCCCAACAACTGTGCGCTGATTGTCACCGGTGACGTGAATCCAGAAAAGATCTTCGCACTCGCCGAAAAGGTGTATGGCGACTGGCCGCGCGGTGCCGATCCGTTCGTCGCCGATCCCATTCCGCCCATCCCACCGATCACGGGCAACAAAGCGGCGATCACCGAAGAACCGATCAACGCCGTTGCCGTCTTGCTGCAATGGCAAGGACCAAGTGTAGGGAAGGATCCGGGCGCGACGTACGCAGCTGACGTATTCAGCGATGTGCTCAACACCCCGGGCTCCACGTTCCAGAAGAACCTGGTCGACAGTGGTCTCTGGCAGGGTGTCGGTGTGAACTACTTCACGTTGAATCAGGTCGGTCCAATCTCGATCAGTGGACAAACCACACCGGAAAAGCTGCGACCGGCCCTGGCCGCACTGGAACGTGAAATCGCACGCTTCACCGACCCCACCTATATCACCGTGTCAGAACTTGAATCGGTGAAGGCGCAGCGCGCGGTGTCGAGTGCCTTTGGCATTGAGAAAGCCTCAGAGATTGCACACACGATCGGCTTCTGGTGGAGCGTCGCCAGTCTCGACTACTTCATGGGCTACACGGATCAAATGGCGCAACAACGTATCACGGACCTCATGCGCTACACCGGCACGTACATTGCCGGCAAGCCACGCGTCACCAACGTGCTGATGTCGGCGGACGCACGCAAAGGCATCGGACTGACGGAAGCCGAGTTGCTCGTGCCAGCCAAGCGCCCCGCGGTGCGTCCATGAACGCGCGAACCTTGTGGTCGGCGCTCCTCCTCGTCGGCAGCACGGCCGCAGCGCCGACACGCGCGGTGCCCACACTGTCGGCGCAAACCGCAACGAAGCGGCCGCCCGCCAAGACGGTAAAAAAGGCCCCCGCGAAGCCGACAAAGACGGCTGCGGTACTTGAGGATACCGTGCCGCAATCACCCGCCGTGATGGGCGACGATTCACTGACGATGCGATTCGAGGTGAGCGGCGTGCGTGTCATCTTGCGTCGCGTTTCCGCGAACACGGTGGTGGCCGCCAATCTGTATCTCCTGGGCGGCGTCAATCAGTTGACCGATGAGAATCAGGGGATCGAATCGTTCTTGCTTGAAGCGAGCGAGCGCGGTACGCAGAAGTATCCGCGCGACGTACTCCGGGCAAAGATGGCGCGGTTGGGAAGTGCGATTGGTGTGAGCCCGGGGCTCGACTGGACGACCGTTGCGCTACGGTCAACAGTTGCCGGTTTCGATTCAACGTGGGCGATCCTCGCTGATCGCGTTATCGCCCCGCGCCTCGACCTGGCCGATGTGGAGTTGGTGCGCGATCAGTTTGTCACGGGGCTCAAGCAGCGCAACGACAGTCCAGAATCGTTGCTCGACTACCTCGCGGACAGTATCACGTTTGTCGGCCACGCGTATGCGCGCGACCCGATCGGCACCGAAGCGTCGTTGTCCAAATTGAGCGTGGCCGACTTGCGTGCCTATCAAGCGAAGGAGATGGTCACATCGCGCATGCTCCTTGTTGTTGTGGGCAACGTGTCGCGCACGCGGGTCGAGAAGTTGGTGCGCGAATCGATTGGGCGGCTGCCGCGCGGCACGTACGCATGGGCGCCCCCGACGCCACCGGCCGCCCTGCCTACAGCGTACACCATCGTCAAACGCGCGCTGCCAACGAACTACCTGCAAGGCTACTACAAAGGCCCCCCGGCCACCTCACCCGACTATGCCGCACTGCGTCTGGCGGCGGCGGTGCTGTCGGGCCGCCTGTTTGCGGAAGTGCGCGGCCGTCGCAACCTCTCCTACGAAGTGAACGCGGCCTTCGTCGAGCGTGCCTTCGCGCTCGGTGGTCTGTATGTGACCACGACCTCGCCGGACGAAGTGCTCGACATCATGCGGCAACAGATCCAGGACTTGGGCAGCGGCACAATTTCTGTCGACGGTCTGGAACGGCTCGTGCAGCAATTCATCGTCAACTACTTCCTCGATAACGAGACGAACGCCGACCAGGCCAACCTGTTAGCGCGCGCCGAGATGTATCAGGGTGATTTCCGTCGGTCCTCAAAGTTTGTTGACGACCTGCGCGCGGTCACGCCAGACGACATTCGGCGCGCCGCACAGACGTACATGACCAACGTGCGATGGGCGTATGTCGGTGACCCGGCGCGCGTCACACCGGCTCGACTCCTTCGCTTCTAGACGACTGCTAGACGACACGCGGCGCGGAGGTTACATCACCTGTTGCAACGGCCCACAACCTCCCGCCTCGTCCCTCATGCCCGATTCGTTCTCCCGTCGCCGCTTTCTTGCCGTGAGTGCGACGACGGCCGCCGCGATGGCGTGCCTTCCGTTGCGGCGTGGGATGGCGGCACCGAGTGACGCGCAGTCGGCCGCGGCGGCGGGCCGCATCGTACTCTTTCAGGGTGACTCCATCACGGATGCCGGGCGTAGCCGGACGGTGCTGGGGGCCAACGCCACCGCGGCGCTGGGTACCGGATATCCGCTGCTGATTGCAGCATCGGTGCTGCAGCAACATCCCGTGGACCGGTGGCAGTTCTACAACCGTGGCGTCAGTGGTCACAAGGTGCCCGACCTCGACGCCAGGTGGGAGGCCGACACGATTGCCCTCAAGCCCGACACGGTCAGTGTACTGGTTGGCGTGAACGACTACTGGCACACCAAGACCAAAGCGTATACCGGCACCACCGCCGACTATGAATCGCAGTTGGGCGCGTTGCTGGCGCGCACGCGAGCCGCGTTGCCCACCGTAACCCTCGTTGTGCTCGAGCCGTTCGTGTTGCGACTCGGCGCAGTTGACGCCAGTTGGTTCCCCGCCTTTGACGAACGCCGCGCCGCCGCCGCCCGTGTTGCCGCCGCGGCGCATGCCACGTGGGTGCCATTGCAACAACCGTTTGACAAGGCGGCGGCAAAGACCGGTCCCGCCTACTGGGCCGCCGATGGTGTCCATCCGACAGCGGCGGGACACGCGTTGATTGCCGAACGCTGGCGCGCTGCCACACACATTTAGAATTTCCTTTACAATTTCGCGTCGCCGATTTCTCGATCCCTCCGCCGTTTTCCTTCACCGCGCAACGACATGTCCAATCCCTATTCGCGCCGCGATTTTGTCGGCGACACTGGCAAACTTGCTGCCGGTGTCATGATCGTCCCTCGTTTTGTGCTCGGGGGGCCCGGCTATAAAGCGCCCAGTGCAAAGCTCAACATCGCGTGTGTGGGCATCGGCGGTATGGGGATGAACAACATGTCCATGATGACCGGTGAGAACATCGTCGCGGTGTGCGATGTGGATTTCCCGTACGTGGAGCGCGGACTCTGGGGGCGCATGCATCCGGCGCGCGGTGAGGTATCTGCGGCGTCGACCGCACTCATGGATGCGTACACGAAAGCCACCAAGTATTCCGACTTTCGCGAAATGTTGGAGAAACAGAAAGACATTGACGCGGTGCTCGTCGCGACGCCTGATCACATGCATGCGTCCATCGCGCACATGGCGATGTCGATGAAGAAGCACGTGTATGTGCAGAAGCCGCTCACCTATTCTGTATACGAAGCACGACTCCTTGCACGCACAGCGAAGGAGACGGGTGTCGTCACGCAAATGGGCAACCAGGGACATTCGGCGGAAGGAACGCGGCGCATCATGGAGCTCATTGCGTCCGGTGTGATTGGCAAAGTGCACGAGGTGCATGTGTGGACGGATCGACCCGTCGGTTATTGGGCGCAGGGCATTCCCCGTCCAAGAAATCCGAACGCGCCGGCGCCAACCCCACCCACTCCCGCTCCGAATGCTGCACCAACTCCGCCACCACCACCGCCCTATCCGGGACCCGCGTCACCGCGGCAGTGGAACCAAGGCACCGTTGACCGTGCCACACTGGCGGCGATGACCGCCGCGCAACAAGCGCCACCCGAAGGACTGAACTGGGATCTCTACCTGGGCACGGCGCAAGAGATTCCGTACCATCCCGCCTATCATCCGTTCGCATGGCGCGGGTGGACAGATTTCGGCGTCGGCTCCATCGGTGACATGGGTGCCCACCTCATTGACCAGGCCTTCTGGGCGCTCGGCCTCGAATACCCGACGAGCATCTCGGCGACATCAACGCCGTGGGGCGGCGGCGAAAAAAATCCGGCGACCTATCCGATGGCGACACTCGTGCAGTACGAGTTCGCGGCGCGTGGGTCGCAACCGCCAGTGAAATTGTCGTGGTACGATGGCGGATTGATGCCACCACGTCCGGCGCATCTGCCGGACGATGTCGTGCTGCCCAAGGGCGACGGCGGCGGTGGGTATTTTGTGGGTGAGAAGGGCACGCTTGCCTACAGCACGTACGGCGCGTCACCCACCTGCTATCCGGAAGCGATTCAGAAGAAAGCGCTCGCGATCCCCAAGACTTTTCTCCGCGTTGGCACGCCGAATGAGACGGGCGTGCACGAGCACAACTGGATTGCGGCCTGCAAGGGTGAAGCACAGGCCAGTTCCCCGTTCGAGTATGCGGCGAAACTCACCGAAACGATGTTGCTCGGCATCGTCGCGTTGCGCGCCGGGCAGGGCCGGAAGTTGTTGTACGACGGCGCGGCAATGAAGGTGACCAATATTCCCGAAGCGAATCAGTATCTCACCCGCGTCTATCGCAAAGGCTGGGAGCTGTAGACTTCGCGCGTTGTCGATCTCCACTTCTTGAACCGCAACATGTCCGATCACTTCCTCGGTCTGCGCACGGCGGGATACCGCGTGCGCGACCTTGTGGCCGCCAAGGCCTGGTACACGGACGTCCTTGGCTTCGAGCCGTATTTCGATCAACCGTACTACGTGGGCTACAACGTCGGCGGGTATGAGCTTGGGCTTGTACCCGATGAAGCCGCGACCATGAGCCGTAACGATGCCGGCGTCGCGTACTGGGGCGTGGCCGACGCCGACGCGTCGTACGCGCGCCTGATTTCAAAGGGGGCGACGGATTACGAGCCCATTCAGGACGTGGGCGACGGCATACGCATCGGCGCGGTGCGCGATCCGTTTGGCAACGTGTTTGGCGTGATTTTCAATCCGTTCTTCACGTTGTCGTGAGTGTTCGCGACGACTCCACGATTGCGCTGCACGCACCGGATGGCGCGCAGGCGCACATCACACCACATGGCGCGTATGTAACATCGTGGACACCGGCCGGCTCGCCCGACGATCGCTTGTTCGTCAGCGCGAAGTCGGCGTTTGGGCCCGCGGCATCGGTGCGTGGTGGCGTGCCAATAATCTTTCCGCAGTTCGGCATGGAAGGACCGCTACCCAAACACGGCTTTGCGCGCCTCATGCGGTGGTCACTCCTGAGCGTGGAGTATGTTGCGCACCAAGCGCGTGCCACACTGCAGTTGGTTGACGACGACACCTCGCGCGCGATCTGGCCGCACGCGTTTCGCGCCGAGGTTGCCGTACTCATTGGCGGACCTACGCTTGACGTCAACCTTCGTATTGAGAACACCGGTGATGCACCCTTCACATTCACGGCCGCGTTGCATCCGTATTTTCGTGTGGCGGATTCCCATCGCACCGTTGTGACGGGACTCACCGGCACACACTACCGCGATGCGTTGCAAGGGCGGCTTGAGTTCGATGACGCGGACCCGTCAATCGTCATCCGGGACGAGATCGACCGCGTGTACTACGACGTTAGCGGGCCGCTGGAGATTCGCGAACCACATCGTGTGCTTCGCATCGAACAACGCGGGTTCCGTGACGCCGTGGTGTGGAATCCGGGCGAGACAGCACTGCGCGGCAAGCCCGACTTCGTGGCCGGCGAAGAGCGCCAGATGCTGTGCGTGGAGTCGGCGACCGTTCAACATCCCGTGGTGCTCGCATCCGGTGCGCACTGGTCCGGCGCTCAAGTGATGACGGCGCTACCCACGCGAGCGTAGTCAGGGACTCAGACGCAGCCGTCGTGCGAGCTGGTTCACCTCCCTGATCACCGTCTGGGCCGCCGTTGTGTCGCCGCGCGCTTCGAGTCCACCGGCCAGTTGCTGCGCTGCGAACAGGTACGCCATGGGAATGGACAATGACGCGTCGTCCACCCAGCGAGGGCCCTCGCGCAACGCGGCCGGACCGCGATACGAAGACCAGAGCTTCTGCGAGCGCGCAACGTCGATATACCGTCCGGACTGCGCTACATACTCGGGGTGTTCCTTGGCTGGTGTCTCAAGCAATCGTTGCGCCAATCCCTCGGTGACGATGTACTCGCCGAGCCCCAGCGCTTGTGCGTATGGTCCAACGGAGAAGTAGAGCGGCCGCGCCGGGAAGGCATCCTTGATCATCTGCAACACGACCAGCTGATCACGCGTCACGAGGCCTGCCGGCACCACAGCGCGAATGCGCCCCTTCACGAACTCCTGCGGCTGCGACAGTTGTATCGCTGGTGGAATGGCGTCAGCTTCGGCGACCGTCAGTGCGAGTGGTGGTCCGGTTGGCGCGGTGCGTGCCAATGCGGCGTAGGCGGGCAATCCATCGCCTTGATACGGGGTGACCGGCACGCGTAGCATTTGCCGGACATACCAGTCGGCGCCCAGATACGACGCAATCGCGACCACAACATCGGGGCGCACGCCCTCCACGTGCTGCGCATACCACAACGGAAACGAGTCGTTATCACCGTTGGTGATGATGATGCCGTACGGTTCGACGGAGTGCAGCAGATCGCGCGCCCATTCGCGCGTGAACGTGTCACCGCGTCGTGGCGCCTGGCCAACATTGCCGATGAACGGAATGAACGCCAGCAACATCACCGGTGATGACCAACGCCACGCCATCATTGCACGCACGCTGCCCGCTCCTTGCGGTCGCGCCCCAAGCGCGCTCGCGAGCGCACGCCAGATGGCGGCGAGCCCAATACCAACCCAGATACTCCACGTCGCAAAACTCCAGACGTAGAAGTAGTCGCGGTCGCGCACTTCGCGGAGCACGCTGTCACCCAGTTCGGGGCTCTGCGATGCGCCGTATCTGAAATTCAAATAGAAGATGAGTGCCGGTGTGAGCGTCAGCACCAACGGTGCCACGAACGCGAAGGACGACCGATCGTTGCGCCAGTGCGCCGCCGCGCCCACCAGGCCGAGTGTGAGGAAGAGCAACGAGAGTGCGCGTTGCAGTGTGGCATGCTCATGAAAGGCGTCCCGCCACCACTGCCACTGGAAGTACAGCCACCACATGCCAACCTGCGCACCCAGCGGCACCTGGCGTTCCACGACTTTGTGTCCGCCATACTGCTCACGCTGAATATTTGCATTCAGTCGGGCCAACGTGGTGTCGC
>JANMKU010000170.1:0-30011 GCA_031372205.1 Gemmatimonadaceae bacterium | reverse complement strand
CGAATGCGCGCTTTGTTGGTGACCGGCGCGCGATAGCTGGCAATCGGTTCATCGTGCAGGCCAGTACGTGATCGGCCGGTGGGCGTGCTCCACCCCTCCTTCACCACGGGCTCGTAACCGGCGGGCCGTTCATGGCGGTGCAGCCGCAAATGCGCAGCAACTTTGCGCGCAATATCGCGCGCGTGAAAGGCTACGAGACCGTGAAGCTTCTCGTCATCCGGTTGGTAGGCACGAATTGCATCCACCGCTTCACGGGCGCGCTTGTACAACAGCGCACTATGCTCGTCGTAGTCCACGTCGGGTTCATCGAGTGCGGTACGATGTAGTTTTCGATTCGTGACTCGTGGCAGGCCAGTTGGCCGCGATACGAAACCGTTCGCGCGACTGCAGCTCACGCACCACGATATCGTGCTCGGGCATCACATACTCAAAGCCACCTGATGGCAGCGGCACGTCGTCGTAGGTGACGACCGTTTCGCCCAATGGCTGCAACAGAATGCGCGGCACATCAATGACAGTGCCGACCACCGCCGAGGTCACAGCGTTGACGACGGCCGCGATGTCCACTGACTCGGGCGTAGCACCCAGGTCCAGTTGACCGCCCGTAAGCTTCGCGCGAACGCGCTCCACCAGGGCGCTTTGCTGCGCCGCGCTTTGCAGCTGCGCGCTGCTGGGTAGGCGATGAAAGTGCTCCAACTCGCCGTACACCAACTGCGCGACGCGCGATTCCTCCGGAGACGTGAACAGCGGAGTGGGTAGGACCACCGGCTCCGCCAGCGATGGGCTGTCAAGCGATGTTGCAGCAAGCGCCAAGTCGGTGCGTCGCCCACCACTGGCGTACTGACGCCGAGACTCGCCTGCAACGTGGGGAGTACGGTAAAGACAGTGGTGTCGAGTTCGGCGGCCCGGATTCTGACCCAGGTGGCGACGTCTTCGTCGAGGGTGATCGTGACATTCTTCATCACGGAAAGTTTGTGTAATACGATTTTCGCGTCAGTTGCATGGTGCCCACCGGTGAGAGATGCCAACAGCATAGGGACCCGCACCGGTCAGCCAGTCACCAAATCGTTGCAGGCGCCACCGTTTTGCCGTAACATCTACCAACCCCTCCCCCACCTCGTCTGCCGTGTCCGCCTCCCGCATTCGCTCACTCGATCTCGTCCGCGGCGCCGCGTGCGTACTCATGGCGATCGATCACGTCCGTGTGTATTCCGGACTGCCCGCGGGTGGACCGTCGCCAGGCATTTTCTTCACGCGCTGGATCACGCATTTCGTCGCGCCGACGTTCTGCTTGCTCGCCGGAACGGGCGCGTACCTACTCGGCAGACGACTGAACGATTCGCGCGCTCTGGCGAAATTTCTGGCGACGCGCGGGCTCTTGCTCGTCGTGCTCGAGCTTACCGTCATTCGGTTCCTCTGGTCATTCAACCCAAACCTTACCGCGTTCTCACTGGCTGGCGTGATCTGGATGCTCGGCTGGTGCATGCTGCTGCTGGCGGCGTTCGTCCGATTGCCGGCCCATGTCGTTGGCTGGAGCGGCGTGGCGATTGTGATGTTGCAGCAGCTGTTCTCGTTGGTGCCGCGGCTGCTGCCCGAGAGTGCGCGAGCCGGATTCAGCGCCGTGTGGGCGTTCATCTATCCGAGTGGCAGCGATGCCCTGTTTGGCGTCAACGTGCTGTACGTACTCGTGCCGTGGGTTGGCGTGATGATGGCCGGGTACGGATTCGGAATCATCATGACTCTCAAGGATGTCGCTCGGCGACGCGCACTGCTGAGGATTGGGCTTGGTATGACGGGCGCATTTTTCCTGCTGGCCACGGCGCTCACGATCGCGACGCGCGGCCGCAGTAACGATGGGGACATAGCGCCGTTCTGGATGCAGCTTCTGAATCAGCAGAAGTATCCGGCGTCGCAACTCTTTTTGCTGATGACCCTCGGACCGACGATCGCTCTTCTCTCGGCCGTCGATGGCGCGCGTGCATGGTGGTCACGCGCACTCGTCACGTTCGGTCGTGTGCCGATGTTCTACTATCTGGCGCACATCCTCGTCATCCATGTTGCCGCGCTGCTGGTGAACCTGTTGCGAACGAGCGCGTCGCACGGCGAGTGGTACGTCACCGCACCCTACACGAGCGTGCCAGCCGACCAGCGGTGGAGCTTGGGGCTGCTGTATCTGGTCGTCGTGATCGTCGTCGCCGGCGTGCTGCACCCAGCGTGTCTGTGGTATGCCGGTGTGAAAGCGCGACATCCCGGCGGGTGGATGCAGTACCTCTAGCGATCTGCGCCTTTAGCTCCCGCCGATGCGCGGCCGCGTGTACGATACCGGCAACTGGAAGCCGATGAACCAGCGCGAGTTCTTCCGCTCTTCCTTCGTCACAGCAATGATGTTCTTGAGCACCGGCATCAACTCGCGCTGCTGTGGCGTCATGATGGGTTCCATGACGTCCACCTGATCCCAGAACACCAACCAGTACGCTTTTTCTGCGGCGTGCGCACTGTCGAGCGCGGCCTTGCCGGCAACGCCTGTCGGCAACGTCGCCAAGTACTCGGCGAGTGGTCGATAAATGGCGACGGACTTGGTGTGAAACACGGAGTCCGCTGCGACAAGCAGCGCAATCTGCTGGTTGGTGAGAAAGAGCGAGTCGCTCTCCGACAGAATGGCGCGCATCACACTGGACGTGCCCCGCATGTAGAACCCAGCGAGCGAATCCACCGAACGCCGCTCCCATCCTTGCTTTGATCGCACGGGTTCGAGGGCGCGACGCAGTTGCTGTACGTCGTACGGCGTCGAAAAGTTCAGTGAGAAATCGAGCGTCACACGAAACGGCTCGCGCGACAATGTCCGAAACGCACGCGTATCTCCAAAGCGCGGATTCACATCGTAGCGGAAGCGCTGCGCACCAGCATCGAAGCCGCGTGGCACGAGCAAGATGGGATCGGGGAATGCGCGTGTGCCCCATCCGCGAAGATTTGTTTCGCCGTGCAACAACTGATCGATGCCGCCGAGTGGATTCTGGAAGGCGACGGTTGCCTGGATGTTGCGTCCTTGCATTTTGATCGGTATGCGCGCTTGCCACTGCAGATTGAGCGCCTGCGTCCATGCGCCGCGGCAGCTGTTGCGACTGGCGACTGCACCGAGTTGACGTTCCAGACACGCACGGACATTGCCCGGCGCGGAGCTGAGCAGCGCGCGCATTTGCGCGGTGAGTGCAGCGTCCGTCGCACCGCCGAGCGCGGGAACGAACGCGCGATCGTTAGCGCGACCGTCGCCGTTGACATCGCCCTGCACGAGTGGCGTAAATGGTAGTCCGGATTGCACGCGCGAGAAGAGGGTGAATTGCCCGACCATCGGCACCGAGATACCCCCTTGCAGCACGACCGCATGGCGCGCTTCGTTGGTGCCGGTGGCCCACTCCTTAACGCGCGGATCACCAAATGTTGCCCCATCGGCACCGCGATACTGACGTTGCAGGCGCTGCAGCGTGTACGATGCGGACGTAAAGAAGGTGATACCGCGGCGTCGACGAAACATGTCTGGTTGAATGGTCGTCGTGAGCTGCCCACCGTAGCCGCGCAGGTCACTCGTCCGCAATGCTACACGACCGAAATCGTTGGAGCGACGGGCTTCACGCGCTGACACAGCGCCAGTGTTCGCGTCAATCGCGGCCGGCGACACAAACACGGGGCGATTGCCCTCGCTTGCCAACGCGAATCGTGTGACGCCCGAGAAATTGGCGTCGAGTGTACTGGGTTGCGACAGATCATACGAACCGAGTCCGTCCACTTTCACCATCCACCGGCCCAACGTGCTGGCCCATCCCAGCGAGGCGCGCCAACTCCGGGGCACGTCGAACGACGGATCGATGAGCGTGACCGACGGCGCGCGCTCGGACAATGCACCTGAACCGTCTGCGCACGCCGTTGGCAATGCCGACGGATGCGCTGCGAGCTCGTTCCAGTTGGGGATTGGTACCGCGGCGCCAACGCAGGAGAGCGACAGCGTGCTGCCAACGAGTCCTGCGCCGACGGATGCGTCGGCCAATGTCGACGTGTTGTAGAGATCGCGAAACTCACCGACTCCACCCCGAATGAAACCGAGTGTTGGCCGATAGAATACGCCGAGCTGGTTGCTACTTGAGCCGCTGCCGTTGTCCTTCGCTCGGCTATACGTGTACGAGAAACCAACACGCGGCGAGACATGCAGGCGCGAGGGCGCGATGCCACTCTGCACGCCGAGTGCGGTAATGAGCGCGGCGTTCACCGGTGGTGCGTCACCAAAGGCATTGGCTTCGGCACGTGCACCGTACAACAGACTGAAAAACTTGGACCTGTTCCACTGGTGGGCCACGGCCAGCGCGCCGTTGTACGTGGTCGCAGTACGCACGGGTTGTGTGAGCGTTCGCGAATACGACGACGGACGATTGGCCTGAAAGTCGGCCAGCGAATTGTAAGCGTATTGCCCGAGACTATTCGGCAAACCCTCCTGCCTCAGTCCGTCCGCTCGGCCCCACAGTTGCGACTTGAGACGATGCTTCGACCCACGTCGGTTGAGCATGGTTTCGTTGGAGCCTTCAACGACCCATCGTGTGTCATTGATCGCGAGCCACGGATTGCCGCCGACCGTCAGCGACGCCACGTCATTGGTGGCTGCGTCACTCGCCGAACGCACGAGCACGGAGACACCGGGGAGTGCTTGATACGGTGTGGACTGTTGATGTACGCGACTGGCGGCCAGTCGGTTTTGCGTGAGCACGTTGTTGTCAGCGCCGACGAACGCGCTGTGCACAAACTGGCTGCCAACGGTTTGTTCGAGATTCTGTCCACCGGCAGCCGGCGCGACGAGCGGTCCGGCGCCCAGCGAACCCTCGCGGTTGCGACTCGCGTATGTGGTGAGACTAAGTGTCCGAAGCGAATCATTGACGACATCGAGCCGTCCAAGGTACGTGTATCCGTTACGCACGCGCGTGGTCGGCACACCACCGCCGCCGAGCGGAATGCCGGCAATGCTCGCCAATGAGAGCAGGCGCGCCACCGAATCGGGTGCCACACCGGCGCGGCGCCACGCCTGGCTGTCAGTGCCGAGCAGGGACGCGGGATCACTGGCGTCGCGCGACACGTCGACCGCGACATTGTATAGCAAGACACGCCGAATGAGTTCGCCGTCGGCGCCGAGGCTGCCGCGAAACCCCGTGTGCTGCAATCCGAGAGAGCGACCTACGGCGTCAGTGGACTGCAATTGTGGTGCGTCGAGTGTGAAAAATGCATTCCGCTGCTGATAGCTGCGATCGCCGGCCGCGAGACGCACGTCAATGTTTGCACCCGCAAAGCCGCCACGCGTGGGGTCGAATGTGGCACCGGTGACGCGGAGGTCTGTGCGAGCGGCCCGTGGGAGTGAACCGCCGGCGAGTGCCATGCCATTGAGCGTGGTGAGATTCGACGAACTTGCTGCGCCGAGCATGGAGGGACCGCTGCCCGTCATGGTGACACCGGGGAGTGTGCCGGCGAGTGTCGCCAGGTCGCCAGCCGCACTCGGAGTAACGCGGCCGTTGACGCCGTCCGACCACGACTGGCTTGAGCCAACTTCGGGCGTGTACGGGCTCGGCGTATTGCTGGCGCGCACCGGCTTGTCCGCTTTCACTTTGACGGTCGCCAACAACGTCAGGTCTCGGCCGAGTATGAAGTCGGCAATGAGTTCGCGCTCGCTGCCAGCGCGCTGGATACGTCGTCGGGCCGGTCTGAAGCCCAGTGCGTCCACGTGCACCAGATAGTCGCCCGTGCCAATGTCGAAACGGCTGTTGAAGGAGCCGGTGGAGTCGGTCTTCACGGTTTGCAGGAGACGGTCGGGGCCGCGGGTGATGCTGACCGACGCACCGGCAACCACGCGAGACGAATCGTCCATCACTCGGCCGCGGACGACATCAGGTGCCGACTGGGCGGTGAGCGGTTGGGTGACGACGGCGGCAATGAGGACGGCAATGATAGAGGGGCGCATACCCCTACGACGTCAGCACTCCGGAAAGAGTTGCATCGGATCGCTTGTGGGGTACTGACGAGAGGCCAGCGCAAGGGGCAGAATGCTGGAGGAGACACACCGTGGCATAGCGAAGCACCGATGCATGGCGAGTTCGCAACTCATACGGACAGGCGATGACAACCTTTATTCGGCGATGTGGCGTTGCGGCAGTGCTTCTGTTCGGCGTCATCACGCCGACGCCGGCGCGTGCGCAGTCCACGGTACCGGGCGCACCAGGAATCGACGCAACCCGCATACGCTTCGGCGCCCTCGACTACGTCCTGTCGCTCACACGCGCGGGCGAGGAAGAGTTTGTCGGCACGGTACGCGACGAGATTCTTCCAGTGCGTGGCGATGAGCCGGTGATCCGTCGTGTGCAGACGGTGCGGCGTGGTAGCACGGTGACGATCGACAGCACGGTGACCGACGCCAATTCGCTGGCGCCGCGCTGGCATCGCTCCATTGAGCGCGATCGTGACGTGTTGCTCGAGTGGAGTGAAGGGCGTGTGCGCGGTGTGGTGACGGGCACGGCTAAGGGCGCGCGTGCCGCGAAGACGATTGACGCGGCCTATATCGAGGCGTTTGACGCGTCCAACTGGGATCTCGCCGTGCGTGCGCTGCCGTTGGACGATGGTGATGGCGCGGTGATTGAGGTGTATGACGCCGAGAGCAATCGTCACAGCTACGGCGTGCAGGTGGTGAGTCGTGACGTGCGTGGCAATTCGTTCATCATTCACGTGTCAATCAAGCTCAGTCGCAACAATGAGGCGCACGCATGGTTCGATGATGCGACACGCACGCTGCTGCGTATTGAAACGCAGATCAGCGAGGACACCGTACTGCGACAAGTGCTCAAGCCGTAGCACGGCATATGGTGGGCGTCACAGCACTGATGGTGGTGCGTTGCCATGATGCGCCGAGCGGTGATATGATGAAGGCGTACCCACATCAAGGAGCTAGGATGTCTGACATGGGAACCTTTCGCATTCACGTCGAGATCGAGAATCTCGCGCGCCCGGGTGCACGGCGCTCGCTTGGTGGTCTGCTTGTGGACACGGGCTCTGAGCTGTCGTGGATTCCGGCCCCGGAGTTGGAAGCATTGGGCATCACCCGGGCCCGCCTGGCGCGCTTTCGACAGGCTAGCGGTCAGATTATCGAACGGTGGGTGGGCAAAGCGATCATCCACGTCGGAAAGATTGATACTGCCGATGACGTGGTGTTTGGTGAGCCCAACGACCTGTCGCTGCTTGGCTCGCGCACCCTTGAGGGGTTGAACGTCATGATCGATCCCGTGTCGAAGCAGCTCATCGACGCCGGACCTGCACCGGCGGCGGCCGCAGCATAACTCAGGCCGCGGGTACCGCCGGGGCGCCGATCAGCCCGGACCCTTCACCCGCGTTGGCGGCGGCGGATCAGTGTTCTTGAGCGGCTTCATGGTGTTGGGCATGTGCGCCGTGCCACGATGGCACATCACGCACGACGCTTTCGGATAGTCGTCGTCGATGCCTTTGCTGGCCTGATTTTTCGCCAGATCTTTGTTGATGGACTGCTGCATGCGCTCCATGTCGCGCGCGATGCGTTTGTCCTTGGGCTTGTCGCTGGCATAGTTAACGACATTGACACCGTTGACGATCGCCGACTCGTGGCAGCCGGAGCAGACGTTGCCGAGTCCACGTCCGTATTGCTCGTTCATCATGGTGAGGAACGCCTTCGCGGGCATGTTTTTGTTCAGTTGCACGCTCTTAAAGACCTTGCCGGCCGGTTCGTTTTCGCGACCGGCGATCTCGCGAAAAATCTGCTCAACCGAGGCGACGCGGATGGAGTCCTGTCGTTCGTAGTTTGGTGGACCACCGCGACGAGCACCGCCGGGGCCACCCGGTCCGGGCTGCCCGCCTCGGCCGCCTTCACGCCCACCCGCAGCGCCCGCGACTGCTTGTGGCGCTGGCGTCGGAGCCCCTTCAGGCTTGCTCTTGGCGCAACCGAGTGCAGCGACGGCGACGAACGCGCCAACCGGAACGAACCACGACCGCATACGACCTCCACAGGGTTTGACGAGCACGTGCACCAATCACACGCCCAATGCGTAGCGGGTGCAACGGACCATCTCCTCAAAATACGCACGCACCGTGCGCGGCGCTGCCATCTGACGCACGGCCGCGGAGTGCCCACGCATTCTGTGCGCATCACTTGAACGTTCTGCTCCAACTTATCCCCAGCGATGGCAGAATGGAAAACCATGTCTCCGGGTCCCGTTGCAGCAGGGGAGTGCCGGACGCGTCACGAATTCGGCGAACATCGTAGCCGAGTACGTTCTCGTGATTGGTGAGATTGATGGCCTCCACGAAGAAGCGGAATTCACCCGTCGCAGTTCGTTTGCGGCGCGTGATCCGCACATCGAGCCGCTGGTACGAGGGCAATCGACCGCCGTAAAGAGAATCCGGGCCGATCGACAGGTCGGTGGTGCCGTTGCGCAGTCGGACCGGCGTGCCGATCTCCTCGGTGATGGGCCAGCCGGTGTGGAAGGTGAGTGCGCTGGTGATCGACCACTTTTCGAAGGGACGGTACGTCAGGTCGGCGTTGAGGGCGTGCCGTTGATCCTGCGGGGAAGCATGCGTGGGTGCAAACACCAGCTTCGTGCGGTCGTTGATGTTGTCGATCCGACTCACACGTTCGTCCACCAGCGAGAGCGCATAGCCCGCTCGCAGATCGACGCGTTTCCCAATGCTGCGCTCGACTGAGAGTTCCAGTCCAGTTGATGTTGTCGCGTCGGGGTAGACGAGAATGCGATCTTCAGCAGACTCCGGGAACACATTGAGTCCGGCCTTCCAGTTACGCAGTATCGGACGGAGCCGCGAGCCCGATTTGCGATACGCCTCGGCGCGCCAATTTCCGCCGCCAGCGTATTGATGCTCGAGACCCACCGTCCACTGCTTGGACCGTTCGGACGGAAAGTACTGGTTCAGTCGATCAAACGCATTTTCGTCCGCGATGCCCTGGCGTTGTCGATACAGGCCCCAGCCAGCGCGCAGTGTGGTGCGGCCCGTGAGTTGCGCCAACGCGTGCAGCCGGGGACTCCAGTCGCGATCGTGCGAGTAGGTCGCGGCGTCGTAACGGAGTCCAGTTTCCAGTGTGATTCGGTGCAGCAGCTGCAGGCGATTGCTGACGTACGCGCCAAGCGTACTGCCGCTGGTGTTTCGTGATGCTCGCGTAACACGCGGATAGAAACCGGACGTATCGGCGACCGGGCTGTCGGGGTTCTGCGTCACGCGATTCTCGTTGTCGTAGTGCGCGTACAGCCGCCGCGCATCAAACCCCCAGTCCAACATGAACCGCTCGGCGCCCTGAAACGAATAGTCCTGTTTCACCCCGCTGACCCTGAAGTTACGGTTGCTCTTCACTCCGTAGAATTCGAGCAGCTTGAGCGCATGATGTTCGTCGCCTTCGCGCGATGCGGTCACGGAGCCAATTGACGCCAATGACCGTACCGTGAGATGCTCGCCAAACAACGATCGAAGTGTCGCCCACGCATAGGCGTTGCCGTAGCCGGTGTTGGCAGCTTCGACGGTTGGGATGGAGTCACCAAATCCCGTTGTTGCCTTGATGGAGAAGCGATACGTGTCGCTCGCCTGCAGTACGTTGAACGCCAGCTGGTGATTCGCGCGCAGCGAGTAACGCACGGTGCCAAAGACATCCTGATACGCCGGCGCTTTCGTCTCTGCCTTGTTGATGAGACGGAACAACAGGTCGATAAACCCGCGACGGCCAGACGCGAGCCAGGCACCACGTCCGTGGGCAAACGTGCCGTCGGCCAGTGCGTTGGCGCTGGTGAGACTGGCGCCCACACTCAGATGCGTGCCAGCCGCGCGTGGCGTGCGTGACGTGATGTTCATGACCCCGCTTCGCTTGTCGCCGTATTGCGCCGGGAAACCGCCAGTCAGTAGTTCGACGCCGTCGATCGTTTCGACGTTGATGATGCTGAGCGCGCCCTCATTGAAGTCCTTCAAGTGAAACGGTTCATACAGCTCCAGGCCGTCGAGCAGAATCAGCGTTTCATCGTGTCGGCCGCCGCGAATCGAGAAGTGCGCGCCATAGTCGCCTGCGGTGAGTCCAGGCAGGCGATTCATGGCGCGAAACAAGTCTTCGCCAAACGGAGCGGTTTCAATGGCCGACCGGGACAACGTCTGTCGCACTTCCGGACCGGTTCCTAACAGCGAGTAGGACCCTGGCGCCACCGTGACCGCAGCGAGACGGAATGCGGCTGCTGTTAACGACAGAGAGATCGCGACGTTCGCGCCGACGCCCACTCGCACGCCGGTTCGGGTCAGCGGCTCATAGCCAAGGCGTCTGACCTCGAGGGCGTAGGTGGCCGCGCGGACCGCCCGAATCGAAAAATGTCCGTTGAGGTCCGTCGTCGCGGCGCCGCGCACTCCATCGGCCCCAATACGCAGTGAGACGCGCGCCAACGTCACGGGGAGGTGCGTCGCAGCGTCCATCACGTCGCCGGTTACGCTGCCGAGGCTGTCCGTTGTACGGGCACCCAGTAGTGCCTGAGAGTACGCGCGTACTGTGGGCGCGCAAAGCGCGACAGCACCGAGTACGATGGTCATCGGCCACCTATCCATCACGTCAACGCTCCGGAGTGTGTGCCCAAGGAGCATACGAGTGCGTGGTTTGTGACGGCACATCGGTGCCATCGCTCTGGCGTACGCAGAAAATCCTGTACAAACTCCCAGGACGTCGCGCCCCGAGTCGATGGTCAAGGGCGGGCCAGAAGGTCTCCATTCGCCGAGATTCTCGCGATGCTTCTTCTGATGCGAGCGGTTGAGTTCGCAGTCGTGCTACAAACGGCCGGCGCTACGATCACAGGTATCGTGCGCAACGGCGAGAGCAACACGCCGCTCAGCGGGGCGGTCGTCGCCATGGCGGACGAGCAGCGCAGCACGGTCACTGACGCGGCCGGGCGCTACGTGTTTCGCGACATCACGGCCGGTCCGCATCACATCGGCATTCGCGCTCTCGGCTTTGCACCGCGCACCTTGCACGCGTTGGCGCCACCCACGGGGCTGCTTGAAATCAACGTCTCGCTCTCGGCACTTCACACGAGACTTCCCACACTGGTGGTGCGTCAATCGGTGAACGTACGCGGGCGCGCTGGCGACGTGACGAGCACCGGCACAGAACGTGCGCGCACGATCGATCAGATTCGCAACAGCCCAATGTCGATCGAGCCCGACGTCCTGCTCACGCTTGTGGGCGGCTCAGTACATGCCAATCCAGAATCGCCGAACGGACTGCATGTGCGGGGTGGCGCAACGGATCACGTGGCGTACACGCTCGATGGGGTGCCGGTGTTCAGCCCGTATCATGCGGCTGGCATGTTCAGCAGCTGGAATCCTGATGCAGTCGACGCGATCGCACTGCGCGCGAGCACCGCGTCATCTGGCGATCTTGGCGCACTGTCCGGCACAGTGCATGCAGCGACGCGCGCGCCCGGCCACCAACTGCAGCTACGTGGCGCGCTCAGTACGACGCAGGCCAGTGTCTCCGCAGATGGTCCTGTTGGCGTGCTGGATGCGCGGTTTCTGCTCGGCATTCGGGCGGGCTATCCAGCGGCGTCAGCGCCGTTGCACGAATCGTCATATCTGCGCGGCGGCACTGGTGACCGTGTCTTCACATTCAACGCGACGGCCATTGGTGGACATCTGCACGTGCTGGGTTACGACAGTGAAGACGAGATCAGCACGTCGAGCACCGTTGACAGCGTGCCCCGACCCGAAGGCGCGTCCCCGCGCAATGCGTTCACATGGGGCAGTCGATCGATCGGTGCCGACTGGACACGAAGTGTTGGCGGCACGGCGTTCAACTTGCTCGCCTGGAACGCCGGCAGTAACGCGCAGGCGGACTGGGTCGCGATCAACGGGCCGTTGACCATGGCATCGACACGACGCGACGTGGGGCTCTTGGCGTCGGTCACTCGGCGGGTGGCGGGATCCCTCGCCACGGGTGGCCTGCGCCTGGAACGCAGTCGCACTTCCTATCGCGTAGACGACGTCACCGACAGTGCACACAATTTTGCACCGGCGACCTCTGTCAACCTCGCCAGTGCGTTTGTCGGGCAGGAGGCATCGCTGAGCGGTCGGGCCACGATGGAGTCGGCGATGTCAGTCACCGCGTTCGGCGGACGTGCGTACGCCAGTCCGCGTGCGCTGGTTACGGTGCGACCAGCAACACGCTGGAGCATCTACAGCAGCGTCGCGAGGCAGCATCAGTTCGCACAGTCTGTTCGTAATGCCGAATCAGTGACGAGCAACGTGTTTCCCGCCGAACTGTACGTGGGCGCAGGAACCGGCGGCGTTCCCGTAGCGACCAGCACGCAAGGGCTCCTTGGTGCGGAGTTCCGGCCGACGGAAGGCGCCAAGATTAGTGCGCAGGCCTACCATGCGCGCTTTGCGAACGTGATCCTCGTTGCCGCGTCAGACGGAGAGCCGTTCGCCACACACGCATTGGATGTTGGGAGCGGCGCATCGCGCGGTGTCAGCGTCGAGGCTTCACTTCGTGCCAGGCGCTATGGTGCAACGGTGAGCTACGGATGGCAGCGCGTCGAGTACGCGACCGACAGCGCGCGGTATGTACCCGGGCACGCCGCCGCACACGTTTTTCAGGGTGGTGTCAACTTCTATCCAACGAGCACGACGTCCGTCCGCGTTGGTGTGGTTGGTGAAGCTGGCCGTCGCGCCAGTAGTGTCAGCGGCTCCTTTGAATGGGAAGCGTGCAATCTCCGCGATCGTGGCTGCGAGTTTGGTGGGAGCCCACGCACGGATCCTCACACGATTGGCGCAACGGCAGTCCCGCTGTATGTGCGGGCGGATCTGAGCGTGCGCACACACTGGCACCCGCAGATCCGGTCGCGAGAGGCGCTGATTGCCCTGTATGGGACGGTCACGAATGTCCTTGGCCGTGACAACGTGCTCACCTACAGCCGAGCCGCGTCGACGGGCATGCTTGAGCCCATCCAGATGCGTCCGTTCGCCCCACTGGTATTGGGTCTCGAGTGGCGCTTCTGATCGTCGGGCCCGGATCGCTGTCACAAAATGCGGTCCTGGCGTGTTCCCTTGGTACAGAGCCATGGACAAACAGCCGATAGCACCTCGCCAGAACGCATCGCCGCCTGGTACGGGTGGACCGACGACGCAAGACTCTCGTGAGAGGCATGTTGTCGCGCAGTCGTTTGACGCGGCCTTCGTCGCGTTGTTTGACGCCCAGCATCACCGCGTGTTTCGCGTACTTGATCGCTTGTCTGGCGACGCTGACGTGGCGGCAGATCTCGCGCAGGACGCATTTGTTCGCCTGTATCGCCGCGGCTCCCTGCCAGACGCTCCTGGGGCATGGCTGGTGAGCGTGGCGATGAATCTCTTTCGCAACTTGCGAACGGCGAAGCGTCGTCGACTTCGCCTGTTGACCACAACGCGCGCGGAAGGCATGCACGCTGACCCAGCACCGTCACCCGCTGACGGTGTCGACGCACGCGACACGCAACGACGGGTGCGTCACGCGATGCAGCAACTGGACGAGCGCGACCGACGGCTGCTGCTGCTTCGTGCAGAAGGATATCGATACCGCGAGATCGCCGTGGTGTTGGCCATCAACGAGGCGAGCATCGGGACGCTGCTCGCGCGCGCGCAACGTGCGTTTCGTCTGTGCTACAAGGAGGACGGCTGATGCATTTGAACGACGAGCTGGTTCAGCGCACGTTGCATGGGGAGCTGGCGCTGCATGACGTGGTGACGGTTCGCGCGCATACCGCGCAATGCTCTGCGTGTCGCGAGCTTCTTGAGCGCGCACGTCTCGACGAAGAGACAGTTGACACGCTGTTGCTGCGGCTGGACCACGGCGTGCCACCACTGCGCGCGACCGTGGTGATGAATACGGCCCGTCGGCGTTCAATGCGCTGGTTGCACTATGCGGCTGCGCTGCTGCTGTTGACCACGCTCGGCGGTGTCGCGTATGCGGCGTCTGACTCTCCGCTGCCGAGACTAATGCAACGCGTCGTGTCGTGGGTGCGCTCCATTCCGCGAACTGCCGCTACGACCGACGCGTCGAAGGCGCAGGTCACGGCCATCGCGCCGATCGCACCGACGACACCGGAGAGCGTTTCCGGTGTGGCCGTGGCACCAGGGCGGAGTCTGACGATCCTTTTCGCCACCGAGCAAACGGGTGGGGGCGCGCACGTGACGCTCACGGACCATGATGAGGTGATCGTTCGTGCACCAACGGGCGCCGCCGAGTTCACGTCGACCGACGGTCGGCTCGCGATCGTCAACAAGGCACCGGATGCTGTTTACGGTATTGACATTCCCCGTCGCGCGACGCACATCGAAATTCGGGTGCACGGCCGCCGTGTGTTCGTACTGGACGCGGGCCGCATCACCAGCGGTGCGAGCGCCGCCGACGGACGGTACCTTCTGTCGCTACACTAGCGCAGGCCGTCGTCATGTTGGCGGACTGCCCTGTAATACTCACCGTCGTCAAGAACGCATCGACCCACAGGAGTAGCAATGACGCACGTCGCGACAACGACCCTGATGTCCGCCCTTGGCGCCGCGTTCTTGTTCAGTAGCGCGCAACCCGCAGAGGTGAAGGGTCACGAGTTCACGAGGCAGTTTTCATTGTCGTCGTGCACGTTCGTCACGACGGGCCGCACGCCCTACTTCGTGCTTGAACCCGGACACACGCTGGTGCTCAAGAACGACGCGCAGGATCAGCTCACCGTGACGGTGCTCGACCGGACCGAAGTTGTGGGTGGCGTGACCACACGCGTCGTTGAGGAGCGACACATGGAGGGTGGTATCCTTATCGAGGTCTCGCTCAACTACTTCGCCATTTGTGCTGAAAACAAGAGCGTCTACTACTTCGGCGAAGCGGTCGACAACTACAAGAACGGCAAGATTGACGATCATAATGGCGCATGGCGTCACGGCACAGCAGGCGCGAGCGCAGGGCTCGCCATGCCGGCCCTGCCACTGCTCGGTGCGCGCTATTACCAGGAAGTGGCGCCAGGGTCCGCGATGGATCGCGCGGAGGTCATGTCGCTGGAGACGAAACTGCGGACACCATACGGCGTGCTGGAACATGTGCTGATCACGAAAGAATCAAGTCCGCTTGAACCCGCCGTGACGGAGTTCAAGTCGTATGCGCCGGGCATTGGTCTTGTGCGCGACGAGGACATGCTGCTGGTCTCGGTGCGGGGGCGCACGGCACCCAAATAGACACGCACATTCATCTGCGTGCCGACGCCGCCCAATGCGCTACTCGGGCAAACTGAGATCGAGATCGAAGAACTCCACGCGCTTGCAGGTGCGGCAGCGGTAAACGTCGAGCGGATAAACACCCTCCGTCATGTCTGCCCACTCGCCAAGGAGCAGATGCCAACCACCGGACGTTCCGCCCGTGCGAATGGGGAGTTGGCCGAGTGAGTCCATCGGCGTGTGGCAGTAGGAGCATTCCATAGGTACGTCTCGCGTGGTAAAGGGTTCGTGTGATGTCGTGCGCGGAACGTGGTGACGGCGCGTCAGCTCAGCGCAGCGTGGTGAGTATCTGCTCGGCGGTGTTGCGGACGCGCTGCTGTTGAGCGTCGACGCTCGGGCTTGCCACTGCACGGGCAATGTCGATGTCTTTGATGCGAGCGAGTGCGGCGACGTAATAGTCACGCCACGTTTCGATGATCAACCGCTCTTTGCCAACGTCACCGCCCATCTTGCGTGCTGTTGCCGAGAGTTCGCCTTGAGTTCGCAGTTCGTGCTCCGCCACATCCGTGAGCTCGCTGAGCGCGGCGGACGAGATAGCGGGCGTCGCCGCCGTAAGCAGTAGCCCGGTGGTGAGCGCGCAGTTGCCCACGTTTCCAAGCGTTGTTGCACTCACCATGTCGATGCGATCGAGATCGGTGTGATAGAACTGATCTGTGAAATGCCACAATAGCACGGCCGGAATCTTTGCGGTGAGGAACGGCGTGTGATCGCTGCCGCCTTCGAACGGATTGGACTTGACGACCCACCCGGTTGTTGCGGCGCGATCAAGACAGCGCTGTCGCACGAAATCGTTGAACCAATACGCGCGAATGTCCGTGATGGGAATCGGGCTGCCGCCCCATTCGGAGTGCTGATCCTCGCCGCGGACCCACACCGCCGACGGATCCGGCATCTTCTCGATCAAAAAGGTGCCACCGGTGCGCGCGGTGTT
Source organism: Gemmatimonadaceae bacterium (assembly GCA_031372205.1). Taxonomy (GTDB): domain Bacteria; phylum Gemmatimonadota; class Gemmatimonadetes; order Gemmatimonadales; family Gemmatimonadaceae; genus Gemmatimonas. The sequence continues at coordinate 13,762 of JANMKU010000170.1, read as the reverse complement.
CTCGCCCACCATGTCGAGTGACATGCCCCACTTCACACCGCTGCGGCGCGTGCTGTCCTCAGCGAGAAAGCGCTGCGTGCCGCGAATCTCGTCGCCCCAAAGAAACGTCATCGTGCGCGCTGGATTCACGCGTCCGCTCTTGAACAACGCCGCGGTCGTGCGCGCGACCTCAGCGAGGAGTCCCACACCGGTTGCATTGTCATTCGCGCCCGGCTCTTGCACGTGCGCGGAGTACACAAAGCGTTCCTCCGGTACAACGGCACCACGTATCTCCGCCACCACCGTGCGTTCGGGACGTGTTTCGAAACGTGTGGTGATTTCGGCGTGCGCTTGCACCGCACCGACTGCAAGAGCGGACTTGAGGGAGTCACGCGCCGCCGACGATACAAAAATGAGCCAGCCCTGATGCACGGTGTCACGCGCGACGCCGGTGAACTGAATGGCGTTGACGTTCTTTGCCTGCTGATTGTATGCAGGTAGCTTCTGCGAGGCGAGCACGCCAACCGCACCCTTGTCCATCGCTCGTTGATACAGCGTGCGCGCATTGCCCTCACCGAAGGCGATCTTGCCGCGTACATCGACGCGGGCGAAGTCCGCATCGGTACCAGCGCCAACATCTATCAGCGCGGCCGTCACACCGCCGACCGGCGTCGAGTAGGAATTGATGGCGAGCATGTTGTGATTGGTTGCCCAGCGCAACAATGGTTTCGCCCGCCCGACAATCGTCAGCGAGGCATCGTCCGGCGTCCATGCGGGCGCCGACATCGGCCGCGACTCGACGCGATAGACCAGTCGGTCGGCCGGTGTCGCGCGGTCTTGCGCGACATACCCAGCAGCGGAGAGCAGCGCCGCCACCGTATCAATCGATGCATCGAACCCGCGATTCCCCGGCAGTCGAAAAAACTGCTCGACGAATGCGACCGTGCGAAGCGCGCGTTCGCCAGAAAGTTCGCGGGCGACGCTCTGCGTGATGGGTGCATACGCGGGTGCGAGCGGCGCGCGTTTCGGTGGACTTTGCGCGGACAGTGTGTTTGCGACGAGCAGTACAAGCACGGCAAGCGCACGAGAACGCATCGGCAGTAACACGGTAAACCTCAGAGAGAGAAAGACAGGTCTATTGAATCGTTTGATCGTGCCGACACCATGACAAAGCGCGTCGAGTTGCCCGGACGGTCTTCAATATGTTCTGCGAGAATGTGCAGTCCGTAGCGCGCCGCTGCCGCCGAGGACGCCATCGCGGCGATGTCGTGTCGTTTCATGTGGGCCACGTCGCGCGCGGCACCGGCCGTGTCGTCATGCGCTTCGGGCGTGAGCCAATCATGCCGCATGAAGAAATCCTGCGACTGCGCCAACGCCATGGGATGACTCCGCACCACGCGCACCAGTCGGAGTGACGAACCGGGAATGGCGAGGAGACAGAGATGAATGTCGACGCGCGTTTCGCCGCACTTCTTGATGCGCGAGCGCACGGCATTTAGTGCGTCCAGCGATGCAATCACAGGTCCGGCAATGGCGTTCTCCACCGGGAGCGCGGCATAGGCCGTATCGCCAGAGAGCACGCGGTCCAGTGCGTCGGCGAAGGTGCGCGAGGGCACGGCGGTTGCCCCGTGCGGCCACAGCTGCTCGATGGCGAGCTCGCTGTAGGCGCCGGGTTCGCCCTGAAATGCGACGCGCACGCCCGTGGTGTTCGGCGGCTTCGGTGTTGATTCGTGCATGCCCAAAGATAGCGACAACGTATTGACAGGACGGTGGGGGCACTCTACCGTATGGGCATGATGCGTCAACACTTCGCCACCAGCTATTACTTTACGCCGTCCCGCATGGGCCCCGGCGAAGGTGCTGTGCGCGACTGACGCGCCAAACATCCTGATCACCGCGAGGCCTGTGCATCTGCACGGGCCTCGCGTCGTTTCGGGGTTCGGCAGCACAGAGTCGGCGGTGCACCTCACCTCCCGCTCGGAACCACTATGATCATCATCACCATCGCCGGCATCAGCGCCCACGCACTCGACCATATCATCGAGCACGTGGAACAAGCCGGACTGCGCGCGCACGTATCGCGCGGCGAACAGCGCACCATCGTCGGCTGCATCGGGGACGATGCGCGCTTGAGCGAGCACGCGCTGACGCAGCTGGAGGGCGTCGAGCGCGTGTTGCCTATTCTCAAACCGTACAAGCTCGCGTCACGCGAGTTTGCGGTGAGCAACACGGTGATTCGACTTGGTGATCCCGCGGGGACGGCGGTTGGTGGACGCGACATCGTCGTCATTGCCGGCCCGTGCTCGGTGGAAGGGCGCGACATGCTCTTCGACACGGCGCGGAAGGTCCGGTCGGCCGGCGCGCGCATGCTCCGCGGCGGTGCATTCAAGCCACGGTCGTCGCCGTACGCGTTTCAGGGGATGGGGGAAGCGGCCCTCCATTTACTCGCCGAGGTACGTGCCGAGACTGGCATGCCGGTGGTGACGGAGGTGATGGATCCGCGTCAGGTCGAACTCGTGGCGTCGTATGCGGATGTGTTGCAGATCGGCGCGCGCAACATGCAGAACTATCCGTTGCTCACTGAAGTGGGTCGCACGCGACGACCGGTGCTGCTCAAGCGCGGCCTGTCGGGCACCATCACCGAATTGCTGATGGCCGCCGAGTATATCATGGCGCAGGGCAACGGGGATGTGATGCTCTGCGAACGCGGCATCCGCACGTACGAAACGGCGACGCGCAACACGCTTGACATCGCCGCTATTCCTGTGCTCAAGCGCGAGTCGCATCTACCGGTGTTGGTCGACCCCAGTCATGCGGGTGGACGCGCCGATCTTGTTGCGCCACTGGCGATGGCGGCGATCGCGGCCGGCGCCGATGGGCTGCTGATTGAAGTGCATCCCGATCCACTCAACGCCCGATCGGACGGCGAGCAGTCGTTGCTGCCGTCCGCATTCGCCGAGCTGATGGGGCAGTTGCGCGCTGTGGCACAGGCCGTAGGTCGTGACGTCGCGTCGGCCGATGTGCGTGTGGCACAGAGCGCCGCATGAGCGATCACTCCACCGGCAGTGGGCTCGAGGCGGTGCGCGACGAGATCGAACGCATCGACGGGACGCTGATTGCGATGATCGCCGAGCGCACCGCGCTGGCTCGTGCGGCCGGTCGCTTGAAGGCCGCGGCCGGTTTGCCGGTCACTGATCCCGCACGCGAGGCCGCAGTCGTGGCTCGTGCGTCACGATTGGCGCGGGACGCGGGATTACCCGAGGACGAATTGCGCACGTTATTCTGGCAATTGCTGGCGATGTCGCGCCGCGCGCAGATGGAAGCGTGAAACCGGCGAGGTGCGAGTGCGGTTCGCTATCGACTGCTTGCGGCACGACGAACTGCTTCTGACTTCGCGCATGCGCGCACACCTATGCCGATGTGCGCGGCAATGTCACGCAAAAGTGCGCTCCAGCCACTGCGTCTTCGAGCGTAATCTGACCACCGTGTGCTATGGCGATCGACTGCGCAATGGCGAGTCCGAGCCCGGCCCCGCTCGCGCTCACAGGCTGCGCAGCATGGAGGTCGGTGTCGCGCACGGGCATGGCACGCACGAAACGGTCAAAGATATGCGGTCGCAGTTCGGTGGCGATGCCCGGGCCATTGTCAGCCACCACCAGCCCCACGTCGCGAGCCGCCAGAGCGAGCGACACCGTGATCACGCCACCACTCGGCGTATGTTTGAGCGCGTTGTCGAGGAGATTGAGCAGGAGTCGACGCAACAACGTGCGATCACCGTTCACGAGCACGTGGGCGTCGGGTGCCGGCAGCACGCTCTCGAGGGAGATGCCCCGAGCCACCGCGATCGTGCGCACGCTCCGCAACGCGGTGACGATAAGTTCGACGACGTCTACCTGTTCGCGATGATCGAGCGCTCCACCAGCATCAGTACGGGCCAGCAAAAAGAGATCATCGACAATGCGCGTCAACCGCACCGATTCGTCGCGAATGATGCCGATCGCTTCGCGGTACTCGCCTTCGTCGCGTGTGGGCAGTTGCAGCGCGACATCCGCTTCGCCGCGGACGATGGCGATCGGGGTCCGCAGCTCGTGTGACGCATCGGCGACGAACTGTTTCTGCTGGCGAAACGCGGCTTCCACGCGGCCGAGCAGATCGTTGATGACCGTCGCGAGTCTGCCGAGTTCGTCGTGGGCGTTGAATACGGGGAGTCGTTCGTCCAGGGTGGCGGCCGAAATGCGCGCTGTGCGCGCGGCCATGCTGTCCATGGGTTCAAGGCTCCGGCGTGCGATCGCATATCCCGTCACGATGGCCACCAGCAGCGCAATCGGTACCGCAAAGAACAGGGTACTGCGCACGCGTGCGAGCACTGCGATGTCTTCGTCATCCGACCGCAAGACGCCAACATGCAGGGCGGGTTCCTCGGAGTGGTCGGCACCTGGGGCGAGGCGAATGACGGCGGCACGCCAGATCTCGCCGTCGATACGAATCGTGCGCAGGACGACCTCCCCGGCGGCGCTTTGTTCGCGAAAGAGATCGCGTATCGGCACGGGCATGTTCACCGTGTCCGCATTGGCGGGTGGTGTGATCGGTGGCTGCGTCAGCGCGCTCCGCGATCCTTTTCGCATGGGGCTCCGACTGACGGCAACAACACGCGCGGCTTCGTCGGCGATGAAGACTTCCAGATTGCCGGTACGCAATTCGCGGAGGGCATCGCGGGCGGCCTCACCGCGCACACGGGCCGTATCGCCGCGTGCGCGGGAGGCGCGACGTTCCGCAATGACGGCGCCCGCGATTGCCTGGGCCGATTCGCGCACCGTGGCATCACCACCTTCGCGCAGCACGGCGGCGAGCGTGAACCAGCCGACCGACGCAAAGGCGATCAGCACGAGCGCCAGCACACTGGCGTTCCATAGCGTGAGCCGCAGCCGAATGGACGGCTGCCACCGGGTCACGACGGCGGCACCTCGGTCAAGATGTATCCGGCGCCGCGGCGGGTGTGCAGGAGTGGCGTCCACGGCGCGCGGTCGATCTTGCCGCGCAAACGATTGACGTACACTTCGACGGCATTGGTGAACGCATCGTGATTGTCATCCCAGACATGCGCGACGATGTCTGCACGGGAGACAATTTGTCCGGCGCGTTGGATGAGGAGCTCGAGCAAGGCATACTCTTTGGCCGTCAACGCAATCGGGACACCGGCGCGTGTCACGGCGTGCGAGTGCGCATCGAGTTCCAGATCGGCCACGCGAAAGAGTGCCGGCTGCAGTACCTCGGGACGTCGCAGGAGCGCGCGCAGGCGCGCCAACAGTTCACCGAAATCGAACGGCTTCGTGAGATAGTCATCGGCGCCGGTATCGAGCCCGGCGATGCGATCGGCAACGGCGTCACGCGCCGTGAGCATGAGGACGGGGGTGCGAAGTCCACGGGCGCGCAACTCGCGGCAGACCGCGATACCGTCCATCCCTGGCAGCATCACGTCGAGAATAATCGCGTCGTAGGCGTTCACCGCGGCCTGCACAACCGCATCACGTCCGTCGCCGGTGACGTCAACGGCATAGGTATGCTCGCGCAGTCCGCGCGCGATCACCCGGGCCAGTTTGGGATCATCCTCAACGACGAGCAGTCGCACGGCACGGTGGGGTCAGAGGCAGCGAACGGCGGTCGAATTCACCCCGCGCGGTTCGTTAATCGGCAGTTAAGGTAGGCACTTGTAAGATCCCCCTCGTAAGGAACAACGCAACATGTCGTACGCCAACAGCCACAATCCTTCTCGGAGTAGTTATGAACCGCATTCGCCTTGCCATCGCCGCATCCACGCTCGTCCTTGCCGGTTCATTGTCGGCACAGCCCGCCAAGCCGGCCAAGTCCACCGTGACTCCGCCCGCGGCGACGGCGCCCGCTGCGACGGCGTCAAAGATGGCCGCTCCCGTAGCCAAGATGGCTGACACGACCAAGAAGGTCGTCGCCAAGAAAGTAGCCGCCGCATCCGACAGCACGAAGAAGAAGGCGCGCCGCGTCCGCAAGGCGAAGAAGGACAGCGTCAAGAAGGGCTGACCCCGAACGACGCGCTCTATCGTTCGCTCAACAGGGGCGGGACCCGAAGCGAGCGGGCGGTAGGCGTTCATGAAGTGCCCGGAGCAATCCGGGCACTTCGTGCATTCGCTCAATGACGCAGGCCGATTAACTGCAGAATGAGATCCAAGAGCGCGTCATCGTTGCCGTCAAAGTGGTGACCGCCTTTGCGCGCTTCCTTGCGCAACAAGCCATCCGGGGCCGCTTTGCAACCCGAGCTGTCCTCGTCATCACCATAGATGCACAGCATCGGCAGGCCGCGAAGCCGCAGTAGTTCCGGAAGCACGGGTACGTCCGACGCACGCGGCGTATCCTTGATCAGGTCGAGGATGTGAAACTCGAAACTGGCCATCGGTGCGAGACCGAGCATCGCGATCGCACTCACGCGGCTCCGCAAGTCGGTTGGCAGACCGTTGACGACGAACGGCGCAAGATCCGCTCCGCGCGAGTACCCCACGAGCACCACCGAGTCAGCATGCCATCGACGCATCGCTCCGCGGATGAGGCGCGCGACCGCAGCCGCCGTCTCGGTTGGTGACTTCTTCGGCGAAAGAAAGGCGCGCGAGTTGAGAATAACAACACCAAGCCCGCGCGCAGCCAACCCGTTCCCCAGATGCGTCACGAGTTCGGCAAATCCACCATCGCCACTGAGCAAGATGGCGACGCGGTGGGAGGGTGCACCGGTTGGTTCGATCCACCGGATCGGCAAGTTGCTCAGATCGTCCGTCGCGGCCTGCGCACCGGCCGCGTGCATCGCCACCATAGTCGTGCCGAGTATCAGTGACGCGCACAGCGCGAAGAGACGTTGTGACGGTCGACGTGTGTAGGCTAAACGCGCATGGGCACCAGCCATGGGATCGATGCTCACGATTGTCGTCCGCGACTCTCGGCGAGCTGCATCAGCAACCGAATCTGCTCCTGCTGCATTTCAATCAGTTCTGACCAGCGCTCGATCCGCAGTTGATCGAGTTTTTCGTGCAGCTCATGAATCTGCACCTCCGCGTGCAGGTTCACCCGATAGTCGTTTTGTGCATCGATCCGATCACGCGCCCCTTGTCGATTCTGCGACATCATGATGACGGGCGCCTGCAGCGCAGCAATCATCGAGAGAAACAGATTGAGAAAGATGTACGGATACGGATCAAACGCCTCGCGTCGCGGACCAAGGATGGCCGTATTCACCACCACCCAAACGACGAGAAATGCGAGAAACAGCAGAATGAACTTCCACGATCCGCCAAACTCGGCGATGCGATCGGCCATACGTTCACCAACCGTCCGCGTTTCGTCGCCAAGTATCGCAGCATCGCGACTCACAGCGACGCGATCAATGACGGCAGAGATGACGTGGCGTTCCTCCGCATTCAGGTGTTGCCATTCGCGTCGCAGATAGCGTTTCGCGAGTTCGTCCGGTGCAGAAGGCATGTGGTAATCCTGGCGTTTAGGAGGGCGGCACATGTCGCCGCTGGAGTATGGCAACCACGCTGTCCGCGAGGACCGCGAGCGGCGCGTCGGGACGGGAGAGCATCAGCTGCACGGGACCAGCAGCGCCCAGCACGCGTCCGGATCGCGTGTCGGTCACCTCCGCCAGCACGTTGAGCGCATCGCCGGCGCGGAAGTACGCGCCCGTGACGACGAGTCCGGCGCGCGTGGACGCGATGAGCGCGCGAGTCTCGCGTGCGAGTGTGGAGTCCTCCGGTGGAAGGTTCTGCTGCTGATGCGACGGTAGCGCGACGGCGGCATTGACTACGGAGAGTTTCGTGCGGTCGGCGAGCCTGGCCGTGATCACATCGCCGGCCAGCACACCAAGGCGCGACATGGTTGAGTCACCGGTATCGTTGGCCAGATCGGCAACCACAATACGATCGGGATCAAGCGCCGTCGCATCGCGCGCACTTTGCCAGTACAGGGCGCCAACAATCAATACGGCCAACAGGGCGACGAGCACGCCCGACAATGAACGTGGATCACGGGGCGCGGCGATAATGCGTGCGCCGCCACTGGCGATCGGCACGTTGCCAAGTGCCTCCGCCATGGCCTGCGCTGATGGAAAACGATCGCCGGGTTTTGCCGCTGTGGCGCGAGTGATGACTGCTTCCAAGCGCCCGGACACATCCGGTCGTACCGATCGGACATTCGGAAAGCCGTCGAATGAAAGACGCGCCAGAATTTGCTGTGGCGACGTGTTGTCGTGCGCATGCTCCCCCGCGAGCATTTCATACAACACCACGCCAAGCGCGTAGATATCGGCGCGCACATCAATTGCCGGGTCGCCGCGGAGCAGTTCTGGACTCATGTAGTACAGCGTGCCCACGGCCCCGCCGGCCGGCGTGAACCGATCTGCGGCCCCTGCGGCGGTGCGCGTCACGTCGTGTGCAGCCTTTGCAGACGCGGGTCGCGAAGACAACGGAGCGGCCAGGCCAAAGTCTGTGAGCGTCGCGTGTCCGCCTTCGACCAGAATGTTGTCGGGCTTCACATCGCGATGCGCAAAGCCGCGTGCATGGAGATACGAGAGTGCTTCCGCCGTTTCGCGCGCGAGCCGTATCGCGTCGACGACGCTCAGCGGTCCTTCGCGGATCAGTGCATCGAGTGGTCGACCATTGGCCACCGGCATGACCGAAAACGGTCGCCCACCCTCGAGTGTCCCCGAATCGATGATTGGCAAGATGTGGGCGTGACGCAGCCCTGCCGCGACTTGAATCTCCTGTCGAAACCGTTCGGCGGCGTTCGAGAGTGCGGGCGTTTCACGAATGACTTTGATCGCAACGTCACGCTGATGGCGCGCATCACGGGCGCGATACACCACAGCGCATCCGCCTTCCCCGAGGACTGACTCAACGTCAAGCCCACGGGTGACGAGCGCGGGATCGACGCGCAGTTGCTCGACCTGCAGCGCGTGGCTACTTCGTGAAGAGGCCAGAAATCCCACCGGAGATGAGCGATGTCACGTTTGTGAGCACACGGGGCAACGTCAGTCCGGCGGGCGACGCGAGGTACCGTGGCTCCCACACGGGGTCGAACTTCTCTTTGTACGCGCGAAGGCCGCGAAAGTTGTAAAAATGTTCGCCATGCCGATACAACAATCCACCCACCTTGTGCCAGCGGGGCGCGAGGCTGCGCGCACCAAGTCCTGAAAGTGGCGCCATGCCCAGACTGGCGTGGTGAAACCCGTTCACGCGCCCCCACAACATGAGCTCAATGAACAGGAACTCCATGACCGCTGCCGGTGCATCATTCGCGTATCGCATCAAATCCAGCGACAACTCCTCTCCATTCCCCGTCCATACGTTGGCGAACGCGACGATGCGTCCGTTGATGCGCACCAACGCGAGCGGAAAGTGCACGAGGTAGGCGGGATCGAAGCGACCGAGCGAGAAGCCCTTTTCCCTCGTCGACTTCGTGCCCAGCCACTCGTTGGAGATGCGCTGAATTTCCGGCAGCAGTGCCGCGACCTGTTCGCGCGCGACCACCTCGAAGGATGCCCCCACTTTCAGCAGCTCACGCTGTGTCCGCCGGAGCCCGCGACGATGTCCACCATCCATGGCGAACGTCGCCAAGGGCACCGACGCTTCCTCGCCCATCTTGAGCAGCGTCAATCCGAGATCGATGTACAGCGGAAGATTCTTGACACCGACTTCGTAGAACACTGGCCACGCACCGTGTTGGTCAGCTTCCTCGCGAAAGCGCCACGCCAGTTCGCGTTGCGACGATTCCGAGCCGCAGGGATCGCCCAGCGCGACCCAGCTTCGCCCGCTCACCCCGTACATCAGGAAGCCGTCGTTCGCGTCGGAGAACAGCAGATGTTTGTCGCCGAGCAGTGCGAGTGCCGCCGACGTACTGGCAATGGTCGGCAGGAGCTTCGCCACGTGCTGCAGTTCATCAGGCGTCGTTCCTGGGAGTCTCGGCGACGCGTGTCGTAGCAACCGCATCAGCGCCGCAACGCCGAGTGCACCGGCCGCACCGGCACTCGCGCGGAGAAACCTTGGCGCATCGCCGCGCTCGGCGAATCGCCACCACAGTTCGGTGCCATAGTTGACGTGCTTATATGAAAAGACACCCACCCAGGTGCTCACTCCGACAATCGCCAGCATTGCCATCACCCAACCTGGCGTGAGCGGCTCCGCGAATAGCGATGACCGGCGTGAGAACGCAGCGCGACTGGCGGTCAGCAATGCGAGTACGACCGCGAGCGCCAGGGCTTCTTCATAGTCAAGGCCTTTGAACAGCGAGGCCACGATGCCGGCAATCAGGAGGGCGCGAACAAGCTGATACGCCGCGTCGAGTCGTCGTGTAAGTGCCCAGCCGAGCACCAGCAGGCCGGCACCAACGATACTGCCGGCGAAGTGCGACAACTCCACCACACCGAGCGGGAGTACGTCGATGAGTGCAGCCATTCGTCCGCGGGCTGGTGGCGTTGCCCCGGAAAAGAGCAGCATGGCACCACCGAGCATAGTCATCAGTCCGATGGCACTCGGCAGCAGCGGTTCTGCCCAGCGTTCAAACCCGCCCGCGACGGCAGTGAACACGCCGCTCAAGTACTGCTGCTGGCGACGCACTTCGTGCACGACGAGCATGGTGACCGCGACGACAAACGGGATCAGATAGAAGACAACGCGATACGCCAGCAAGGCGCCGAGCAATGTTTCTGTTGGGATCGCGTCGCCCAACTGCAAGACCATGAGCGTTTCAAAGACGCCCAGTCCGCCCGGAACGTGGCTGAGCAAGCCACCCGTTTGGGCAAGGAGAAAGGCGCCCATAAACGCCGGGAAGGAGAGTCGATGTCCTTCGGGCAGGAGCACGTACAGCACGAGCGCCGCCAGCGACCAATCGAACGTGGCGACCAGTAACTGGCCGGCAACGAGGCGGGGCGATGGCACCGGGATCTCAAGGCCGCGCACGTTGAGCGGGCGTCCACGCGCGAACAGACTCCATCCGATGTACAACATGGTCGCCGCAATACTGAGCGCCGCCACCACGCGCACCACTGGCACCGGCAGCAGGAGACGCGCAAGGTGATCGGCCGGCGTGAGGATGCCGACGATTCCGGTGAGTATGATGACGCCGAGTATGAATGTTGCGCCGGAGAATGCGACGGCCTTGGCGATTTCTTCGGTGCCGAGCCCCCAGGCACTCCACAGGCGTACCCGCAACGATCCACCGGTGAGCGCGGCGAATCCGAGCGTCTGGCTGATGCCGTAGGTGACCGTCGATCCGTACACCACGCGTCGCCACGGCAAACGGTGTTCGGCATACATCAATGCCAGGAGATCGTACCCAGGGAGTGCACCGTACGTGGCTAGCGTGCAGAGTGCCGCGCGCAGCAGCTTGGCGCCCGACACGTCGTTGAATGCACGCAGAATGTCGTGATAGCGCAGGTGCGCGAGCTCGGATTCGAGCAGCCGGAGCGCGATGAAGAGCAGTAGCACCACCAGCACGGGCGATAGCCACGGGCGCACTCGCGTCAACGCGCTGCCACCGCTTTGGCCCGCTCTAACGGGCGCCGCCGAAACCAGCTGGACACAAGGTAGAACTCGTCCAGATCGTGCGTTGGAATGTCAGCACCCGACATGTCCGGACCGTCGAAGATGCGCGCCGCCATTTGCTCCAGCGCATGTCGCGCGTCGTCGGACGATGGCATCGGCACTTCCGCGCGCACGGTACCGCGTCGAATCAGGTACACCCACTCGGCGCCATCCGAGCCGCGCGCGTGATAGCGAAACGTCAAGCGGTCCACATTTGCGCGGAATCGTTGCACGCGCTCATACAGCCACGTGACGCGTTCCAGCTTGTCGCGCACCACAGCAGCGCGCTCAAAGGCTAGCGCATCTGACGCTGCGCTCATGTCCGCACGCAATCGAGTGATCGGCGCCTTCCCGCGACCTTCAAGAAAGGCGCGCACCTGTTTCGCGGCCTTGCGATACGCCGCCCCCTGACCAGCGCCGATACACGGTCCCGCGCAACTCCCCAAGTCGTGGCGCAAGCAGCCCGGCGCGCGCGTACGTCCGCCGGTGCGTTCGGCGGTTCCGTCGTCCGTATTGAACCACAGCGGACTTCCCGAGGCACGTCGTGGTACGTCGTCCAACGCACAGTCGCGAATGCCCATCGCGTCCGCCAGCGCGCGCACCGACTCGCGCAACAGACCGACCTTGCGGAACGGGCCGAACAGCGCCACTGCGGACGGATCGTCTGAGCGGGGAACGACACGGAGCCCCGGCACGGCGCCGCCAGTAAGCGCGACGTACCCGCGTGGCCAGTCGTCGGTCACCATCATCGCGTTGAACGTCGGGCGATGTTGTTTGATGAGCCGCAATTCGCGAAGCAGGGCGCCGAATTCCGTGGCGGTGTACTCCCACTCGATGCGATGGGCATGCCGGAGAATGCGCGCCGCCTTGTCGCGGCGTCCGCGCGCCCGAAAATACGAGAGCAGGCGGGTGCGCAGTACGCGCGACTGACCAACGTAGAGCACGAGCCCCGTCGGGCCGAGCATGCGATAGACGCCAGGCCGGTTCTCGCAGTCGGTGCGCACAAGTTCGCGCAACGCCTTGCGCTGCGCTGGGGTGGAGGTGGGCGGACGCACGTGCACACGCCGACGAGGCGTGGGTTCCGCAGGTGGCAACGGCGACGGGAGTGCAGCGGGAGACGACACGCCCGAATGCTAGGCGCTGTCCGTGCTTGGCGAAACAGTGTAGTGCACGTTGGGCGCGGGCGGCGCAAACGCGGCATCGTATGCCAGCGACGCACGAAACTCGGCCGCGCTGCGCCGGATCTGCACCAGTTCCGGTTCCGGGATGCGCTCGACGTGCCGGACCATCATCGACATGCGGGGATGCGCGGCAAACCGTGCCCGATGCCGGTCGAGAAATTCCCAGTACAACGCGTTGACCGGACACGCATCAGCGCCACTGCGCTGGGTGACATCGTATCGGCACGATGCGCAGTAGTCGCTCATGCGGTTGATGTACGCACCGGACGCGATGTAGGGCTTGGACGCCAGCACGCCGCCGTCAGCCCACGTGCCCATCCCCATCACGTTGGGCAGTTCCACCCACTCGTACGCATCGGAGAATGCGCTCCAGTACCAGCGCGATAGTGCCGCCGGTTCGACGCCCAGCAGTGTGGCGAAATTGCATTGCACCATGAGACGCGCGATGTGGTGCACGCGGCCGTAGTCGCGCACGCTGCGAATCGAATCCGCGAGACAGCGCATCTCGCACGCACTGCCGGTGGATGCGGTGTCATCGTACGCTTCTCCATCCGGTGCCCAGAACCATCGCGGCAACGGAAGCGTCGCGCCAAGCGCGTTTGCGGTGCGTAATCCGGGCATCAGGTGCCAGTACATGCCGCGGATGTATTCGCGCCAGCCGAGGATCTGCCGAATGAACCCTTCGGCGGAAGCAATGGGCACCGTGCCATCGCGCCACGCGCGTTCGGCGCGACGGACCGCTTCCAGCGGATGCAGCAGGCCAACGTTGAGCATCGACGACAGGGTGGAGTGCAGCAGATCGGGTGCGCCGTGCACGAGGGCGTCTTCGTACGGTCCAAAGGCCGGCAGTCGTTCAACGATGAATCGTTCCAGCCACGTGAGCGCGTCGGCGCGCGTGACGGGTAGTGCGAATCCATCGGCGCGGCCCCATCGATTGCGCCAGCCATTCACGCGGGCGATCTGTGTGCGCGTGATGTCGTCTGGTTCAATACGCCATGGGGTGGGTAC
>JANMKU010000155.1:0-12861 GCA_031372205.1 Gemmatimonadaceae bacterium | reverse complement strand
TGGATGGAGCCAACGCCAGCGCTCGCGCAGTACTTTATCACACAGGGATATCACGCCGTACTAACCTGCGTGGACACGACGCAACTGCACGCGGATTTTGCCGGTCGTGCGTACGATGCGACGCTGCTGGCCGATCTACCGCCAAGCGTTGACCCGTGTGGCGAACGCGGAGAGTTTCATACGTGCGTACTGCGTGGTCCCATCTTCCACACACCAATCAGCGTGACGCTGGGTGCCCACGTGCTGCGCGAAGAGCGTTTTCAATACTGTGATCTGATCGACGACGTCTTCGAGTCAAACGACACGCGCGGAGTGATTGCATGATTACGCCGAGTGACATTCTCGTTGGCACCCCGATGAACGGTGTCATGGTGATCACCCTCGCGCGCCCTGAGGTGCGCAATGCACTCCGCCATCGCACCATGATCGAGCTCGCCGACGCGCTCGAGGCGGCCGATCGCCAAGAGGCCGTGCGCTGCGTTGTCATTGCGGGCAATGATCGCGCATTTGCCGCCGGTGCCGACATTTCGGAAATGATTGCACTCGACGGTGCCGCATTGCGCGTGCATCCTCGCACCCTCGCGTGGCAGCGCATCTGGCGTGTCGAATGCCCCATGATTGCGGCCGTAGAGGGCGTGGCGCTGGGCGGCGGATGTGAACTGGTGCTCAGCTGCGACATCGCCATTGCTGGCGCTGCCGCCCGCTTCGGTCAACCGGAAATCAGCTTGGGATGGATGCCGGGTGCGGGTGGCACGCAGCGGTTGGCGCGCAGTGTCGGCAAGTCCGTCACCATGCAGATGGTGCTCACCGGCGACCCGGTCGATGCGCCGAGCGCGCGCAACGCCGGCCTCGTGTCAGAAGTCGTGCCGGCGGGCGACGCACTGTCGCGTGCGACGGCGATTGCCGAACGGATCGCATCGCAGCCGCGCGACGCGGTTCGCCTGCTCAAACAGGTGGTACTGCGCGCCTACGAGACACCGCTCAGTGAAGGGTTGCGCGAAGAGCACGCGGCCTTTCGGACGCTCGCGTCGAATGAGGAACGCACGGCGCGTATGCGGGCATTTCTCGACCGGTAGGTGCGCCGTTAGCTCTTGATGCGCGTGCCTTTCACGGGGCTTGGTGGAGCGTCCGCCATCGGACTAGCGACGCCCACTTTGCGCAGCAGTGTACCGCTCAGCGCATCGCCATTGGCCGACAGGGTCCACGTCACCGTGATGTCGATCTCGCTCATCTCGCCGTTCATGTTCACTCTCGCTTTCGATTTGGAGATGAGCACCGCGCTCCCGTTGTTCAGGCGCCCGCCCAATTTCGTCGCCGGCGCCATGGTGCCATCGGGCCGTGGCGAACCGTCAATGGTGCCAAGCAGCGAATCCGCGTCCTGCACAATCGTCAATGTGCCCGTACCCATCACGGGCGTTGGCACATCGTTTTCGACACGCATGCCGCGCGCGTACTCAATGGCCCATTTGCCGAGCAGTGGGTTGGGCTGCGCCTGAAGTGGTGCGACAGCCACGGCGAGAGCAAGCGCGGCGAGGTGAAGCGGAGACATGCGGTTCATCAGAGTTCGGTTATGGGTTCCTTCGTTGGTCACGAAAGGCCGACGAAGGGTTTCTTCAGCGAACGTTGAAGGAGTTCGCGCTCACTCGCGCACAACTTGCATTCACTCGCGCGCCGCTCGCTGTAGCAACTCCAGGCGCTCGCGCCCGGTGAAATACCGTCCGTTCGCCACCACCGCGTGAATCCGTCGCGTATTCCTGATGTCCGCTAACGGATTCGCGTCAAGCAACACGAGATCGGCGATCTTCCCAGTCTCGATGGTGCCCAGTGAGTCGAGGCCAAGGAAACGCGCCGGTTCGGAGGTGGCGGCGGCAAGCGCATCAAAGGGTGACATGCCACCGCGCACCAGCATCAGTAGTTCCTCGTGCAAACCGAATCCCGGAGGACTGTTGCGCAACGGCGCGTCGGTACCGGCAAGAACGTGCACGCCGGCGACACGCATGGCGGCCACCTGCGTCATCCGCTTTGCCAACATAGCGCGTCCTACTGAGTCGGCATGAAGCGGTACACTGTCCGGCATGGGTAAGATGGTCGCCACGAACTGACGCAACGCCTTCGGCAGATAGTGCGCGAGTGAGTCGCCTGGCACACCACGACCGGGCCACGTGGCGACTTCAACTTGCGCGACGAATGTTGGTGTGACCCACGTATTGTTGCGAACAAAACGCGCGTAGAGCGGTGCCAGGTTGTCCGACGCACACCGACCGAGCGCACTCTGCACCGTGAACCGCGGCGCCAGCGCAAGCGACTCCGCGGGAGTACAGGGCGCCGGTATGGCCAGCAGATGCTCGATGCTGCGCTGTCCGGAATCAGACGCAGCGGCTGAGCCGACGGCGCGTGAGACGTGTCCGGCGAATGGGATGCCGCGCTCGCGAGCCCGACGCGCGATGGCGAAATACACCGGCGGCGTTAACTGACCGTGCACCTTGACGAAGTCCACGCCCAGCGCGACCAGCGAATCGACACCGGCGCGCCCCTCCGCCGGCGTGCGCGTGAGCAAGTGTGCAATGGGCACATCACCACCTTCGAGATATGGCCCCGACGCGACGATGCGAGGACCGACGAGCGTGCCGCGCGCAATCTCGCCACGCCAGCCAACGATCGTCGCCCACGCACTGGCCATGTCGCGCACGCCGGTCACCCCATTGGCGACATACAGGCCGAGCAACGCGCGTCCGCCAATGGTGCCGGTGTGCACGTGCATGTCCCACAGACCGGGAATGAGATACTTGCCACGGCCGTCCACGACCAGCGCGCCACTCGGCACCCGCACCGTCTTGCTCGCACCCGACGCAACAATCCGATGGCCGCGGATAACCACGGTCTGGTCTGCACGCGCGGCGGTGTCACGCGCGTCGATCACGCTCACGTGCGTGATGGCTCGTACGGACTGCGCGCTGGCGGATGCACCGAGGGTCAGCGCCAGCGCGATCGACAGTTGTGGTCGTAGCATGTGCCCAGCGTGCCACTCACTCTGGCGTCGCAATGGCTCGACCATCAGGCGCCGGGCTTCTTCACCACAGGCGGCTTCTTCACTGGCGGCTTCACCGCCGGCTTCGCGGGCGCCACCGGCGCCACCACCGCGTCACCGGGCGTGACGATCAGTTTTCGTGTCATGCCGGCCATCTTGTGCGAATTGTCGGACATGGGGCAGAAGACTTCGTAGGTGCCCGCCTTCAGCGTGAGCGTCAACGATGCTTCCTGCCCTGCCGGAACGTCCGACGTGCCCTTGTCCATCTTGTCGCCAATCACATAGAAGCCGTGGGTGATCGTGCCGGTGTTCTTCACGCGGAAGGTGACCGCACCAGCTTTGACCGTATCGCGTGCCAGCCCGATTTTCCATTCCGACAACGTCACGGCAACCGCCTGTGCGCTGGCAACCGACGACGAGACGGCCAAGGCGGCGATGATGAGAATACGATGCATGGGTGATTCCTGGGATGGGGATCGTGTGGTGATGCGACCGGAAAGTTATGGTGCCCGCGGCCATTTCCACTAGCGGCGACGTGCGGTAGCGTCCAGCGCGCTGCGCCTGTTCGGGCTTATACCCACTCCGCGCACAGCAGTTCGGCTTGCGCGAGCAGGGGCTGCTCTGCTTGTTGAGCGCAGCCAGCAGCGCCTGGAAGTAGCTCACGTCGTCGAATCGCCGTTGCATCGTCACTTGCGGCGCACAGCGCGAAGGTGCGCGGGAGCTCCGTCACCACCTGCGTCCAACGCTTCATGCCGTCGTGCTGCGCGAGACTTCTCGGCCAAGTTATCAAACCCATCTCCGCCCGACTGCTTCAGTCGTTCGTCGTCCATCGTAAATCCCTTCACGATGTACTCCCGCAGTCGCTGCGTAGCCCAGATGCGGAACGCCGCGCTGCGACTTTACAAGGTATCCCACCGAGATGATGACATCCAAATTGTAGTGCTGCGTGGCATAGCGCTTACCGTCGAATTCAGTTGTGAAGAATTCCTTAACCACTGAATCCGCCTCCAACTCTCCCTCCGCAAGAACGTTGCGGATGTGCATGCTCATGTACGGATATGTGGAGGCCTGAAACAGATCCGCCATCAGCTTCTGCGTCAGCCAGACCGTCTCGTCTTGTAACCGCACCTGCACACGTGTGCTGCCATCCTCCGCTTGGTAGAGGATGAGCTCGGATTGGGGGAATGGCGC
This sequence comes from Gemmatimonadaceae bacterium, assembly GCA_031372205.1. Lineage (GTDB taxonomy): Bacteria > Gemmatimonadota > Gemmatimonadetes > Gemmatimonadales > Gemmatimonadaceae > Gemmatimonas. Next base: position 8,642 of record JANMKU010000155.1, on the reverse strand, counting down.
GTCCAAGTCTGCCATCTGGTTGAGCGATCGACATTTTGCCTGATATGTCGTCATTTATCCGGCAAATATGACGGCATGGTCTCCTTTTTTTCCTTAGCGCAGACGTCGACCACGAACGTTGACGGTCCGATCAAATGCCACGCTCAACCTCAATGTGACTTCACGCGCAGCAGGGTGTTGAACGTGGCGCCTCCGTGATAGATGATGTTGTCAACGCGCCACCCCGCTGGACCGTCGCGCAACTGGTAGCGTAAAGTCCGCGACGCGTAACCATCAGCAAAACGCACCACCACGGTGGCACGCACACCAGTCACGGTGGCGCGTTGCACGGAAAATCGCGTCGGGTATTCCTGCGCGTCTGTAAACGGATCACCGTCGATGGCCGGCACTTCGTCGCGCGGTGCCGGTGCGGCGAAGTACGTCGCGATGCGCGTCGCGAGACCGGTGGTGAGAAATGGTTGCACGTGCTTCACGGTCACACTGTCAAATCCCATGTCGTTGGCGAAATGTGCCTCAAGCATTCGCTGCACCACACCGGGTGGTGTGGTCGCTGCCGCCAGCGCACCCGGCGATCGATCTAGTGTCCAGATAACGTTGTCGATCGCGACCAGCAGGTGCGACGCATCGACCGCGTGGAACTCGAACATCCCCGAGGCACAGGTGACGCGCACGCCTCGCACAGTGCCCGCAGCAAATCCCAGTGCACGCGCGGCATCAGCCGCCGGCGCTGGCAAGTTTCCCTGAAAGAGTCCCTCAGGCGGCATCGTGGTCTGATCATAGCGCGGGCGCTCGCACGCGAAGGGGCTCAGTCCAGCGAACACCGCTGCGCGCAGTCGCACAACCCTCGTCAAATACACAGCGCGATCCAGTCGAGCTTGCTCAGCGAGTGCCCACGGCGCGATCACACCCGTTGTCACCCGCCATGGGCCGACGGCGACACGTGGGACGTCGCGTTGCTGCTGCGCGTGCGACGGCACAGCGAACAGCAACCCGACAAGTCCAGATCGCACAACATGGAGAGCGGCGAGGCGCATAGTCGACTGACGTAGGGGTGGTGGCGACGGGGATTGTAACCGTTTCGCGCTGCCGTTGTGCAAATGGTTGACAGCGTGCTCCCCAGGTGGCACGCTCTGCTCGCAATCCCACCCTCGTCACTGTATTGGTGCTGTATGGGTGCTGACAGTCGTTGACCGCAACGCTTGGGGAGATCCGTGGCTTCAGATCACGTGAAGGACGAAACGCAGGCCGCGCCGGACAGCCGAACGCTCGACGTCAACACACTCTCGCGCCGAGCGCTGCTTGCTGGTGCGGCGACGGTGGCTGGCGGCGCAGCGCTGGCGGCACTACCGGATTCCCTCACCGGACAACCGGCGAAGCGCATCGCGACGGCAGCGGCCGCAAAAACGTCTCCGACAGCGGCCAGCGCGGCGATGCCAGCACCCGCGCTCGTCATCCCCGACGACCCGACGCGCGTACTTGGTCTGCCGACGTCCGCGCAAAGTATTCGCTCGCCGTTCGAGAATCCGTCGCGCACCCCAGTCGGTTTGGTTTCCGGTTCCTCGCTCACGCCGATTCACCAGCTCACAGGCACGATCACCCCGATCGACCTTCAATTCGAACGTCATCACGGTGGTGTCGCGCTCATCGATCCCGCCAAGTACAAACTGCTAGTACATGGATTGGTGAAGCGGCCCACGATGTTCACGCTCGACGACCTCAAGACGCTGCCCTCGGTCACGCGCGTGCACTTTCTCGAGTGCTCGGGCAATGGTCGACTTGGCTACAAGTCACCGAAAGCGGAAACCACACCGCAGCAAATTGACGGACTGTTGAGCAACCTGGAGTGGACGGGCGTGCCGCTCAAAACAGTACTCGCTGAGGCAGGCGGCCTGACGAGTGGCGCAAAGTGGGCGTTGGCTGAAGGTGGCGATGCGGCGTTGTTGTCGCGTTCAATTCCCGTCGACAAGCTGCTCGACGACGCGCTGTTGGTGTACGCCGCCAACGGTGAAGCACTGCGTCCGTCCGGCGGCTATCCGGTGCGCTTGTTGCTGCCCGGATGGGAGGGCAACACCAACGTGAAGTGGCTGCGACGACTCGAGCTCATTCGCGAACCTAATATGTCGAAGGACGAAACATCCAAATACACAGACCCGCTGCCCAACGGCACAGCACGACAGTTCAGCTTCGAAATTGACGCCAAGTCCACGCTCACCTCGCCCACCTATCCGGCGCGTATCGCCCGCAAAGGGTGGATTCAACTCTCGGGCGTGGCGTGGAGTGGACGAGGCAAGATTACCGGCGTGGATGTCAGCACGGACGGTGGCACCACGTGGGTACAAGCCGAATTGCAGGGCACACCGCAACCGAAAGCCTTGGTGCGTTTTGGGTCGCTGTGGAAGTGGGAAGGACAACCAGCATTGTTAATGAGCCGGGCGATCGACGAAACAGGGTACGTGCAACCTACGGTCGACGTGTTTCGTGCGGGACGTGGACCGGGAACCGACTACCACTACAATCACATTCGCGGATGGCAAGTAAATGCCGACGGTCAGGTGACGTACGGAGTGCCCGCGTGAGCGCGCAGATGCTGGTGCTCACCCGCGTGCGGCCCCTTGCCTGTGCGATGGCGCTCGTCTCCGCAATGAGCGCGTGTACCACGCAGGGTGGTGACACGGGGACGCGCGGCACCGTGGGTGCAGCCACGCGTGCGCCCGACGTGTACGCCGTTGGGCGCGAGGCCACCGCGCAAGAGATCGCAGCGTGGGACCTCGACGTGAACGCCAAAGGCGAAGGGTTGCCACCAGGTGAAGGTTCGGTCGCGCAGGGTGCCGTGGTATTCGCGAAATCGTGCGCGTCCTGCCACGGCCCCAAAGGCGAAGGCATTCCACCCAACGCGAAGCTGGTTGGTCGTATTCCTGGCGATTCATTTCCGTTTGCGACGGACACCAAGGCAGTGAAAACGATTGGCAACTATTGGCCCTACGCGACCACGCTGTTCGACTACATTCGACGCGCCATGCCACAGAACGCGCTCGGCACCTTAAGCGCGAACGACACATACGCGGTGATCGCCTGGCTGTTACACGAGAATGCCGTCATCGCCGAGAATGCGGTGATGAACGCGACGACGTTGCCCGCGGTGAAAATGCCGTCACGCAACCGCTTTGTCGTCGACAATCGCACGGGTGGCGCGGGCTTCAAATGACAACACGATCGCGTTCCAATATCTCGCTGCGCGCGCGTGGCCTGCTCGCCGTGACGGTTGCCTGCCACGCTGCGGCGCCGTCCCGCGCTTCGGCGCAGTTCAGCAATCTGTTTTTCTTCGGCACAGTTTCACGGATACTGGCAATGCGAGAAGCCTCGCGGCCGCCAATGGCCTTGGGTCAAGCGCAACTCTAAGGCTGCGGCATCACCAACACCTTGACACGACCGTCGACCTCAGACTAACCCGACGTACCGAGCGTCAGGGGCGTTGGGTCTGGTGCTCCCTCGCGCGGATCCATTCACCCACCTCACGCCGCGCCCGCGAAATCCGCTCCATCGCCTCCGGCTCGTCGGCGTGCTCGCGGACCATGTGATCCAGTTCGCGCCGCCACGCCCGCAATTCGAAGAGTGGTGAATACGGACCCACGGTTGGTTCGATCAGCGGTTCCATCGCGGCAACATCACGGCGATACACATCACGGAGTTGGTGCAGTACGCGGAAGCGTCTGTTCAATATCAGCCGCAACGAACGCCATAATCGCCATCACGGCAACACAGCGCTGCACTTCCGCTGGGTTGAGTTTGTCCGGTGTGTCGGCATCGGTGTGATGGAACCAGAAGTAGCGCGCACCGTCGACGTTGAGCCCCATGCCGGGAACACCAGTCGCCATGATCGGCCCGATATCCGCTCCGCCACCACTTGCTTCAATCTTTCCCGCATTGATCGGCGCCAACAACGAACCAATGGCTTCGACAATGGCGCGCGCTGCTGGCGATCCGGTGAAACCAAAACCGAGTGGTGAGAACACCCCGCCGTCAGACTCAATGGCGAGTTGATGCGTCTCGCCTTTATGTGCGTCGCGGTACGCCGCCCCACCACGACCGCCGTTCTCTTCGTTGGTCCATCCCACCACCCGGATCGTGCGTCGCGGCGTGAGTCCGAGTCTCTTGAGCAGCTTGATCGCTTCCCACGCCACCACCACACCACCCGCGTCGTCCATCGCGCCCTGCCCCACATCCCATGAATCGATGTGGCCACCCATGACGACAATCTCGCTCGCTTTCTCTCCACCACGCAGTTCGCCCATCACGTTGTGGCTTTGTGCATCGGGCAACATGCGGGCACTCATCTTGAGTGTCATCCGCACTTTCTCACCGCGATTGATCATGCGACGAATCATCATCGCGTCTTCCATGGTCACGCTCGCGTGCGGAATCTTCTTCACGGTCGAGTCGTAACTCATGCTGCCCGTGTGCGGCGTGCGAATGCCGTATGGGCCAGCACTGCGCGCGAGCGACGCCACCGCCCCAGCCTTCGCCGCGGCAATCGCGCCCAGCCGACGGAACGACCCATTGTAGCCGTAGTCGCGCCACTCGGCGTCATACAGCACAATCTTGCCCTTCGCTTCACTCGTGCGCGCCGTGAGATCTTCAAAACTCGAGACCACCATCACCTCAGCGGTGATGCCAACGAGTGGTGTCGCGATGCTTCCACCAAGGCCGAGCATCGGAATGCGCTGCTTGCGCGGCGTGATGAGCTCCAGCGACTCAACCCCACGCACCCAATGCGGCACCATCACCTTCTCGGTACGCACATTGTCGAGACCGTCCTTGGTCATCGCCGCGGCGGTCCACGCAATCGCCTGCTCCAACGCCACAGAGCCGGACAGCCGAGGTCCCGATCGGTCGGTTAATTCCGCAATGCGATTCCACGCCGCGGACGAATCGGCCTGCGCCGCCGCGATGATGCGACTGGCGATCGCCGCATACTTGGCCGGAATGGCCGCAGGCGCCTGCGCGTCAAGCGGCGGCGACATGACAGCGCACGAGAGGGCAATGAGTGCCGCGAAACGAGCCATCGTACATCCGAGGTTGAGGAAGTGACACGGGAGCGTGCTCGGAGCGCGTCACGCGTAACCGCCGGCGTGCCGACTCAGTATTTCATCACCACTCCAAGCTGTACCGAGCGGGCCGTCATGCGATAGTACTGCGCGTCGCCGAACTCGCTCTCCGACACGGCCGCCCGACTGTCTCCCAAATTGCGGCCGTCGATACGAACTTCGTAGCGCCCGGTGCGATAACCCGCACCAGCGTCGATCGTGGAGAAACTCGGGACAAGTGCGGTGTTGCGCTTATTCAGGTAACGATCGCCCGCGTAGTTCACACTGCCATGCGCGATGACGCCATGCAATGGTGAAAACGTCAGCCCAGCCGACGCAAGCCGTTTGGCGGACATCTCAAACCGCTTGCCTGCGAGCTGAGTGGGCACGCCGTCAAATGCCTGCACGAAGTCAACAAACTTTCCGTCATGGAAGCTGACGCTGCCTCGCGCCGTCAACGCATGCGGTAAGGTCAGGTCACTGGCCAACTCGAATCCCTGAAAGCGCGTTGATCCGGCATTGAGCAGAGCCGGCAATTTGTTGACGACGGTTGACGTCACGAGGTTCTCAAAGTCCATCCGGAACGCGCTGGCTTCGACATCAACGCGGCCGTCCAATATCCGCATCTTCGCACCACCCTCATAGCTGCGTGACGTCTCCGGCTTGAGCACCCCTTCATTTTCGGCGAGTCCAAAATCGAAGGCAGCCGGCTTGAATGTGTCACGCACGTTGGCAAACAGTCGCACATGGTTCGCGCCCTGTTCCCACACGCCGAACATGGCGCCCAGACTACCGCTCGGTCGCGTGTTCGTCGTGCTGGCCCCTTCGCCGCGCCGCTCCCTCGTTGCATTGAGTCGCACGCCAGCCGACAGGCTCAGGCGCGACGACGCACGCCACTCGGCGGATCCATACGCACCGGCAAAGAGACGCCGGTTTTCCGAATCAAGGTTGAGCGTGGTGGGCTCGGTGACGACCGGGGCATTGAGTGCGTTGAGTGGCGCCGTGTAGGTGAACGTCGCACCCTTCGCTTCGCCGTTGGCAAACAACAGATCGGCGCCCGCCATGAACTGGACGTGCGATCGCGATGGAAAGATCAGATGCGAATCGGCGTACAGGTGCATTTCATCGATCGTTTCCTTGAACCCCGACGCGTTATTGGCGCTGTTGGCAATGTCCGTCAGGAAGCCACGAAACATACTGCGCGCCGCAAACGTGTATGACGCGGTGGTGCCCCACGTGACATCGTGCAGCACCGCGCGTTCGATACCGGCAGCCGCGACCAGCCGGTTCTCATTGAGGTACGCGCCTTTGGGATTGTAGTTTGCGTCCAGCGGTGTTTGCGTCGACAGCACCTTGCCTTCGCGTGAATGCGGACTGGATGGATCCTGTTGGAGAATGTTCACGTCCGCCGTCAACCACGTTTTCGCATGGTCTTCAAACTTTGCTGTGCGCAGCAACGCATGACCGCTCGCGTACGACGTGCGGTCGTCTTTGAATCCCTGACGCGCCAGGTCGAATGTGCCGCGCGATTTCCATGCACCCGCCGACGGCACCACGACATCGGCGGCGATGGAGCCAGTGCCATACGTCCCCCCCGTAACGCCGAAGTACCTGGCCGTTGCGGCGGCTGCATTGTGGACGACATGCACCACGCCCACGAATGAGGTCGCGCCATACGTGACAGGCGCTGGACCACGCAGAATCTCTATGCGCGCAACGTCGCGTAACGACAGCGTCGCCACCGCAGGGTTGAGCGCACCGCCCCACGGGATGTCGTCGACGACGAGCAGGAACGCATCAAACTCGCGCAGGCCCCAGAATTCCGGCACCGCGCTGGCCGGGCCGTTGTCACCGCCCGGCGCGACCGCCACACCGGCAGCCAGCGACAACGCCTCGGCAATCGTTGTCACCCCGCGGTCACGCAGATTCTCACCAGTGATCACCTCAATCGACGCCGGTACGTCGTGCGGCGCTTTGGGCAGCCTGGTCGCAACCACCTCAACCTTAGGCATCGCCACAGGTGCCGTCTTTGGCGCCCCTTGCCCAACTGCCGAGCGAGAGATGAGGGCGAGTGTACTCGCCGCGAGCATGCAGGAGGTGACGGTGCGTCGTCGCTGGATAGGCATGATCAAGGGGCCGTAAGTCGGAATGTCATGAACAGTTCATGAACTCGACAACGTAGCCGCACCGCCTACCACCGGCAAGCGATGCGACCCACGACTCCACGACGGCGAACTGGCGGTCTAGTGAAGGTCCGCTGCGGCTAGCCCCGCGCGGTTGCGACCGGTCCTCCAGAACAGCAACAACGGCAGGCCAAGCACCATCAGGCTGGCACTGATGAGGTAAATCTTCGAGAACGAGATCACGCTCGCCTGCGCCATGACTTGCCGTTCCAGCACGCGATACGCTTGCGCCGCAGCGGTGGCAGCGTCCGATCCACGCGCGATGAACACCCGCGACAGTGTAGCGACGCGTTGCGTGACCATCGGATCCTCAGCATTCATGTGCTGCACAAGACTCGCGTGCGCATTCCCGGTGAACCGTGACAATAGGGTCGCCATGATGGCGATCCCAAGCGAACCACCAAGCTGACGTGTCAGGTTGAAGAGCGCCGTACCCTGCGGTACGTCCTTGGGCGACAGATCCGCCATGCTCGCGTTAGTCAGCGGAACAAAGATCAGCCCCATGCCCACGCCGCGCAGCATCAATGGCCAGAACACATCGTTCGCACCGGCGTCCAGTGCGAGGCCCGACAGCCACCACATGCAGACGCCGAACATCGCGACGCCCATCACAATCGTGTATCGCGCGTCGAGCCGGTTGGCGTTCCGGCCGATGACCGCCATCGTCACCGCGCTGGCGATGGCACCAGGAAAGATCACCTTGCCAGTTTGCCAAGCCGTGAAGCCATGCAACTGTTGCAGAAACACGGGCAGCACGAAGATGGAACCGTACATCGCCAAGCCGAGTGCCGCGGCGAAGATCACACCGACCGCCAGTTGACGACTCTTGAGGACGCGCAGGTTGACGATCGGTTGTTCAAACGTCAGTTCGCGCCAGATGAAGCCGATCATGGATGCCGCACTGATCGCGGCCAGCCAAATCACCAGCCCACTCTCGAACCAGTCGTTGCGCTCCCCACGTTCGAACATGAATTGCAGCGTGCCAACACTGGTCGCGAGCAGCAGAATGCCCAGCAGATCAATCCTGGTCGCGCGAACGGCGTTCTTCGAGTCACGCACGTAATTCCACACCATCGCCGCGGCCATCAGGCCGAGCGGCACGTTGATGTAGAAGATCCACGGCCAATCATAGTTGTCGACGATGTAGCCGCCGAGTGTTGGGCCAAGCGTCGGACCCACCATCACACCCATCCCAAAAATGGCTTGTCCCTTGCCGACGTCTTTGGGTGGAAACGCCTCGAACAGCGTGGCCTGTGCTGTACTCAGCAGCGCACCACCGCCAAGCCCCTGAACTACGCGCCAGAACACCAGCGACCAGAGTCCAGTTGCCGCGCCACAGAAAAAGCTCGCCGCGACAAAGAGCAGGATGCTACCC
>JANMKU010000098.1:0-2179 GCA_031372205.1 Gemmatimonadaceae bacterium | reverse complement strand
GCAACAGCGGTTCGGCCAGACGCACACTGATCGCAGACGCCGGGAACACGTCGCCACCGTCCGGCAGCGTGGCCTGCGCAACGTCACCCGTTGCATACGAAAACGGCGTGCTCACAGGATTCGCATAGCGAAACAGCCCGGCATCGTACGGCAGTGTCAGCGCGGTTGTCCCAACAAGTAAGCCAACGGACGTCCCGGCCTTGTTGACCCCCCGCGTCACTATCGTCGTCGTGTCGACATTGGCAAACGTGCACTGATCAGATTGCTGCAGCGCGCTGTTCGGCACCGCGGCAGAAATGGCATCGAAAAAGATGACGGTGGCGTTTGCGGAGGCACGACCGGGAGCGGTCGCCTTCGCCACGATGTTGACCGCGCCAAAGCGGTTGGAGGTCGGTGTTGACTCGGTGAGCTGCGAACAGGCGCTCTGCAGTGCGATCGTGGCGATGCACGCGACGGTCGCGTGACGAACAACTCTGGAGCGATATTGCATCGGGACGGTTGGCGAAGAGAAGCGTACCGGACACGCGGACGAGGAAACCGGAGAACAGGTTCTGCTGCGGCTACACGCGCGTTCCGACCGGTCGGGCCAGCCCACGAAGAAATGGATTCCCAGCCAGCTCGTGAGCAATTGAGGTTTCGCGTCCATGTCCTGGAAGGACACGCGTCGTTGGCGGGAGCGACGCGAGTCGCTGTAGTGACTCGGACATATCTCGCGGATTGCACAGCGGAAGATCGGTACGACCGACGGAGCCCGCGAACAGCAGATCCCCCGAGAAACAAATGCCGTCGCTGATAAAGGCGACGTGTCCGGGTGCATGTCCAGGAAGGTGCCACACCGAAAAGACAGTCGTGCCGAGTTGCACCCTACCTCCCTCAGTCAGCTCGATGTCTGGCGGAGGCGGGGTCTCGATGTCCAATCCGTACAGCACACCCGTCTCGTGGGCGCGATCGTACAGCCCGCGATCGAGCGGGTGCAAATACACTGGCACGGATCGATCGCGGAGAATTGCTGCGACAGCCCCCACGTGATCGAAGTGCGCGTGCGTCAGCCAGATTGCTCGTAGCGTGCAACCGCTCTCGTCAACCGCATCAAGTAGCCGGGCCGGTTCATCGCCGGGATCGACCAACACCGCGTCGCTCGAATTTGCGTCACACAGCAACCACGCATTCTCCGCGAGTGGACCAACGGTGAGCTGGCGCACAATCATTCGAGCCCTTCCTCCGGACTTGCCGCAACGGGTCCTTCCGCGGTCTCAAGTACGGGTGACTCGCCAATCCCATGGTGCGCGAGCCACCGCTCGGCTTCGAGTGCGGCCATGCACCCTGTGCCTGCAGAGGTGATCGCCTGCCGATAGTAGTCATCAATCACGTCACCGGCGGCAAACACGCCCGGCACGCTCGTTGCCGTCCGCCATGAACTGACCTTGATGTATCCGTGTTCGGTCAAATCGAGTTGATCCGACAGAAATCGCGTGTTGGGCTTGTGCCCGATCGCCACAAACAGCCCACCGAGGGCAAGCGTGCGCGTCGCGCCGGTTACCGTGTCGGCCAACTGCACGCCAGTGATCTCGTCATCGCCAAGTACGTCCGTCACCTGCGTATTCCAGACCACGCGGATTTTCGGGTGTGACAGCACGCGCGTGGCCATCACTTTCGATGCTCGGAATGCGTCACGGCGGTGGAGGATGACCACCTGCTGCGCGAACTTGGTGAGGTACATCGCTTCCTCCATGGCCGTGTCGCCGCCGCCCACCACGCCCAGCACTTTGCCGCGGTAGAACGGGAGCGCACCGTCGCACACGGCACATGCGGAGACGCCGCCGCCGGCCAGTGCGAGCCGCAGTTCGTTTTTGAGCCCGAGCCATGTTGCCGCCGCTCCACTCGCCACCACGATCGTGTGCGCAAATACGTCGTCGCCGTAGTGCGGCGTGACGCGAAACGGCCTCGACGACACATCGACGGACGTCACGAGTTCGGAGACGACACGCGCGCCACAGTGCTCCGCTTGCCGCTTCATGCGGTCCATCAGATCGGGGCCTGTGATGGCGTCCGGGAAGCCCGGGAAATTCTCGATTTCCGTTGTCAGCATGAGTTGACCGCCGGGCAGCTCCGTCCCGACAATCTCGCCCTCGAACACCAACGGATTGAGATTGGCTCTCGCGGCATACACCGCCGCCGT
>JANMKU010000092.1:0-1984 GCA_031372205.1 Gemmatimonadaceae bacterium | reverse complement strand
TATCACGACGCCGCCACCAACAACGACAACGCCGCCGTGAATGTGATCCGCTTCCTGCGTGATGTCGACAAGGGCACGTTCACGTTTGTTGCCGCCGCGACGCGCACGCGGGCCACCGCAGCGCTCGCGCAAGCGATGCAGTGCCTCATCACCACGCAGGTGGTGGTGCAGAACACGCGCACGACTTGGGCGCAGCAGCACGATCCGCTCACCAACGAACCGGTGATTGGACGTTCGTACGAACTGCCATCGCAAGCCGGTCAGGAAGGCGCGAAAATCCTCGACCTGCTCATGGAAGACACTGCGCCGTCAGCAGCGATCGTCACCGCAGTGCATGCGGCGATTGCGTTTTACAAAGCAACAGCGATTCCCAACGTGCGCTACGTAGCCGGTGTTGGCTTGGTGCCCACGGCCGGCGCCGGCCCCCTCTGGGCACGCATGGCGGAGATCGGTACGAACAAACCAATCTTTGCCAATCGCGACGGCATCAAACTCTACGACTTCGACCTGCTTACCGATCGACGCACCGGCTACTCTTGGTACGGCGGAGAACCGGCAACCAGTCTCAAGACATTCGACACGTGGGTGCGAACGCATCCCGCACCATGACCCCGCCAACGCCCACGAACGCTAATCCTACTCGCCAAACACCGCGAGGAAGTACGCGACCAAGTCAATCGACAGCGCGTCGTGCGACGGCACTGGCTGCCACTGCATCGCGGTCGTCACCGACTCCGGTTCCGTGCTGTCCGGTCGCCATCGCTCCACAGTGCGCGAGTCCAGGCTGATGATCCAGTACTCCGGCACCTCTTCGTCCTGATACAGGTCACGCTTGATGGTGCGATCGGTTCGTTTCGTGCCGGGAGACAGCACTTCCACTGCCAGCACAAGTCGACCGACATCCGCGAACTTCTCGGCGAACGTCCCGTCTGGCATACGCGGCATCACGCCCAGGTCGGGCTGCACTTCGGTGTGCTCAGAGAACGTCACAGCGAACGGCCCACACAGCAGATCCAATCCACACGCCTTCGCGTAAGGCGCAAGCAACAAGATCAGCTCGATCACCGCGCGCTGGTGGCTATTTCGTGGCGCGGGCGTCACGAACAATTTCCCGTCAATAACTTCGTAGCGGTTCCCGTCATCGGGGAGCCGTTCGAGACGCTCGACAGTCCAAGGCAGATCCATACGCGGCATGGCCATATCGTACCTTCTGCTGGGCGTTGGGGACAAGCGAACATACGCCGAGTATAGGCGAGGACACGCGGGGCCCTTCATCCGTTCGTTGCACGACCGCTCATTCAAGCGCCGAGCAACACTTACGCCGGCCAGTGGCGCGTTTGACCAACATATCCGCCGGACTTGACCGACCTCGCGGCGATCAACATTCTCTGCGCGGGGTATTTCTCCCTCAGTTCGCGCGCCGCGCGTACACCCATTCACACGAGACTCTCTCAATGCCTGCTTTCCTGATCGGCACACGTTGGCGCATTGCGCTCGCTGTGACACTCGGCGCCGTTGCGCTCCCGACCGGCGCGCACGCGCAAAGTGGCAAGTGGGTGGCCACCATCTCCCAGCTGGGCAGCGCCGGCGGGGCGGCCGATGTGACCATCGACGTGCGGAACGACAAACAATCACGCGCCAAAATTACCTTCCGCAACACCAAGCGGGACATGCGACTGGCGTGGGATATCGTGCTTGGCAACTGTCGCGAAGAGGGCGCACCAATCGCCCCACCGGCGGCGTTCACGCAGGTGCAGACGCAGATGGACGGCGGCGGCACGGCCAGCGCCAGCGTGCCAAAGCTGGAGAGCGGCAAACATTACTACGTGCGCGTGTACGATCCGCAAACCGCGCCGACTGATGCCTCAGCGTTTGGATGCGGCAACCTGAGCGAGAAAAACTGAACGAGAAGCGACGTTCGCGATTGCCGGCGCAATACACTACGGGGTGGCGCCGACGTCCGGTGCCACCCCGCTATGCATCG
>JANMKU010000086.1:0-7669 GCA_031372205.1 Gemmatimonadaceae bacterium | reverse complement strand
GACCAGCGTGGCAAGTACGACACCGGCGGCGACGATGAGTTGCGCGAAGCCATCACGCGCGTACGTCGCGACCGTCAGCCCGTCCGTCTGCCGCAGAAACTCCGCGCCGCCGAAGAGTACGCGCGCCTGCGTGGCGAGGAAGAGCGTGAGCAACGTGACGAGCGAGTACAATGGTACCGCGATCGTTGCAAAGCGTAGCGCTGGCGACTTGGGCGCGGGGAGACTGGCGCCGAGTGCGTCACCGGTCGCGGCGCGCAACCAGCCGGCGGCCAACCACGCAACGAGTACGATGACAAACAGATGCCCCACACTGTTCAGGTTGGCGACGCGTTGGAGTTGCCCCTCGAACACCTTGTCCGACGCGAGCAACGCAGTCACCACAACCAGCGGTGGAACAGCCAGCACTGCACCGATCAGCAGCGCACGCGTGCGACCCGTATCGGCGCCGGTGTTCGCGCGTTCGGCAGCGTTGCGACTGAGTGCGCCAATGGCACCACCCAGTGTGTTCACTGCGGCAAGGATGCCCGCTCGTACCGTTTCCACCAGCGAGAGATCGGCGAGCACTCGGCCACTGCCGTGCCAGATGATCAGCACGCCCATGCAGAGCAATGAGAGAAAGTCGATGGCGTAGAGCATCGGTGCGTCGCGCGCGACGAGGCCGAATGCGGAGGCGACGAGGCCCGCGAGCATGAGGTTGCGTTCGCGCGAACCGCTCCGGTCGAGCAGCAACACCGTCGCGACCATGCCGGTAATCCAGAGCGCGAAGCCGATGCGCCACTGATTACCACCGCGCAGTAGCAGGTCGCCCGCAACACCCGCGATGACGGCAGCGACGAGCAGCCGCGATGCCAGGATCTTCATCAGGCGCTCGCTTGTGCGGGGAGACGTCCGTAGCGACGATCGCGCTGCGCGAAATTGGCGAAGGCTTCGTCGAGGATGCTGGTGGTAACGTCAGGCCACAAGTCGTCAATGAAGCGGAGTTCGGCATACGCGCACTCCCACAGCAGGAAGTCGGACAGGCGACGTTCGCCGCCGGTGCGCAGCAGCAAGTCCACTGGCGGGAGTACCGGCGCGGCATCGCTGATGCTCGCCTCCGCACCCTGCGCGCGAGCGATCGCGTCGCGACTCGAGTAGTCAATCGCCACCCGCAGGTGCATCACACGCCCCGCTTCGGTGCGCTGTTCGGCGTCACGGATGGCCGCGCGCAACAACAACGGCAATCGCGTGCGACGGCCAATCACGGAGAGACGGATGCCGTTGCGGGCGAGCGCACCGGCCTGCGAACGGAAGTGCGAAGTGAACAGCGAAAGAAGCGAGTCCACTTCGCGCACAGGTCGGTTCCAGTTGTCGCTGGAGAACGCGTACAGCGTGAGCTGGTCCACGCCTGCAGCCGCACAGTGCGCGACGACATCGCGCATGACGCGTGCGCCGGCGAGATGCCCCATCGACCGTGGCTGTCCGCGTCGTTCGGCCCATCGACCGTTGCCGTCCATAATGATGGCGAGATGCGGTGGAATCTGCAGAGTGCTTTGACGCATAAAGTGTAAGCTCCGAAGAAGGGCGCCTCGGGGCGCCGTGTGGACCGGCATGGTGATGTGAGGGGATGATGTCTGCTGATGTCTCGTTGACGTCTATGTGCGCTCGCCGACGCGCCGGATCAGTGCTTCCATGTGCGACAGGTAGCGCTCAAGTGCGTCGCGTCCGTTACGCGTGAGGCGGTACTCGGTGCGCGGTATGCGACCGTCGTACCGCTTCGTGCATTCGATATACGTCGCGTCTTCAAGCTTGCGCGCATGCACCGAGAGGTTCCCGTCGGTGGTGTCGATCAGTGCTTTGAGTTCGTTAAAGCTGAGCATCTCGTGTACCGCGAGTGTGCTCACAATGGCCAGCCGCATCCGTTCGTGAATAAGACGATCGAAGGCGAGTGGGCTGCGCGCACTGCCGTCGACTCGTTCCCCGTTTATCGGCGCCCCATGCACCGACTCGCGGTGTTCCGGCTCACGGCGTGCCGGTTCGAACGACGGCGACGCGAACCCATGACCCTGTTCCGCAGCGGCCGATGCGTGCTTAGCCACCGTGCCTCCGGGCAATCCAATACCCGAACCCCATCTGCCACACACCGAAGCCGAGCGCGAGCATCACGTCACCGGAGACTGTCGGGACCAGGAGCGCCAGTGCGCCCATCGCCATCAGGCCGATGCCCATCAGCGGCACCGCACGCACAGACGATGCGCCTGCCGTGGTGATGCCCACACCGTAGACCATGAGCCAGAGGCCAGGGAGCACACTCGGCACCGTGGACGCGTTGCGCCAGAGGTCGGGCGGATCAACCAGCGCGACCGTTAGCACGGCGCCGGCGAGCATCGCGGGCCAGAATCCGAACAGGAACTTGCGCGCTGGTGCGCTCAGAAACGGCGCACTCGGCCGCACGTTGCGACGATGCATCTTGCGCCACATCGTGACGCCGCCAATGCAGACGGCGAGACCCGCTTCGCCGAGCCAGGTGGTGATCCACCGGCCGGCGCTGGGCTGAGAGTACGCGAGGGCCGCTGCCCCGATGGCTGTGACGCCGGCGACGACCAACCCCCACCCGGGGACGTCGGTAAACGACGAGGCCCCTTCCATCGTGCGTCGAATGAAGGAAATGTCCTGGATCGCCCGGTCGTGTAGCGCCGGGGGCTCCGTGGTGTCGCGGCGAACTGGGGCAGGCGCGGTCATACGGGGATGAGTAGGCGGAGAACTGTTGGTTGTCAAGTACTTTGTTTCATAAAGACGACGCCGACGACGCGACGTCACATGGCTCACTCGCGTTGCAGTGTGACGCATGGCGCGCAGCCGCGTGGCACGTACTACTACGACACTAGTTGACAATGCTTGACCGCGAACGTATTTCTACTATGCGCTTAGTAGTTACGACAACCGCAACCCGGAGTACTGATGAAAGAGGCTTCGCTCGGCGAGCGCGAGCTCGACGTCATGACCGTCCTGTGGGAGATCGGATCGGGAACCGTGAGTGAGGTGCGCGAACAGCTCGACGCGGCGCTCGCCTACACGACCGTGCTCACGATGCTGCGCAACCTTGAGGTGAAACGGTTTGTGCGACACGAAGCGGAAGGACGCGCGCATCGCTACTTCCCGCGCGTCCCGCAGCAGACGGCACAACGCAATGCCCTCTCGCGGATGGTCTCGCAGCTCTTCCAGGGTTCGCCACACGCACTGCTCGCCCAACTGGTGGATCAGCACGGGGTGTCGCCTGCTGAATTGCAGGCGCTGGCGAGCAAGTTGAATGCGGAGGGACGCAAGAAGGGACGGTCCAAATGATCGCGCAATGGATGGCAGGCGCCATCGCCTTCTCCCTGCTGTGTGGCGTTGCGGCACTCGCGGCCGAACGGGGGCTGCGTGCACTCGGTCACCCCACGCGACTGGCGTGGACGATCGCTTTGCTCGCGGGGTCGACATGGCCAGTCATCGCACGGCTCTTCCTTGTCGCCCCAATCGAAACGGCGGGCGCACGCGTCGCTGCGGCCATCGCCGTTGCAGGCAACGCAACAGTCGCTGCCGCCACGCCGTGGCTGTCGGCGCTGTGGTTTCGTCGTATTGATGTTGCACTCGAAATGCTCTGGGTCATCGTCTCAACGATGCTCGTCGTGCAGGTCGTGCGTGCGATCCGTACGCTCGCGCGCGTGCAGCGTGAGGGGCAGCGCATCGACGTGGATGGTGAACGCGTGCTGATCGACGACACGCTCGGGCCAGCAGTCATTGGGCTCGCCGCACCGACGATCGTCATTCCATCATGGCTGCTCGGCATGGATGACGTGTTGCGCTCGCTGGTGCTGCGCCATGAACGCGAGCATTGCCGAGTGCGTGATCCGGCGCTGGTGTGGTTGTCGGTGGTCACGACGACACTGTTGCCGTGGAATCTGGCGCTTTGGTGGATATCACGTCGACTGCGACTGGCCATGGAGATTGACTGCGACACGCGGACCATGCGCGGCACCGATGACCGCACGCGATACGCGAAACTGTTGCTGCTCATCGCGCAGCGGAAATCCTCCGCGCGCTTCGTTCCCATGCTGTCCGACTCACACTCTCAACTCAGCAGGAGAATTTCCGCCATGCACAGCGATCCAGTACGGCACCCGGTGTTCCGCGCGACCGTCGCAGGTGGCGTGGCCATGCTCGCCATCACCGCCGCATGCTCGACGGGCTTAACGACCAACCTCCTATCACCGACACCGATGACGAAACCGAGTGCGTCCGCTGGTGGTGAGCCCATTGTGGTGCCCGCAGGCAGTCTTGCTCGGACTCCGGGCGATCACATGGCGACGATGCTGTCATCGAGTCGCGGACCCGCGTATCCCGATGCGCTGCGCGCCGACAAGGTCACGGGCAACGTGGTCGCGCAGTATATCGTAAACGCCGACGGCATGATCGATACACTGTCGCTCAAAGTCCTCACCTCGTCAAACCCCGCGTTCACCGCCGCCGTGCGCGAGGCATTGCCGTCGATGCGCTATGCCGCGGCGCAGTTGGGTGGGAAGGCCGTACGTCAGCTCGTGCAGCAGAACTTCCTCTTTGACCAGGCGCGAGGGGACGGCGTCGCGTTCATTCGCATTCCGCCAACGCCACCCGGTGGTCGGGCGCCGTCTGCACCAACCCGCGTTCCCGATGGCCAACCGTACTTCGACTTTCAGGTGGAAAAGCCCGCCGTCATGCGCGCCGGGTCTGTTGGTCCGGCCTACCCGCCACAATTACGTGAAGCGCGCATCGAAGGCAATGTGATCATGCAGTTCGTCGTCGACACGTCGGGTCGAGTGGACATGGCAACGTTTAAGGTGCTCAAAAGCGACAACGACCTGTTCAGCGCCGCCGTGCGAACGGCGCTCACCACGATGCAATTCGATGCGGCGATGGTTGGCGACCGTCCAGTGAAGCAGCTGCTGCAACAACCGTTCGTGTTTCGTCTCCCGCCCGAATCCCCTGAGCGCTAACGCCAGCACACGCGTCCCACCCACACCGCTTGTGCTGCGTCCATGACGCGAAACAACACGTAGAACACAACCAGGTTCAGAATGAAGAACCGATACGTCCACCCGATGAACTGACGGCGACGGAGCTTCGACACGGAGGTCATGTCGAAAGCGTCGCTGAACTGACGCGTCCGATGACTGGGACGTATTCACCGATGAAGTCTCGACGATTGACCATGGGCAGGTTCGCGGCTGTGACGGTGGGAACGGATGCCCTGAAATGCACGTAGGTACGGGTCTGGCGTGAGGAGCGCTGGTCAATTGGTTACCTTGAACGTGCGCTTCGGCAAGCCGCGACCGCAGCGACAACGCCACCATGGTCTCCTCGCCGAGGTTCCTCGTGCGCCTATCTCGCCTGTTGTTGTCAGCTGTCATTGTGTCGTCCGCCGCGATCATCTTTGCCTTGAGCAACCCGACGGCAGTCGCGGCGGCAGAGGGGGACGTCGCGATATCGCGTAGGAGCGATGCAACCGAAGTGCACCGCATTCACGCGCATTTCGACAGCGTGTTACGCGAGCTTGGCGCGCGACCGGTGACGATGCTTACGGCGCAACAACGGGCCAGCCGGGATTCGCTGGTGCGCACGCTCCTGCGATACAATGCGCGCGGCGTCTTTCCGCACAACTACGATTTCCCTGGTCGACCCACTCCGTACTTTGTCGACAGAAACACTGGCACGCTATGCGCGGTAGCATACCTCCTCGCCTCCACGGGGCGTCGCGACATGGTCGATCGGGTTGCGCAGGCGAATAACAATGTGTGGGTCGCGCAACTGGCGGGAGATTCGGCACTAACCACGTGGCTTGATCAGCACGGATTGACGTTGGCCGAAGCGGCGCGCATTCAGGTGCCGTACGTCGAAGGTCCGACGACGTCAACGCAGCAAGCGCGCAACGTCGCGTTCATAGTCGCGACGCCGTTCGCGTTGGGTGGCGCGGTGTTCACCAGTGTGTGGAACGGTATGGGGAACGCCAACGGACAGTACCGTGTGGTTAGTGGACTTGGTTTGACGTCGGGCGTCGCGCTCACGGGACTCGGCACAATCCTACTCGCGAAATCGGATCTGCCTGGCGCGGCGCGCGGTGTGGGCGGAGCGGGCGCGGCGTTGGGTGCGCTCACTGTGGCACTGTCGGTGCGTGCCATGCATCGACGCAGTGCGTATGCAGCGGCCGTGCGCGAGTCACGCAGCGGAGTTGAGAGCGGCAGAAGGAACGTGTCGTTCAGCCTCGCACCGCTGTTGCCGATGGAAAAGCATGGCGTGGGGTTGGCGGGGTCGATCCGGTTTTGATCGCTATGCCCACGACGAGCCAGAGCGCGATCGGTAGGTGCAGCGCCGTGAGCATTTCGGTGGACCCCTTCGGAGCGAAGGGATAGGCGTTGGCGAACACCCCGGCGACAACGAATGCCACGGCCAGCCAGCCAAGAACGCGGGCTGCCACCGAGCGCACCTGCCTCTCCCGAATCCGGCGCAACGACGACGAGCTGCTTCCACAGGCGGTCCGAGTGCTCGCGTGCGAACTCCGCGAGGGGGGTCACGTTCACGCGCCCCGTACGCGTGGCGCAGCTGGCGCCGACAAGCCGTCCGGAAGGAAGCCGGCGAGCGTTCGCCACACGCCCCGGAGCGTGGCGTCGACCGCGTGCCATTGCCTGCGCTCCTCCGCGAGGTGCTCCCTCCCCTCGGCGGTAATCCGGTAGTACTTGCGTCGACGTCCAGTCTCCGCGACCGCCCACCGCGCGTCCACGAGTCCGAGCCGCTCAAGCCGATGGAGGACGGGATAGAGCATTCCATCCGTCCACTCCATGCGCCCACCCGACACTTCCCGGACGCGCTGGAGGATGGCGTAGCCATAGCTGTCGTCAACGGCCAGGATCGACAGCACGATCGGGGTCGAGGACGCGGCCATCAGGTCTTTGCAGGATGGGCGAATTCTCCTATTGACTATCTAGAGAGCCAATCGTACCTTCGCGACCTATTGTCTATCTAGAGGACAGATGACCGAGCCGAAACTGGAATTGTTCGCGGGAACGCTCGATCTGATCGTCCTCAAGCTGTTGCGGGCGGGGCCGGCCAACGGCTGGGATTTGACGCAATCGATCCAGGCGATCTCGCGCGGAATCCTCGATGTGAACTACGGTTCGCTGTACCCAGCGCTCCGCCGCCTGGAGGCGAATGGGTGGATTACAGGGCGCTGGGGCATGTCCGAGAACAATCGGCGGGCGCGATTCTATGACCTCACGGCGGCCGGTGCGAAGCAGCTCAGCACCGAGCGACGCGCTTGGGAGCGCTTCCAAACCGCGTTGCAATTGATCCTCGAGTCCAACTGATGACCGCGCGAATGATCGCGCAATTTCGTACACGCCTCCGTGCGCTCGTACAGCGTCGCGCGACCGACAACGACCTGGACGAAGAAATCCGCTATCACGTCGAGCGCGATGTGGAACGCAACGTCGCGAAGGGCATGTCTGCGGATAACGCTCGTCGCGCGGCACGCCGAGCATTCGGCAACGTGACGGTCGCCACCGAGCGGTCGCGCGCGGCGTGGCGCTGGCAAACGTTCGAAGAGCTTCGGCAGGACGTGCGTCACGCGATGCGATTGCTGAAGCGCGATCCGGTGTTCACCGGCACGGCGCTCGCTACG
>JANMKU010000026.1:0-1397 GCA_031372205.1 Gemmatimonadaceae bacterium | reverse complement strand
CAACTGCGGACGGCACGGCACTCCATGTCCAGTGTTCCGCAATCCTCCCTTCCGTCAGCGCGTCCAGATCAAGACCAAACAGTCTCCACCCCGCCACGCAGCCTTGTACTGCAACGGGATCTGGGCGGGTCCGATATACAGTTCCATCCCCTCCACCATATCGGGTGGCATGCCATCGGTCACCTTTGGTCGCGGCGGTGGCTCCCCGACACGCGCCGCTTCCTTTGGAGAGGACGTGATCATCGGCGGGTCTCGCGGCAAGGCCGGACGCAGCGAACCGTCCACGTAGATGATCGGCGTGGCGCACTCCTTGAGTCGACCTGACATCCGATTGATCAACTGCGTCAGGTCAATGGGATTGCGTTTGGCAATCTCGGCACGCGTGACAAACTGCGATGGCGGCGCGTTGGTGCTACGCCGGCGTTCCTCAAAACCCACGTCGATCAAATGCCGAGACACCGCGAATTCGCGCACGACCACTGGGGCCACGTGCACGGCGCTCGGGTTGAGCTGCACATCGAGTGACACGGTGTCCCGATCGTACACGTCCACGGCGAACGTGAGCGGTTCGAAACCCAATCGCTGGACGCGGATGTCATACGTGCCCGCCTTGACGTTGCGCAGGCGGAACTTGCCGTGCGCGTCGGTGACGGTGCGCATCGCCAACGCGTTGACGAGCACCTGCACGTCGGCGATCGGGGTCTGGGCGCTATCGCCTACCACACCGATAATGTCCCCGGACTGTAAGGCCCAGAGGGGCGACGCGTGGACGCTTGCCAGCAGCAGTGTCAGGGCGACGAGAGGGAGTCGCATCCGGTGATCTTCCACCGCGTCGCCCCATTGCGCAAGGAGGCGGCGCGTTCCTGATGCCCGGTTGTGGATCGGTTCCGTTGCAGTCGGACGGGTCCAGAGCTGTTTCGAAAATGAATTCGCCGTCCGTCACCGTTCCGGCCGATCGCTGACTATATACTCACGATTCCGCTTCGCTCGTGTCCGTGTCGAGCGTCCCATGCAATCCGTCGTGCTGCGGTCGAGGCTCTGATGGTCATGTACGACGTCATCATCGCTGGCCTTGGTGCGATGGGCAGCGCAACGTTGTGCTCGTTGGCATCGCGCGGACACCGCGTACTGGGTTGCGATCGTTTCAGTCCGCCGCATGCGATGGGATCGTCCCATGGGAAGTCGCGCATCATTCGCGAGGCGTATTTCGAAGATCCTTTGTATGTGCCCCTGGTGCAGCGGGCCTACGACTGCTGGACGGACCTCGAACGGCGGAGCGGCATCGCGCTCTTCACGCGCACGGGCGGACTGATGCTCGGCCCGCCGACGGGCGCCCTCGTCACCGGCGCTCGACGGAGCGCCCTCCAACATCGACTCCCTCACGAGATCCTGTCCGC
>JANMKU010000291.1:0-11946 GCA_031372205.1 Gemmatimonadaceae bacterium | reverse complement strand
GTATCACAGCGCTCCCCCGTGGCGATGGACAGTGACGCATCAGTGGCACGCAGCCCCTGAACCCCAGAGGCTGCGCTCGCCGCCAGCAGCAACGTTGACAGGAGCTGGCTCATAGCGACTCCCCACCAACGATGAGCGCGTTGGCCGGACCGAAGCCAGCGTCTGGCACTTGCGGTGCGAGTGGGTCCACGATCCAGCGGGCTCCATCCACCACGAACGCGTAGGTATGTCGACCTGGCGCGAGCGGCACGCGGACCGACCACGAGCCATCAGCCGCTCGCTGCACCATCGGGGTGGCGCTCTCGTTCCAGCCATTGAAGTCACCAACGATCGCCACCACACGGGCAGCGCCCGGAACCCGCAGCACGAATCGCACAGCGGCACCCCCATCGACTCGCGTCGCACCAAGCGACTGCGTGTCCGACACGACCGTTGGCGCGGCCGTCGGCGACATCCGCGACTTCACGACGGGCGCGGAGACGAGGACGAGCGCTGCCGCGGCCGCGCCCCACCACCATCCAGAGCGCCGCACGTCCGACATTCCGCGTGGCGCGTGCGCGGCACGCTCAAGCACGGCCCGAGTGCAGGAGGCAATTTGCGTGGCGTCCGCCGCCGGCGTGCCCGCGTACAACGCCTGGAGTCGCGCCGCGATCAGGGCGTTGTCATCCGCAGATGGGAACGGCAAGAGACGGCCGTCCTCAGGCATCGAATGACGCCAGAATGGCCCGCAGGCGCTCACTGCCGCGTTTCACGCGCATCTTGAGTGCAGACTCTCCGACACCGGTCATAACAGACATCTCACCGTACTCGAGGCCTTCAGCATACTTGAGCAGCAGGGCTTCACGCTGCTGCGGGTCGAGCAGAGCAAGCGCGCGCGCGAGCGCGGCGTGTTCAACGCCAAGGTGCATGCCGATCGCGGGTGCCGCCGCCGACTCAATGGCGACTTCATCCTGCACAAACCGACGAGTGCGTCGCCCCCGAGCAGTAATAGCGTTGCGACATTGGTTGGTCAGAATGCGAAAAAGCCAGCCACGAAACTGGTCGCGCTCATCGTACCGACCGATGGCCAGATAGGCGCGCAGAAAGCTGTCTTGTATAACATCGTCGGCATCGGCTCGTTCCCCGAGCATGTGAAACGCGAACCGCCAGCAGGCGTCGTAGTAACGTGCCACCAGTACGCCAAACGCGTCGGCATCTCCGGCGCGGGTCCGAATGACCAGCTCCGCGTCAGTCATCGATGAACAACACCGATCGCACGTTCGGCGTCACTGGCTGCCCGTCACTGCCGGGTTGCTGTCGCCTCGCCCGACGTGCCCTCGGCCGAACCTCACGCCCGGAGCTGCGCCACCGCCAGTACCAGCGACAGGACGAAGAACAGCACGGTGCCGTTGCGGTTCACCCCACCGATCCGACGCAACAGCGCCATCGACTCCTCGTTCGGCGCCCGCTGCATGGCGACCAGTCTGCTCGCCGCCCGCGCGCGCCGAAACAGGAGCCAGTTCGCCGTGCCACCGGCCGCGATCACCGCTGACAGAAACACCGCCATGTTCATCATCACGAGCGACTCGTTCTCCGGTAACTGCATGCTCTGCACCGTGAGCACCGTGTCGCTGCCCGTGAGCCAGCGAAACGCGAAGCCCGGCATCATGAAAAAGATCGCAAATGCGAGATACAGCTTTCGGTAGAGAAACCAGAAAGGCATCGCTAGCGCCGCACTCCAGTTCCACGTGGGCACAAAGGAGGCATCGTCACGAAACGGCGCGAACTTCTTGCGGTAACTTCGCTCCCAGCGCGGCCCGATGAACAGCCCCAGCCGTTCGTCGCTGAGATCGTCCGACGGCGTGCGACGTTTCGCCCACGCTGGTAATTCACCCTCGGGCGCACTCGGCGGATCGTTTTGTGGCGGAGGGATAGTCACGCGGTTGGGCGGTGCAGGGCGGATGGTTGCTGCTGCGTGAGACAGTGCAAGGTACCCAGGCCCCACGCCAGATCTACTGCATGAATGCCAACGATGCGATGCGCAGGCAGCAACTCGGCGAGGGTGTTCAACGCAACGCGGTCGTTCGCGTCATTGAACGTCGGCACGATGACCACGCCGTTGGCGATGTAGAAGTTGGCGTAGCTGGCTGGCAAACGCACGCCATCCATCATCACGGGGCGCGGATACGGCAACGTGACCACCTGCAGCGCCGCGCCGTTCGCATCGCGCGCTCCACGCAACCGATGCACGTTGTCCAGGGACCGACGATGATTCTCGTCACCCGGATCAACTTCGTGCGCTAACACGACGACGCCGGGCGCAACAAAGCGTGCGATGTCGTCCACATGGCCATGCGTGTCGTCACCAACGCACCCTTCCCCCAGCCAGATCGTCTGTGTGATGCCGAGATAGTCCGCGAACGCGCGCTCGTACGCCGCCCGATGCATGCCGGCATTTCGCACCTGTACATCGGAAAGCAACCACTCTTCCGTGACGAGCAATGTGCCGAGTCCATCTGTCTCGATGCCTCCTCCCTCTAATACCAGGCGCTGTCCGTTGTCCGCGCGACGCGCATCGACGGCAGGCAATCCCGTCACTCGCCGCACAGCGTCGGACACCTGCTGGTCGAGGGAGAAATTGTCATACTTGGCCCAGGCATTGAAATCCCAGTGGATCAGCGCGGTGTCGCCGCTGGCATCGTGCACACCGGTAGGGCCCGAGTCCCGCAGCCACACGCGATTGGTCGGTTGCAGGTGCATCCGATAGCGCGCGCGATCCACAGCGTGCTGATCGAGCATGACGAGTGCATGGTCGCGCACCACCGCGTCGTGGCAGAGGATCTCCACGCGCTCGTGTCCGGCAAGCACACGCACGATCTCGGCGTATACCCAACCGATCGCATCGATCTTGCCCGGCCAGTCGGGTTCGTGGTGCGGCCACGCAATCCACGTGGCATCGTGACGCGCCCACTCCGCTGGCATGCGGTATCGCGGCACAATGCTCACCCGCCGGCGATCCACCGCTGGTTGATCGGACCGTACGCATCGACTCGCCGGTCGCGAAAGAACGGCCAATTGCGCCGTGTCTCTTCAATCAGTCGCAGGTCGCACTCGGCGATAAGGATGTCTGGCGCCGTGCCAGCCTGTGCGAGATACCGCCCGAACGGATCGCAGATAAAGGATTGTCCAAAAAACTCGATCCCCTCAGTACCCGGCTCCGGCTCGAATCCCACGCGATTTGCCGCGGCCACAAAGACGCCATTGGCGATCGCATGGGCGCGCTGCGCGGTGCGCCACGCGTCGACTTGTGCGTCCCCAAACATCGCCTTTTCCGTTGGATGCCATCCAATGGCTGTCGGATAGAACAGGAACTGCGCGCCGAGCATCGACGTGATCCGCGCGCCCTCCGGGTACCACTGATCCCAGCAGATCAGGACGCCGATGTCCGCGAACTTCGTACGCCACATGCGGAAGCCGTTGATGCTCGGATGCTGATCCAAACGCCGATCCGCGCCCACGTCACCCGGTGTGAAGTAGTACTTCTCTTCAAACAGGGGATCGTGGGGGATATGCATCTTGTGATACGTACCAAGCAGTGCTCCGTCGGCGTCGATGACCGTGGCCGAATTTCGATAGACTCCTGCCGCCTGTCTTTCGTAGAACGGAACTACAAGCACCACGCCGAGTTCGTGGGCCAGTTGCTGCATCGTGCTGACCGTTGGGCCGTCTACGGGCTCAGCGATATCGAATCGATCAGCCCGAATTGTCTTGCAGAAATACGGCGCGTTGAACAGCTCCTGCAGACAGATAATCTGCGCGCCGCGCGACGCAGCCGTGCGCACGTCGGCCACGGCACGCGTAAGGTTTTCAGCGAGATCGTCAGTCGCTGTGGCCTGAACCAGTCCGACGGAGACCGTATGTGTAGGGGCGTGCGAAGTCATACCGAAAGCTCGTTGGTGTTCGAGTGACGGGCAACGGTTGTCGCTTGGACCAGGGTTAGCGTGGCGCTCGTGACGTGCGTATGGTGCCAACCGGCGGATCAAGCAGTGGCTTCAAGTACGTCAGCAACAAGCGACGCAGCTCGGCCAGCAACGGCTTCTTCTCCGCAGCAGACGCTCGGCTGCGGCGCGCGAGTACCGCCTGGCCAACAGTGGCACTGATGAGCGCCGCTCGTCGGCGTTCGCGTGCAGGCAGACGGGGATTGCGGGATGCGAACAGCACGTCGAGGCGATCAACGAACGACTCGAAGAGTTGTGCGCGCAATCGAGCGGGAGCAGCGCGCATGTCATCCGCCGAGCTTTCGACGGTCGCGAAGACTCGGCGGAAGGCGGGATTGCGATCGTGAAAATCCGCCAGCGGCTTGACGATGCGGTCTATCAATCGCTCGAGCGCCAGTCCCTGCGAGTCCATGGGAAACGCCTTCTCATGAATCTGCCGCATTTCATCGGCGTAGCGGAGCGCGAGTGCGGCGACGACCGCGTCCCGATTGGGAAAGAACTGATACAGCGAACCCTTGGCGGTTTTCGCGCGGAGCGCGATAGCCTCGGCGGTGGCGGCGTCGAGGCCGGAATCGGCGATTACGTCGGCGGCCGCGTCGAGCAGGAGTTCCACGCGCGAATGCCCGCGCGACTGGCGCGGCCGCCGTCGGAACGCTCCATCCTGATGCGCTTTGGGTTCGTCCGACGACGGCAAATCCGTGTCGGCTGGAGTCGTTGGAGCAGCCGTGATCTTGACGGGCATTCGGGTCGATTGAGGCCGACGAGCCGGTGTCGTCGAGATGACGGCCGTTGCAGGTCGCCGCGAACATACGGATGCGGAGAACCCAACGCCAAGGCGGAAACGTGCCTTAGGGTTGCACTAACACGACGGTCGCGTCATATTTAACGGTGTTACCTGAGCTTTCCTCCCATATCATTCGGACAATCGTATGCGCCTATCTATTTTGACCTCGATTGTGGTCCTTGGTGGTCTCGCAGCGTGTGCCACTGGCGGTGGGCGTTCGACGGCCGCGACTACAGATGCTCGGGTGATCGCCACGGCGATGGAAGCGGCGTCGGCCCCGTTCGTGGGTTCGCGGAAGACCAAGCACTTCTATCCATCGTCGTGCAATACCGTGAAACTGATCAAGTCAACCGACCAGGTGGGCTTCGCCTCAAGCAAGGATGCTGAGGCCGCCGGATTCACGCGCGACGTGTACTCGACGGACTGCAAGTAGTTGCGCAGCGCCTGACGCCGAGTGGGAGACTGATCACACAGGGCTGATCAGTATCGCGACAATGTCCATCACGTTGGTGCCGGTTGGTCCAGTGCGGAGAAGCGCTTCGGCGCCGTTCAGCGGAAACCACGACCGGCCGGTGAGCAGATCGCGCTCGGGCTGGCGTCCTGCCCGCCGGGCAAGCGCCGGTACCACGCCATCGACGATCGCCCCCGCTGCGTCAGTCGGTCCGTCTCGTCCGTCTGTCCCAGCAGCGAGCAGCGTAATGCGTCGCGCGGTGCGGTCGCCACATTCGGTCGCTGCCTCCAATGCGAGCGCCGCAGCCAGCGCCAGTACCTGCATGCGCCCGCCAGACATGGGCTCATCACCGCTGACCGTGAGTGCATCCGGCGTACGAACGCCGGGCCAACCTGGCGATGCGCCGTCGTCGGGTTCCGCTCGATCTTCGGAGATCTGATCGTCGTCATCGCTCGCCTCGAACGCGTGCTGATACGTGTCGCGCAGATGCACGACCGGCTCGCCGCCAAAAGCGATCAGCGCCGACTCGCCAGCGTCGGTGGTTGCTGCGGTAGAGAGCGCGCGTCGCGTGAGCTCGGTGCCGAGGAGTGCGGCCTCACCTGTCAATGCGTGTGATTCGACCGTCACGTGGGTGACGCCCGCCCGCCGAGCCGCTGCGGCAAGGGCGGAAACTGCGTCAGCGTTGCGCGCTACGATCTGATAGCGCACTAACTCAAAGGCTGGATGCGTTACTGCCGGTACCACAGGTGGAGTGCCACTGCCGGACAATCCAAGAAAAATGGACATGTCGCGTTCCAGCGTACTGCGAACGTGATGGGCATCGAGCAGGGCCAGGAAAGTTGCGTCGTCGAGCGCATCCGGTGAGCACGGCCCCGAGCCAATGACCGCGGGATCATCGCCGATGACATCAGAGATCGCGAACACGGGAATCGCGCGCGCACCTCGCGCGTGCAGGGCAACCGCCAATCGGCCCGCACCCCACCGCAGCACCCGCCGGCGGATGGCATTCATTTCGTGAATGGCGAGTCCAGACTCCAGCAACGTGTCCGCGAGGTTGGCGATACGTGCTTGCGCCTGTTCCACGTCGCCAATGGTTAGCGATAGGGCGGCAACGGGCGCCGCAGCAAGCGCCGTCGTGCCTCCGGAAATGAGCACCAGCGCGACATCGCCGGCATGTATTTCGTGCACCGCGACGGACAGCGCCTCGCCTGCGTCGAGGGACGCGGGACCCGGTACTGGATGATCGCCGACATGCACGGTGAATGATTCCGGAAACGCGCGCACTTCGAGTGGCGCGTCGGTCGATTGGTGGGCGCAAATCACCACGCCGCACAGTGGTTCACGATTGGCGGCGCCGAGTGCCTGAAGCGCGCCTGCGGTCATTGCGGTGGCCGCCTTACCCATAGCAAAGAGGCGAATCGGAGCGTCCGATTCGCCTCTGTCTTTCGCTTCCTCAAGCCACGCGGTCACCGCGATCCGCGTCTTTTCCACTGGCGACGCGCCCCCCACCGCCGCGTGATAAAGCGACGTGAGGAGGGCGCGCGATTCGTTCGGCAACTACTTCATTCCGCTGGCTTGCACGATCGCTGCACCGAGGTCGGTGTAGGCTTCTTCCGCCATCTGGCGAAACGGCGCTGCGATGTACGAAATGTTGCCCTTGGGGTCGATCACGTAGAGCAACCGCTTGTGGGAACCAGTGCCGAGGTTCGCGCCGTACGCCATGCCAACTTTGCGGTCCACATCGGACGCGAATTGGAAGGTGAAGTTGTCGTCCTTGGCCCACGAAATGAGTGCCGTGTCACTGTCAATGCTGACGCCAACCAATGTGACCTTCTTGCCACCCATAAACAGTTTCTCGTACTGATCGCGGTAGGCGTGCATTTGCGTGGTGCAGCCGCTCGTGCGGGCCTTGGGAAAGAACGCCAACACGACAGTTTCACCCTTGTGCGCCGAGAGATGAAATGGCTTCGCGAGGCCGTCCTTGGTAACGGCGGCCACGGTGAAGTCTGGCGCCACATCGCCGACCTTGAGCGTCGGCGCGGCGGTCACTGCCGCCTGCGCGCCAGCCGATGTGAGCGCGGCCAACGAGAGTGCGGCACAGGCAAACGAAAACTTCTGGATCATCGAAGGGCTCCGGGTGAGGTGCAGCAAGCGTAGCGTGAGTTGAGAGAGCGCGGGCCGGTTGGCACGAGGAGAACGATAACGGTCTGGCGCGCGAATGGCGATTCCAACCATTTCGTGAAGGATTCCGCGTCGTCGCTCGGTGACAGTGTGGTGCCGCAGCTGGAGGACACGCGAGGCTGTTCTCCCAACGCGTACAGGCAAGCACCGTCAGATTCCGATTGGCACGATCCGTGCACAAGGATCGAGGTGTGTTTGAAGACGTGCTCGTGGAGGAGCATATGGGCCCCGTCGCCGGGATTCCGGCGGCGGGGCGCTTTTTCGTCAGGAACGTGGTGCGAACACGCGAAAGGCGCGCGGCAGCACGCCGATCCGCACGACGTGTGACCGCGCACAGTACAGCTCGCCGTCTGCCTGGAATTGCGGACGCTCGGCAAACGTGAGCGTGAATTCGGCGTCGCGGAGCGACGACACCCCAGCCACGCCAACGTGCGAACCACGAAGCGCCCTCGCGAGCAACGCGGCGCGACGAAATGGCGATCCGTCGGCGATGGCCACACAATCGAGCAGGGCGTCGTCAAGCTGCGCGTGCGGCGCGACACAGAAGGCCCCGTCGACACACCCGCCGTTGGCGAACACCAGGGCAAGCCAGCGTCCACTGATGCTGCCCGACGCGCTGTCGACTGTCGCATCAAAGCCCTGATAGCGCCACAGGCGGTCCACGGCTGACGAGGCGTAGGCCGCGGTGCTGCGCGCAACGCCGGGGCGTTGTGTGCGGCCTACCACGTCAGCGTCAAAGCCAAAGCTCGCGGCGTTGGCGAATGGCACACCATCGATGTGCGCCGCGTCAACGATCCGCGTTTCCCCCGCGGTGATGAGCCGCGCCATGGCCAGATAGTCGTGCACCGGTGCGGCGAGTGAGCGGGCGAAGTCGTTGCCGCGACCGATAGCCAGCATGGCCATGGGCGTGCTGGCGCGTGTCCGGATGAGTCCGCGCAACGCGTGGTTCACCGCCGCATCACCGCCCAACACAACCAGTGCACGCGCGCCCGCGTCGCTCGCCTCAACGGCACTTCGCGCGGTATCCCTTGGGCCGGCGGATTCCACGACCTCAACTGGGCCAATCGTGCGCATGGCGGCGTAGGCGCGGTCGACGTGCGTGCGCGCCTCGCCAGCGGCTTGGCTGACCACGAGGTGGATGGCACGCGACGCCCGTGGCCGCGGAGGCGCCAAGCGTGGGGCAATGGTGGTGGCGATGTTGGCGTTGCTCTAGATGTTAAACTAAACTAGACTTAGCTAAGACCAATTAACACGAGACGATGACTACGGTCAATATCCATCACGCAAAAACGCATCTATCGAAGCTTCTGGAGCAGGTGCAGCTCGGCGATTCTGTCGTCATTGCCAACGCTGGCCGACCGGTCGCCGTTCTTGCGCCCATCGACGTCCGGCGCGCGCGCCTCGCCGAACCTGGCTCACTCGCCGGGCTCGGCTATTGGCTGCTCGACGACGATGCGGCACCACAGGCCGACGGCGCGTGAGAGTTCTGCTCGACACGCAACTGGCGTTCTGGTGGTTGGCCGAGCCCGACCGTGTGCCACAGTCCGCACGACGCTTGGTACTCGCGCCCGGCACGGAAGCGTGGATCAGTCACGTGACACTCTGGGAGCTCGCGCTTAAACAGAACGAAGGACGTGCCCAGCTCGAGCTCGCTCGCTTCACTTCGCAAGCGGAACTCGACGGCTTCCGCTGGCTCCCGGTGACGACCGATCACTTGCACGGTGTCGCCGCGCTGGAAGTGCGGCCAACAGTGCTCGACCCGTTTGATCAGCTGCTGCTCGCGCAGAGTCTGGCCGAGCCGCTCGTGCTACTCACGACCGACCGGAATCTTGCCGGCCGCGGGGCGCCGGTACGTCTCATGTAGGCGAGATGTGGCAGTGGGGCTCCACTCACTTTGAGCAGAGCCCCACGTCCGGCAGCTGGTTGTGGCGTGCAGTTGCGGTACTACCTCGCTACGAGACTCCGCAGGACATAAGGAAGAATTCCGCCGTGCTTGTAGTACTGCAGTTCTTCCGGTGTATCGATCCGGCAACGCGCGCTGAACGAGGTGACGCTGCCATCAGCGGCAGTGGCAGACACGGTCAGTGTCGCACGCGGAGCCAGGGCATCGGTCATGCCGGAAATGCTGTACGACTCGAACCCACTGAGCCCGAGTGATTGACGCGTCTCACCGCTTGTGAACTCCAGCGGGAGCACGCCCATGCCGACGAGGTTCGACCGGTGAATTCGTTCGAAGCTCTCGGCGATCACGGCGCGAACACCGAGGAGTGCCGTTCCTTTGGCGGCCCAGTCACGCGACGAGCCGGTGCCGTACTCTTTACCGGCAATCACGATCTGTGGCACTCCGGCCGCTTGCCGTGCCATTGCGACGTCATACAGAGCTTCGGGCTCCGCACCAGCAGCAGTTGCCGTCCACCACCCTTCCTTCCCACCCACCAACTCGTTCTTGAGTCGAATGTTCGCGAAGGTACCGCGCATCATCACCTCATGATTGCCGCGTCGCGCCCCATACGAATTGAAATCTTTGCGGTCCACGCCAAGCGACTGCAGCCATTTTCCCGCTGGTGACGCACCGGCGATCGAGCCGGCCGGCGAGATGTGATCGGTCGTGATGGAATCACCAAACATGCCGAGCACCCTCGCAGCAGAAATCGCACGCACACCGGGCGGTGTCATCGTCATACCGTCGAAGTACGGCGGATTTTTGACATAGGTGGAGTCGCTGTTCCACGCATACTGCTTGCCGGCTGGTGCGGGAATGCGCTGCCAGTGCGCATCACCGGCAAACACGTTCGCATACTGCGTCGTGAACTGCTCACGCTTGACGGAGGACAAAATGGTGTCTTCCACTTCCTGTGCGGTTGGCCAGATGTCGCGTAGAAATACGGGACCGTCAGTGCCGATGCCGAGCGGCTCGGTAGCCATATCGATGTCCATGCGTCCGGACAGTGCATATGCCACGACGAGCGGAGGCGACGCGAGATAGTTGAATCGCGTCAGCGGATTGACGCGTCCTTCGAAGTTGCGATTGCCAGAGAGTACGGCCGCGACATTGAGCGCGCCGCTGTCGATGGCCTCGCTGATGACGGTCGGCAGCGGACCAGAGTTGCCAATGCACGTCGTACACCCATAGCCAACGACATTGAATCCGAGTGCCTCAAGCGCCGGCATGAGGCCCGCCTTATTGAAATAGTCTGTTGCCACTTTCGAACCCGGCGCCAGTGACGTCTTGACCCAAGGCTTTGTGCGCAGCCCCTTGGCCACGGCTTTCTGCGCCAACAAGCCGGCAGCCAGCATCACACTGGGATTCGACGTGTTCGTGCACGACGTAATCGCCGCGATCACGACGTGGCCGTGCGTGAGCGTGAACGTCTCGCCGCGATGCGAACAGACCACGCCATCCTGCAACATCACCGGCGACCCTTCACCCACCATTTCCGCCGCCGGTGACGCTGCCGCAGGCGCAGTGGCGCTCGGCATCGCCGCACCTGTGCCCGTCTTGGCCTGCACGGCCAACTGCGCGGCGAGCGCCTCGCGGTACATGGCCTTGGACTGCGACAACGGCACGCGATCTTGCGGGCGCTTGGGACCAGCGAGGCTCGGCACCACAGTGCTCAGGTCGAGTTCCAGCGTGTCGGTGAAGACCGGATCTGCCGTGGCGTCGGTGCGGAAGAGTCCCTGGGCTTTGGTGTACGCTTCGACCAGCGCGACCTGTTCGTCGCTCCGACCGGACAAATGCAAGTACTTGAGTGTTTCGGCGTCGACCGGGAAGAAGCCCATCGTCGCGCCATACTCTGGCGCCATGTTGGCAATCGTGGCGCGGTCGGCCAATGCTAGCGAGGATAATCCGGCGCCGTAAAATTCGACGAACTTTCCGACCACTTTCTTTTTGCGCAGCATCTCGGTGCACGTCAGCACCAAGTCGGTCGCTGTAGCGCCCGCCGGCAGCTTGCCATGCAGTTTGAACCCGATAACCTCGGGGATGAGCATGCTGACCGGTTGGCCAAGCATTGCCGCTTCGGCTTCAATACCACCAACACCCCAGCCGAGCACGCCGAGCCCGTTGATCATCGTGGTGTGCGAGTCGGTACCAACGAGCGAGTCGCAGTAGGCCAGCATCTCGGCGCCCTCGGCGGCCGTGAACACGACTTGCCCGAGATACTCGAGATTGACCTGATGACAGATGCCGGTGCCTGGCGGCACGACGCGAAAATTGCGGAGCGCGAGCTGTCCCCACTTGAGAAATTCGTACCGCTCGCCATTGCGTTCGAACTCGAGATCGGTGTTCAGCAGCAACGCCGCTTCCGTGCCATATTCGTCCACTTGCACCGAGTGATCAATCACCAAGTCGACCGGTTGCAGCGGGTTGATCAGCGTTGGATCGCCACCGAGATGCACCATCGCGTCGCGCATTGCGGCGAGATCGACGACGCAGGGTACGCCCGTAAAATCCTGCAACAGCACGCGGGCGGTTCGAAAGGCGATTTCCTTGTCCACCGTGGCCTTGACGTTCCAGCGGGCCAGCGACTCGACATCGCTGCGCTTCACAAAGG
>JANMKU010000445.1:0-7357 GCA_031372205.1 Gemmatimonadaceae bacterium | reverse complement strand
GTACCGCACGTCCGTCGTCGAGCTCTCCGCTCGGCCCGAAGCGTCGTGACGTTTTAGCCGCGAGCGCGGTTGGAACGGTATTGGCTGGTCCAGCCGACCACATCGCGGTGGTCGGGGTTCGTTCCTGTCCCGAGAGGATATCGATGGAAATCCGTCAGCACGTCCGAGGAATGGCACAGGCGTCGCGCCGTGCCGTGAGGAGTTGTTGGGTTGCGACCGCGATGGCCTTGGTGTCGCTGTCGTCAGCGACGCGGGCCGATGCACAGGCACCCGCCACGATTACCGGTCGCGTCACGGACGCGGCGTCCGGAGCCGGCGTCGCTGCCGTCAGCGTACTCATCACCGGTACGAAGAACGGAACGCTGACCGGCGAGGACGGAAGGTTCTCGCTGCGTGCTCCCGGCGGAACACTCGAACTGAGCTTGACGCGCATTGGCTATGTGGCGAAGAGGGTGTCGACCACCGTGACTGCCGGACAGGCCGCCACCGTCGACGTGCAGATGACACAAGCCGCCTTCTCCCTGGCGGCGGTCGTCACGACGGTCACCGGACAGACCAAGAAGGTAGAGCTGGCCAACGCCACGACGCAGATCAGCGTGGCCGAGAAGCTTGCCGAACTCCCGGTGACGAACATGGGGGCGCTGCTCTCCGGTCGCGCCTCCAGTGTGCAGGTGGTGCAGACTGGCGCAACGGGAACTGGGTCCCGCATCCGTATTCGCGGCCAAAACTCTCTGTCGCTGACCAATGATCCTATCGTGGTCATTGATGGCGTGCGCGCGACGGCCAACACCAACAACGGGCTTGGCGTTGGCGGATCGGGTCCATCAAGATTGGACGACATCAATCCGTCCGAGATCGAGAATATCGAAATCGTCAAGGGTCCGTCGGCGGCGACCCTCTATGGAACCGAGGCGGCCAACGGCGTCATCGTCATCACGACCAAGCGCGGCAAGGCCGGCAAGACGAAATACAATCTGTCGGTGGAGAACGGCACGATCACGGACCCGATGAACTACCCCGAGATGTATGCGCTCTGGGGAAAGACCGGCACGTCGACCGTGTCCAACATTTGTTTGCTCACCGCCATCGCGAGCGGCGCGTGTAAAGCGGACTCGTTGTCACATGGCAACGTGCTGAACATCAAGGGGCTATCGCCAATCGATCAGGGCAACCGTCAGCAGTACAACTTCCAGGCGTCTGGTGGTACGGACAAGGTGCAGTTTTTCGTCTCCGCGCAGACCGAAGCAGAGACCGGCACGTACAAAATGCCGAGCCGGGAAATTACCCGTCTGCTGGCGTACCGCGGCGTGAGCGGATTGCCGTCGACACAGCTGCGTCCGAACGCACTGGCGCGTAACAACCTACGAGCAAACGTCAACGCGCAGTTGACCTCCAACTGGTTCGTGCAGGTGTCGTCCGCATATGTAAACAGCGATCTGCGGCTGCCGCAGAACGAAGACAACTCGACGGGTCTCATGGTGGACGCGCTCGGATCGACGTGGCGTCAGGACCTGTTTGACGCGGTCAGTGGCGACTCGCTCAAGGGCTACCGCTCATACCAGATGGGCGACGTACTCTCGCAGACGACGACGTTCGCGACGAATCGCTTCATCAATAGCATCTCGACGCAGTACTCGCCCTTCAAGTGGTTGGCCACGCGCGCAGTATTTGGTTCGGACTATACGGCGCGCAACGAGCTGTTCCTCTCCAAGGTGGGCGAAGGTCCAGCATCGGGCACCACACGCACCGGTAACATCACCAGCACCAAGGCCGACATCAATCAGCAAACGTCCGACCTCGGCGCGACCGGCACCTGGCAGGCGCGTTCGTGGCTCAACTCCAAGACGTCGGTCGGCATGCAGTACATTCGGAACGCCATTAGCAACACCAGCGGCACCGGCATCGGCTTACCGCCCGGTGGTGTGACGGTCTCGTCGGCCGCCACCCGGTCCAGCACGCAGACGTTGAGTGAGCGTCGTACGCTCGGTTACTACGTCGAAGAAGTCGTGAGCCTCGACGAAAAACTCTTCGTCACCGCGGGTGTGCGGCGTGACGCCGCCAACGCCTTCGGCAAGAACACGCGCTCTGTGTACTATCCGAAATTCGGCGCCTCGTGGCTCATTTCCGATCAGTCCTTTTTCCACAAGCCCGATTTCATCACATCGTTGCGGTTGCGCGGTACGTACGGCGCGTCTGGACAGATCCCCGGTGCAACGGACGCGGTGCGCTTCTACAACGCCGGCGCGGCCACGCTGCCGAGTGGTGGCGACGCATCAGGTGCATCGCTTGGGTCCCTGGGCAACGTGGACTTGAAGCCCGAGTTCTCCGCCGAAACGGAAATGGGTTTCGATTTGACGATGTTCTCGGGGCGCACCAACCTGGAAGCCACGTCGTACATCAAGAAGACGAAAGACGCGCTGATCAGCCGGACGATCGCCCCGTCACTGTCCGGCCTCACCAGCCAGTTCGTCAACATCGGCAACATCCAGAACACTGGCGTTGAGTTGACCTTCAATCAGAAGGTCATCGATCGCGACGCGATCGCGGTGGATTTCGCGTTGACCGCATCGACGAACAAGAACCGGATGACGGCGATTGGGGCGGGTGCCTCGGCCATCTTCACCGGCAATCGCAGCACGCAGAAAAACGTGCCCGGGTACCCGTTGTATGGCTTGTGGGATAAGACGTACAAGTACGCCGACGCGAACGGCGATGGGATCATCGTACTCAGCGAGATGACCTTCAGCGATACGACGGTCTTTCAGGGTGCGACCTTCCCACAGCGCGAGATGGCCTTCACGCCGTCCATCGAATTGCTCAACCACAAGCTGCGTATCTCGTCGCAGTTTGATCACAAGTGGAACTTCCTCAAGTTCAACAACACGCTGCGCCACATGTGCATGAATGGCATCTCGTGCCGCGGTCGCTACGACCAGAGTGCGCCGCTGTCCATGCAAGCGGCTGCGCTGGCCACGTCACAATCGGTGTACACCGGCATGTTTGAAGACGGCGCCTTCACCCGCTGGCGTGAATTGTCGGTGTCGTACGATCTGCCCGCGAAGTGGGCCAACGCAGTGCGTTCGTCGCGTGCCAACATCGTGCTCACCGGCCGCAATCTTGGGGTGTCGACCAAGTACAGCGGTGTGGATCCGGAAGCTGCGCAAAGCAATAGCGACTCGCGTGGCAACGAGGAGTATTTCGCCACACCGCCGCTCCGGTATCTCACGATGCGTTTCAACTTCTCCTTCTGAGGCGCGCGACTCCATGAGCTTCTTCTCTCACGCCCGCCGGATGGTCCGCCCGGTCGGCACACTAGCCGCCGCTTTGGCGCTGGTCAGTTGTACGTCGGATATTCTCAACGTGGGCACGCCAGACGTACTGTCGGCCGATGTCCTCGGCGGGAGTCTCGGCGCCACGACGCTCCGCAACGGAGCATTGCAAGACTTCGTCGTCGGGTTTTCAGGAACGCAGGACGGGTTCCTGATGTCCACGGGGAACATGTCCGATGAGATCCAGACGTCGGATACGTTTGCCGACCGCTACTTCACAGACCGGCGTAACCAGAACGAACTGCTTGGCGGTGCCACGAACACCTTGTACAACGGTTTGCATCTGGCGCGCACCGGACTCACATCAGCGATTGTAGCGTGGACCAAAGCCAAGTCGGCCACGAACACCGCCGTTCGCGATTCACTTAGCGAGATCTATTCGCTCCGCGGCTTTGCGGAGGACTTTTTTTCCGAAGCGTATTGCAACGGCGTTCCGTTCAGTTCCACAGCGGATGACGGCTCGCCCGTGTACGGTGATCCACTCACCAACGTGCAGATTCTGACGCGTGCCGGCGCAACCTTCGATAGTGCGGCGGCCTTCGCCACGGCAACCAGCTACAAGAGTCTGGCGGCGATTGGCAAGGCGCGAGTACTGCTCAACCTTGGCCAGTTCGCACAAGCTGCGGCGGCCGTGTCCGGCGTGGCCACGAATTACAAGTATCTGGTGTATCACTCGGTGGCGACCGGGCGCCAGCAGAATGGCGTGTACAACGGGGCGTCAGTGGCCAGCTCGCGGTACACGGCGGGCACCAGGGAAGGCGTGAACGGTCTCGATTTCCTGTCAACGCCAGCGGACCCGCGCGCTCCGTGGACGCCGTCCACGCGGACCGGTTTCAACGCCGATCCCAATCTTCCCCTGCAAACGAAGTATCCAGCGCAGAATTCCAACGTGGTACTGGCCGATGGTATTGAGGCACGTCTCATAGAAGCTGAGGCGCGTCTGCAGGGTGCGACGCAGGCCGATCGTGATGCGATGTTCGCGACTCTGAACACGTTGCGTGCGACGGGCTTGGCCACGGCGATTGCGGCGCTGCCGACGTCACCGGCGACGCAAGATGCCGCGGTCGATATGCTGTTCAAGGAGCGGGCGTTCTGGATGTGGCTCACGGGCCATCGCATGGGTGACATGCGCCGCTTGATTCGTCAGTACAAGCGTGACCAGGCCACGGTGTTTCCAATTGGTGCGATGCCATTGCGTCGCGGCGAGTCGTTTGGCACGGATGTAAACTTCGTTGTGCCGTTCAACGAACGGAACAATCCGAAATTTGCTGGCTGTCTCGATCGCAACCCGTAGCTGCATGCTGGGTATGTGAAGCGGGGCGCGCTCTTGGTGAGCGCGCCCCGCTTTGCTGTGCGCTGTAGAAGTGATTTCGACAGTTGGACGACAATTGAAGAAGCTACCAGCGAGTATTCGGATACGCTTGCGTGATACGTCGGTCGCGCGAGAGCAGCGTGGCGCCGAGCAACCGAGCGTGTGCGACGATTAGTCGATCGAACGGATCCCGGGTCCACGATTCGGCAAGCGCCGCGTTGACGACGTCCGAAAAGCGATCGTCGGCGACGCGCAGATCGATCGAGGCACCCAGCGTCTCCACATACATGGTCGCAGTGGGAGTGACGCGACCGATCTCGTACAGCAGCTGTAGTTCCATGACAACTGCTGGCGAGATGACCAACTCCCCATCGGCTATTTGCGCTTGCGCTTCTTTGCCGAGTCGGGCGGCCTCACCTGCATAGGCCCAGATGACGGCATGGGTATCAAGGCATGTGGGCCGAGTTCGGACCATTCGTGTGTCCAGTCGAATTCAACAAGGTCTTCCGGGTCACCGATAATGGTTCCCGGACGCGAGACGAGCCGATCGAGACGCGACCCAACCTCTACCGGTTGCAAGCGCAGCAGTCTGCCGTTACGCTCGATTTCCACCGCCTCGCCGGTCGCGAGTATCTGATCGAGAATGGCATAGATATTCGCGCGCAGCTTCGTCGCAGTGAGTGGCATTGGTAGATTCTATACGTACGTACGCTCCTTCGCAAGCGTACGTACGTACACGCTTTCGACCGACTAACGACCCGCCGCCTTGCGGCCGATGTCCACCGTCTTGAAACCGGCGTCGCCCCAATTGATGATGAAGACGCTGAACCCCTGCTTCATGCGCATCTCAATGTCCGCCGCCGTGGCTGGGTAGCCGCATGGCACTTTGAACTCCTTGCAAGCGGCCAACACCTGCTGGATCGCTCCCTCCCATCCAGCCTCGTCAAGGGTACGCTTGCCGGCGGCGTCCGTCGTTGAAAAGACCTGCCGTAGCGTGCCGGCGCCCGGGAACAACACACCAATGCCTTTCACGGCCGCGATCTCGCGCACGCGAGCGAGCCCGGGCTTGCTTTCGACGATGGTGAAGTTGACCAGTTCGCCCTTCTTGCTTAGCCCCGCGACGTCCGCCTTCTCTTTGTACTCCTTTTCACTCATCCCCCAGCGCGCTGGCGCGTCGCCAACATCGTCCGACCGCGTGCCGCCCTGTGCTTTGAAGCGCATTGCAGCCAAACCGGTCTTCACTTCGTCAGCGCTTTCGACGCCAACAAAGGTGATGTTGCTGACGCCCAGATTGAGCTGTTTGCCGATCCGTTCTCGCGCCTTGGCCGCATCGGGGGCGATCTCCGGCGTCTTTACAAACACTGGATGCGTGAGGTGCGCGTACGGCGCCTTGGACGCATTGCCGGCCGCGAAGAGCCCGGTCGCGAAGTCCGAGAAGGCTGGAATTGCGCCATCAAAGTTGCCCTCCATGCTACCGTCGAAGACAAAGTCGGCCATGGTGTACGCCAGCGCGTCCTTCGCCAGCTGGGCCGGTGACTTCACCGAATCCGGTGGCAACGCTGGCCCCCCTCGCCCCGCCCGGCGATTGCTCGGAATGTAGACACCAAAAACGGGCTTGTTTTGCGCCAGGAGCTCAACCACCGGGTTGAAACGCCGTTGCGCATGCGCCGCGGGTACACCAGTCATCGTCACTACGGCCGCAGCCGCGAGCAGAAAGCGAGCACGCACGGTATGTCCTCCACGAGTCAAACCACGTTCCAGCGCGACAGATCGTGAGGAAAAGGGCGTGCCACACGCGTCCTCGCAAGGTGTCGCCGTAGACATCGGATTCCCAACCTTCGCTAGGATCGCTACGTTACATCTGTAACTGCGTGAGTTCTGGCACCAGTCGCGCGCCTGCGTGCCTCCCACCGATTTGCCGTGTTCGCGATTGTGCGCCTCTTCGACGTGACCGCCTTCCCGCGAGTACCGGAATGAAAGTTTTGTTTGTCGCCGCCTCCGGAGTGCTCGTCGCACTGGTCGGAACCGCCGCCTACTCCGGCCCCGGTACCAGCGGTCGTTCGGCACTCAGCCATCGCGAAGTGCCCTCAGCGCTGTCGAATGCCACGTTCGACGCAGTGGTGAAGAAGAACTGTGCGGGCTGCCACAGCGACACACAGAAGCGCGGCAACCTGTCGCTGCAGACCTTCAGCATGGCAACGATCGGCACATCGCCCGAAGTCGCGGAAAAAATCATCGGCAAGTTGCGCTCCGGGATGATGCCGCCGCCGGGGCGCACACGTCCTCAGGGCGACACCTTGCCCATGCTGGCGGAATCGCTTGAGCGGATGATGGACGCGCGCGCCGCACTCAATCCGAATCCGGGCTCCCGCACCTTTCAGCGACTGAATCGCGCCGAGTATGAACGGTCGGTGCACGACATGCTGTCACTCGATGTGAACGCGGAAAGCTGGCTGCCGCTCGACACCAAGAGCGCCAACTTCAATAACATCGCCGATGTGCAGACGCCCTCCGCGACGCTACTCGACGCCTATCTCGATGCGGCCAGCGAAATCAGCCGACTCGCGGTTGGTGATCCGTCGGCCGCTGTGTCAACATCGACGTACAAGATTGCGCGTCTTGCGTCGCAATGGGATCAGGCCGAGGGTGCCCCCAAGGGGACGCGTGGCGGTGTGTCGGCGATGCATACGTTCCCGGCAGACGGTGAATACGTGTT
>JANMKU010000442.1:0-8690 GCA_031372205.1 Gemmatimonadaceae bacterium | reverse complement strand
CGCGCCGGTGCGGCGGTGTCGCTGTTGGTGTCTGGACGTCGATCGTCATGGACCGTGGTCGGCGTCGTCGAAACGGGGCCAACCGCTTCGGCATACACCACGCGCGCGTCGCTGGCGCCGATCACGAGTAGCGGCCGTGCCGACGTCGCCATGGTGCGCAGTCGGTTGCGAGGGGCTGGTGCTCAGCGTGAGCTGGTACAACGGTTGCGATCGGAGCTGTCGGGGGCGGGGTTCGACGTGCGATCGAGTCAGCTGGTGCAGGAGAACCGTGTGGTCATCGAGGACCATTTGCTCATGGTGGCCGGTTTTTTGGCAGCGATGTCACAGTTGATGATCGTGGTCGGTGGGCTCGGACTGGCAGCGACGATGAGTTTGTCGGTGCTCGAGCGGACGCGCGAGATTGGTGTGATGCGGGCGATCGGTGCGCAGCACGGCACCATCATGATGATGGTCTACGTGGAAGGACTGGTGATCGCGCTGGCGAGCTGGATCGCCGCCATTCCGCTGTCCATTCCCATGAGCGTGCTCCTCGCGCGCGCCTTCTCGAGGATCATGATTCCGGTGCCCATTACCTGGATCCCCAACGCGGGGAGCATTGGCGTGTGGCTGGCACTGGTGATCGGCGTGAGCGTGCTGTCGTGTACATGGCCGGCACGGCGCGCGTTGGCTGTCACGACGGCGCGTGCACTGCAATACGAGTAGGCGAGGGATGCGTCGCGGCCCTGCCGCACACTCCATCTGATCATTCTCGGGTACAGGCGCTACGCTTCTGTGGTCAACTCACCATCGGGAGCGGGACCATGCGACTCATTCGCTGTTGCTATCCGCTGATCGCCGTCAGCGCAGTGCTCGCCTGCGGAACGGAGCCGCAGCGCGCTGTCGACCCCGTGCTCGCGCGCGCGATCGCCGAAATCAAGGCCATCGACAACCACGCGCACCCCGTGCGCCCGACGGCGCTTGGTGAAACGGCCGACAACGAATTCGACGCCCTGCCGGTGGACAACCTCGACCCCCAGTCGGATCCGGTGCGGCAACGCGGGAAGTCACCGCTCGTCGCGGACGCACACGCACGACTGTTCGGCAAAGGCGACAAGGCCGCGGCGATGCGCGAGCACGGCGCCGACTACGCCACGTGGA
This sequence comes from Gemmatimonadaceae bacterium, assembly GCA_031372205.1. Lineage (GTDB taxonomy): Bacteria > Gemmatimonadota > Gemmatimonadetes > Gemmatimonadales > Gemmatimonadaceae > Gemmatimonas. The sequence continues at coordinate 7,553 of JANMKU010000442.1, read as the reverse complement.
TGCTCGACAAGTTGGGGATCGAGACGATGCTCTCGAACCGCGTGGCGATGGGTCCTGGGCTGCCGTCGCCGCGCTTTCTCTGGGTGCCATTCGCCGACGCGCTCATGTACCCACTCGGCACGACACAGTTGATGCACACGCCGGACCAGCGAGCCTTCTTTCCGCTGGAAGACAAGTTGCTGAAACGGTACTACGCCGAAAGCGGTGTTGGTGGAAAACCGAAAACGCTTACCGAGTACCTGGAGAAAGTGGTGCGCGCGACGCTCGAACGGCACAAGGCCGGCGGAGCGCTGGCGGAGAAGTACGAGATGGCGTACCTGCGCACACTCGCCGTCGGCAATCCGACGCGCGCTGAGGCGGAGCGGGCATATGCCGGTGGCGGCGATTACACGGCGCTGCAAGACTACATCTTTCGCTACATCGCTGTTGAATGCGGGCGGCTTGGGATGGGTGTGCATCTCCACGTGGCGCACGGTGGCGGCGGCTACTTCAACGTGACGTGGGCCAACCCGCTGTTGCTCGAACCATTGCTCAACGATCCGACGTTGCGGAAGACGAACTTCGTCATGATCCATGGCGGCTGGCCGTGGACCCGCGAGATCACGCCGCTGCTCACCAAGCCGAACGCCTATCTCGACTTCAGCGAACAGTCGGCGTTCGACTCGCCGCACAACGTGGCCGAGGCGCTTCGCGGTTGGCTGGCGTATGTGCCGGAGAAGGTGCTATTTGCGACCGACGCGTATCCGTTTTCGGCCGATCTTGGCTGGGAGGAGGCGGGCCTGATCGCGACCGACGCGTCGCGCGATGCGCTGGGTCGAGCTCTCACCGCGATGATGCGCGATGGAGAGATTACGAGGGAACGTGCCATCGAACTGGCCACCATGGTCATGCGCGACAACGCGAAGCAGCTGTACCACCTGAAATGACGACCATCGATCCGGCTCGGATGCCGCCGCGCCGGCACACACTGAATTCGGAGAGGAGTCTCATGAAACGTTCAGTCTGCACGTCTACCTTCGCGTCTGCGCGGACTATCGCGTCAGTTCTTGCGCTGGCAGCGCTTGTCGCGTCTGCGCACCGCGCGTCTGCGCAGCCTGCCACCGACGGCCCGTACAAGATCCTCAAGTCTGCGCGCGTCGGCGGTGAGGGCGGCACCGACTACATCTTCGCCGACGTCGTGGGGCGCCGACTGTACATCCCGCGCGGCGCCGTGCGTGCCGATACGACGTCCGGACGGGCAGCGGTTCCGGCGCGAATCACGGTGTTCAACCTCGACAATCTCGACCCAATTGGTGAGCTGCTCACCGCACCTAACTCGCAAGGGAACGGTGCGGCCATCGACCCGAAGTCAGGGCACGGGTTCACCAGCAGCCGACCGGCGATCACGATGTTCGACACGAAGACGCTGCAGCTGATCAAGTCGATCCCGATCGACTCCGGGGTGGGACCGGATGGCATTCTGTTTGATGGCTTCAATGATCGCGTCTACGTCTTCAGCCACCCCACGAAAGATGCGACGGTCATCGATTCGAAGACCGGTACCGTGCTCGGCCGAATCGATTTGGGCGGCGTGCCCGAGCAGGGCGTCGCCGACGGAAAGGGTCTGCTCTACGTCGTCATGCAGGACGCGGTGGGCAGCGTCACCGTGGTCGATGTCAAAACGATGAAGGCCACCGCGCACTGGACGTTCGTGGACAAGGGCGGCTGCAACGGTCTTGCACTCGACGACAAGAACAAAGTGCTGTTCGCTGCCTGCGGACGCTCCGGTGTGGTGGCGGGAGCGCCGCCGCCAGCGCCCGGACCACAGCCGCCCGCCGTGCCAATGATGGTCGTGATGAGCGCGAAAGACGGTGCGATGCTCACGAGCCTACCACTAGCCGGCGGATCTGACGGCGCGGCGTTCAATCCGCAAACCATGGAAGCATTCAGTTCTCACGGCAACGGGACGCTCACCATTGTCAAAGAGAAGAGCCCGAAGAGCTTCGAGGTCGAGCAGAACCTGAACACGATGAATGGCGCACGCACCATCGCGTTCGACAGCAAGACCGGTCGCTTGTTCGTCATGAGCGTGGAGCGCGGGCCCGCACCGCCGCCGCCCGCTGGTGGTGGACGCGGTGGGCAAGCGCCCGTGATTCCTGCGTCGTTCACGATTTTGATGATCGGGAAATAACTCCCGCACACCAGATGCAACGATCGCACGCCGCCGGGCTGCGCGAGAGCAACCCGGCAGACGTGTTGTGCTACTTGTGAGTCAGCGTCCAGACGTACGCGGCAACTGCCTTGATTTGCGGATCGGTGAGGTTAGCGCGTCCACCGCGCGGATTCATCGGATTCTTGTGCGTCGAATCCTTGATCGCGACCGCTGGTACACCGGTCGTGATGATCGCCACGATCTCGTCGTAGCTGCCGGTCTTGAGCTGCAACCATTTCTTGCCATCGAGTGCCGGAGCACGAACGCCACCGACGCCAAGTTTACCGTGGCAGTTCTGGCAGCTGCCGGTGTTGAACAGCGAATCACCCAACGTCACATTCGCTGGCGTGACGTCAGCCGGTTTCGCCGGTGCCCTGGCCATGGCCGCACCACCACCTGCGGGCTTGGCCGCGCCGCCGGGCTTCGACGAATGACAGGCTGACAAGGCGAGCAGCGCGGTTGCAAGGGCGGCGACGTGCAGTGCAGAAGACTTTGGCATCACAGTGGACCAGGTGTGGGGGACAGGGCGGGTGCGACGGGAAGTATCGCGCCCGGCGACACTGGCGTCGAGTGCGTAGCTTCCAACATGACATACGCCCGTATCTGGCTGGCCGCTGCACTCCTCACCGCCGCTGCCACCGCACCGCTGCTCGCGCAGCCGCGTACCGCCTTCCCGGACAAGCGTGGAATCCCGCTCACGGACTTCCCGCGGCTGGTGAAGCTCGCGCCCAACGTGTTTGGCTACGAAGAAATCCGGCAACCTGGCTTCACGACGGTGTCGCTGATCGTCGTCGGGACGCGCGGCGTACTGATCGCCGACGGACAAGGCAGCCCACAAGCGACGCAAACCATGTTGGACAAGATTCGGACGGTGAGCACGCTCCCCGTGCGCTGGTACGTGGTGGGTTCAGATCATGGGGACCACACGGCGGGCAACGCGGTGCTGCCGAAGGAGCTGATCTACGTGGTGTCGCCGGCGTCCAAGGCGCAATTGGAGAAGGACGCCGCTGCCGCGTCGGTGGCCAACGCGAAGGCGGCCGCCGACGCCAGCGCCAAGGGCACGCCTACACCAGCACCGCGGGTTGTCGTGGTGCCCGCGGTGGCCATGACCAGCGACAAGCAAGTGATCGACATTGGTGGCACAACCGTCAACGTACTCAACCTCGGCCGAGCGCATACGGGCGGCGATCTGATGGTGGAATTGCCACGCGAGAAGATTCTGTTCATGAGTGAGGTGTACTTGAATCGCGTCTTCCCAGCGATGCGCTCCGCCTATCCCAGCGAATGGGTGCGGACCATTGACCACGCACTGGCGATGAATGTCGACCGTTTTGTACCGGGTCACGGGTTTGTCGAAGAGCCGAAGGCCTCGCGCGAAGAACTTGTGACGTTCAAGGGCGCACTCGTCGCCGTCATCGCGGAAGTGACGCGGCTGCATGCGATGGGACTCTCGGTGGACGATGCGATCAAGCAAGCCAACTGGGGCGAATACAAGGACTGGTTTCTGTCGGATCAGCAAGCGCCGATCGCCGTCCGTAAGGTGTATGAAGAGCTTGAGGGGAAGCTCAAATGAGCGTGGTGGACGAGTTGTTGACGCTCCTCGATCTCGAGCCGCTCGAAGTGAACATCTATCGCGGCACCAACCGCGACATTGGCACCGGTCGGGTGTTCGGTGGACAAGTGTTCGCGCAAGCGTTGGTGGCGGCCCGTCGCACCGTTGATGAGCCGCGTGAAGCGCACTCGGTGCACGGCTATTTTCTGCGCGCCGGTGATCTCACCACCCCGATTGTTTTTTTCGTCGATCGTCCGCGCGACGGCGGCAGTTTTACCAGTCGTCGTGTGACGGCCATTCAGCATGGCGAAGCGATCTTCCATCTGTCGGCGTCGTTTCATGTGCACGAGGCTGGCGCCGATCATCAGGCGCGCATGCCGGACGTTCCGCCACCGGAATCGCTGGCGTCCGAGTTAGATCAGATCCGCGATCGGGTGGACCAGTTCCCCGAGCAGTTGCGTGCCGTGCTGACGCAAGATCGACCGATTGATTTCCGGCCCGTCGTGCCGAACACGTGGCACAAGGGTGATGCGACGGCGCCTGAGCGGCACATGTGGTTTCGTGTGATCGCGCCGCTGCCCGATGAACCCATTGTACATCAGGCCATCTTGGCCTACGCGTCTGACTACGGATTGCTCCCTACCGCCCTGATGCCGCATGATATGACGTATCGCGATCCACGTATGCAGATCGCGTCGCTGGATCACACGTTGTGGATGCATCGTGATTTCCGCGCTGACGACTGGTTGCTGTACTCGATGGACAGTCCGTCATTGGCCGGCGCTCGCGGCTTTGTGCGCGGGCAAGTGTTCACGCGCGATGGGCGCTTGGTGGCCTCGGTCGCGCAGGAGGGGCTGTTGCGGTTGCGCGAGGCGAAATCATGAGTCGCTCGCTGCTTGGGCTCATCGGCTGGATTGTGTTCACGTGCCTTGCGGCGATCAGTGGCGCGGTCACGGCGCAGACAGCAGCGGTATTCTATGGATCGCTCAACAAGGCGCGCTGGGCGCCACCGGCGTGGTTATTTGGGCCCGCGTGGACGGTGCTGTACCTGACCATGGCCGTTGCCGCGTGGCGTATCTGGCGTGACCACGGATTTAGCCGAGCGCGTGTCGCACTCGTGTTGTACGTCGTGCAACTCGTGTTCAACGCGTCGTGGAGCTGGTTCTTTTTTGCGAAGCACAGCGGATGGATGTCGACGGTGGACGCGGTGCTGCTCTGGTTGTCGGTCGGCGCAACGATGCTCGCATTTTGGCCGCTCGATCACGTGTCGGGGCTGCTGTTCGTGCCGTATTTCGCGTGGGTGAGTTTCGCGACCGCACTGACGATCTCGGTATGGCGCCGGAATCCTACGCTGCTGTAGTCGAGCGCGCGCACTGCTGCGAGGCGACGACGTGGGTGCGTTGACCGACCGGCGGCAGGGAAGCCAGTTCCATCCCGCGCGCTTTTTTCTCGACGCATGGCGTTCCTTCGACGCCGACGCGGCGACGGCACGTGCGGACCGTTCGGCGCGCGGACTTGGATACGACATTCGGCCGCTCATCGCACTGACGTGTGGTGCTACGTTGCTGGTCGCGATGCACTACTACGGCAAAGCGGGCACCTTCGTCAAAATCGCTGACACCATCGGTGCACAACGATTCGACCAGCGTTTTTCCGCGCTCTATCCGCAAATGTATTGGGCGCTCGCCCACGTGGCGGGCTACTTCGCGGTGCCAGCGCTGCTCCTCAGGCTGACGGGACAGCGCGTGCGCGACCAGGGCTTCGGCTGGGCCGGTCTCCGACAGCACTTCTGGATCTACCTCGTGCTGTATGCGATCGTCCTGGCGGCAGTGATAGCCATCAGTTTCACCAGTGCGTTTTCGTCGTTCTATCCGTTCTACCATGGAGCGAATCGCAGCTGGTTCGACTTTGGCGTGTGGGAGCTTCTCTACTCGGCGCAGTTCTTCGCCCTGGAGTTCTTCTTTCGCGGCTGGTGGCTCACGGCCTGCCGGGACGCACTGGGCTCCGGTGCGATTTTCGCCATGATCGTACCGTATACCATGCTTCACTTGAGCAAGCCAGCGCCCGAAGCATTCGCGGCAATACTCGCCGGGATGGTCTTGGGCACGCTGGCCATGAAGACGCGTACAATCAGGGGTGGCGACATCCTGCATGTCTCCATCGCGGTCAGCAGGGACGTGGCCGCGCTGCTGCAGACCACCGGTCTGCCGCATCAGTTCTGGCCGTTGTCGTGACGCACAAAACGCCGTACGTGCGCATGCGAATCCACGACGTGGTTGTATCAATCTCCATGGTACCCATCATGTTGCGCCAACTCGTCCGACGTGCCTTCACCGCCGCCGTTGTCGTGCTGGGAGTGTCGCCGACACGTGCGCTTGCCCAGCAACCGCCAACGCCGTGGACGATCGTCGGCAATACCACCAGTGAGTATGTGGCCACCGTCGACAAGAGCGTCAAGCGCAGTGGTGAGGCAAGTGCACACATCGCGTCACGCGTCCGCGAGACCAGTGGATATACCGCGCTCAGTCAGACCGTGTCGGCCGAAGCGTATCGCGGGCGACGGCTGCTCATCGGCATCTATGCGCGCACGCGCAACCTCGTTGGCACCGGCACCTATCTGTACGTCAGCGTCAGCGGGGCAACGCCAGACGTCAAGGCGTATGCCAACAGTCAGGCGCGGGCGCACAATGGCACCAGTGTCGAGTGGGAACTCGATACGGTGAGCGTCGTGGTGCCGGCGAACGCCACGCGCGTCAACTTCGGCAGCATCGTGGATGGTGTCGGCGACGTCTGGCTCGACGACGTGTCCGTCTCGGTAGTCGATGCGCCGATCACGGTCGCCATCACCGATCGCGGCTTCGAAACGACGACGCAGATCGCCGGCCAACTGAACGCGGATGTTCTCGTCACCGCAAAAGCCGCGACCGAGCGCGGGCTCGACGCGATGATCGCTTTTGCGCGCCTCACCGGCTACGTGCGGTTCTTTTATGCTGCGGACACGATCATTGCGACGAATTGGGCGTACTTCACGACGGCCGGGATGCCGATCGCCGAGCGCGCGACGTCGACCGACAGTCTTGTACGAACACTTTCCACCTTGTTTGCGACGATTGCGCCGAACGTCCGCGTGTACGCAACCAACAGTACCCCACCGGCTGCTTCGTTCACACGGCCGACTGATACAACCGGACTCGGCGTCGCTTTTTGGCAGCATGTTGGTGTCGGCTTACCGACATCGACATTGCCGGCGCGACAAAACACGTACGGGAGTCGTCGACTCATTTTGCCCCTGCAGAACGGTGCAATCCCCGTCGGTGCGAACGATCCGCAATCGCCGGTGCGCGTGGATCTTGGTGGCGGCGTATCGGCCATAGTGCCCACGGCCCTCTGGATGCGCGTACCCGCCGACTCGGCCATGCGTCAAGCGGCGCCACGTGCGGCCAGCGTGGCTGGCCTGTCGGCGAACAATCGGTCCGTGCGACTCGCGGCGATCGCCGATCTCTGGATGACGATGCAGCACTTCTATCCCTACTTCGACATCGCAAAAACCGATTGGGCACGTGAACTTCGTACGGGGCTGTCGCGCGCCGCGACGGACGAGTTGCCCTCGCAGTTTGATGTCACGCTTAAGCGTATGGTGGCGTCACTGCGCGACGGACATGGCAATGTGTACGGTGGGCGGCAGGCGACCGGTGTTCTGCCCATCGTGTTTCGCTGGATGGATGGTCAGGTCGTGATTGTGCGGGTGAGCGACACCACGACGACTGCGGCGCGACGTGGTGACATCGTCCTCGCGATCGATGATGTCGA
>JANMKU010000397.1:0-16534 GCA_031372205.1 Gemmatimonadaceae bacterium | reverse complement strand
GGTTGCGTTGCAGCGTTTCGAGCACGAAAGCATGCGCGTGTGAAATGTCCGTCTCAATCGAGTTGATGGTGACCGGCGCGTGAGTCGCTGCCTACTGAGCCGCGAGGCCGCGAGCGCCTCTGGATGTGCGCCGGCATGTCGGAGAATCCACCGAGTTGCGACAGCGCATCGCGGGGGCGGGCGGTTTGCACCGGTGTGCGCTCGCCGAGACGCGGAAGGGCAATGATGTCTGATCGTACGCATGGAATCCATGTCGATCCGAATTCCGTAGCGCCCCGCGTCGCGCCGATGCGCCTCGACACGCACGTATTCACCTTGGACCGGTGCGCTCAATCCAGTGTCTGGGGCGCGCAGCAAGCACCCTTTGATAGGGATACTGAAGAGTTCAGCAATGGTTGAGGCCGGTGGCGTCACACCAATTGCGTCTTGACCGCAGCAGGTTTGACGTGGTACTTGCCTGCGGTGCCACGAGATTGCTTCACCAACTAAATGAGGACTGTCGGCGATGCCGCTGCAGTGTCCAAGGTACAACTACGCAGCGCAATTCGGCCCTGAAGTCGACACGCTCCTGGGTGAGCTACGCGGCATCCTGCTTGGCGGTAACTACATACTGTCCGCCGAAGTCAGTCGGTTCGAACAGACGTTCGCCAGCTATACGAACTGCCAGTTCGCCCGCGGCGTTAACTCAGGTACTGACGCGTTACTGATTTCGTTAATGGCACTCGGCGTCGGTAAAGGTGACGAGGTGATTACTCAGGCGAACACCTTCCATGCCACGGTCGCGGCAGTCCAGTTGGCAGGAGCGACACCCGTGCTGGTTGATGCGGACGAAGATTCGTTCCTTATGGACGTTACCCAGGTTCCCGCGGCGGTTACTGATCGCACGCGAGTCCTGCTTCCTGTACATCTTTACGGAAAGCCCACCGACCTTTCCGAGTTACTGCGGATCGCGAAGCCGCAACAGCTGCATCTAGTCGAGGACGCAGCGCAAGCGCATGGCGCGTCGATCAACGGTCAACAAGTGGGAGGAATCGGCACCGCGGGCTGCTTCAGTTTTCACCCAAGCAAAAATCTCGCGGCAGCTGGTGACGCTGGTGCTATCGTCTCGAACGATCGCATGTTGGTCGAGCGGATTGATTGTCTGCGCTCACTCGGACAGAAAGGGCAAAACGACCACGTCGTTGTTGGCGTAAACAGTAAACTGGATGCGGTACAGGCTAGCATACTTTCTTGGAAACTGGGCCGCCTCGACGAGTGGAACCGCGCGAGGGAGCGAGTCGCTGACGCGTACCGAGTGCGCCTTGAGGACCTACCGCTCACGTTTCAACGTACGGATCCTGACGAACGGCACGTCTATCATCTTTTTCAGGTTCGCACGAAGCGCCGCGCAGCTTTGCTCGCACACCTGCGGCGAAACGGTGTCGATGCAGTCGTACGTTACCCGATTGCTGTCCCACACCAGCCCGCATTCGCTCATTGGGGCTGGCGACCAGGCCAATTTCCCGTCGCGGAGCGTTTGGCGAACGAACTCCTTTGTCTTCCGATGCGTCCGGATATGCAGGAAGCGGAAGTTGAGTATGTGTGCCGCCGAGTGCGCGACTTCTTCAATCGAGAGGGGAATGCACAATGAGCGGAACACTTGAGACGGATGGACTCGGCACGGATGCGATGTGTTGCATTGTGTGTGGTGGGACCTCGGATGATGTCGTACTGCGTGACAATGGATTCGAAGGCCGAGCGTGTGCCTGCGGAACCATTTATACATCACCGCGGCCTAAACCTGGCGAGGTCGATCACACGTTGGTCGGGCACGACGATGCGTTCTACGACCTGGCCGCGGCGCTAAAGGCGAGATGGATTCGTCGGCACGCTAGAGGGGCGACTCTGCTCGAGGTGGGATGCGGCGCCGGAGCATTTTTGCTACAGGCGCAACGAACGGGATATTCCGTAGAGGGCGTGGAGCCAGATGGAGCGCGTGCTGCGGTTGCGAGGATCAAAACCGCGAGCCCAATTCATGAAAGGTTCTTAGCCGAATTCTCGTGCGACCAGCGGTTCGATGTTGTCGCGCACTTCGATATGCTCGCGCATTTCCCCGATCCACGGGCAGCCCTCACGGATATGTCCGCATTGCTGTCTAACTCTGGTGTGCTCGCCTTCGAGGTGGGTCTCATCGGCGGAACACCGCGTTTTTGGTATCGAGGTCTCGACCCGATCGGATACCCGCAGCATCGGTGGCTCTATTCCGAAGCCTCTCTTCGCACCCTATTGCAACAGGCCGGTTTGCGGATTCGCAGGAGTGCGCGCTTCGACTTGTCTGCCTGCGTTGCCCTGACATTGGGGCTGCGACGCTTGGCTCGACTAAGGAACGCTCTTCTACCGGGTCGTGCAACACGAGACTCGAATGTTCAAACTCCGCCGACGATATCGCGCTCGGCACAGCCACTCAAACCTCGCGCGCGGGCTGTCGCCTACGAGCAGCTTCAAAACTTTCTTAGGTATCGCGTTGGAGCTGTCCTGCCCAGCATAGGCCCCGGGACCCTACTCATAGTTGCCGAACGTTGCTGAGGTTAAATGACTTCATTCTACTCCGTCGCCGAGACGAAAGCGCAGCTCCGGACGAACGAGCACGATGGACACGGCTCCATTTTGTTTCGGCGGCTACTAGAGCGCCCCGACTCCCGTTCGCCGATTGATTTTGCAGACTATACTGTCGTTCACCCCGGCAGCGAGATCGGATGGCACAAGCATGTCGGGAGCGAAGAACTGTATTTCATTGTGGCTGGAACGCCCTTGGTGCGTGTCAACGAGCGGCAAGCGAGACTTGGCCCTGGCAGTCTGTCGTTGGTGCGCGACGGGGGCTCCCACACACTGATCAACGACACTCAAGAGGACGTTTCGCTCCTTGTCGTTCAGATGCGTCTGTGATCGCCCTTCCTCGCGGCGTGGTGCTAGCCGAACGCACGGGATCGAGTCGGTGGCTGATCCACGCTGAGCACACGACGAGGCATGTTCTACATTCCGGAACGCCGACGAACACGCTCGAGGCAGCTCAGCTGGCTGCTCACCTTGCCGAGGACTTCGGTGGCGTGACCGTGCGATGCGTTGTGCTCATCACTGATTTGGGTGGAGACGCAGGATCCGTGCTGGTTAGCGCGTATCCGCGACTGGTGTATGCGATCACGCCAAGCCTGGCCATCGCGCATGCCGTACCACCATCCACTAGCAGTTTTCTGCAGATCACTGAAGGCGATCCATTGACGGCAAGCGTGTTCACGCGTAGGCACGGCAGATTGTTTGAGCACCCAATCCGACATGCAACGTTTGCTCGACTTGCCGAGACAGTATCTGGTCTCGGGCTCGACCACATCATCCTGAGCTCGTCGGCGACGATGTCCACGCGCGTCTCGACTTTCCTGTCGACGCTGCCAGGTCGCAGCACGATTCAAGTGCTGCCCAGTCAGGCGCACCTCATTGGAGCGGCGCAATATGCTATCGAACTGAACGACCGGGATGGCGTCTGGTTGGATGCGCGTGGTTCGTCACGCCTGATCACACGACGGCCAATCAGTTACACGATCCATCGGCCGTCGCGATCGGTATTTGATCCTGATGAGATCGTCCTTGCTGAGGTCGTTGGCGGTCGGCCGGTTCTGCTCGCCATCGACTCAAATGTGCACGATATCTATGGCGACGTGATTCGTGAGTACGCGCGCAGAAGGCTCAATGCGCGTGGCACGGTGCTTGTTTCGCCTCACGATGCAGACAAGAGCTTGCACCAGGTGGAGCGAGTGTGCGAAAAGGCGCTTGCCGTTGGACTCGATCGCCGCGGTATCATCGTTGCAATCGGCGGCGGCGTGACTCTCGATCTTTGCGGTTTGGCGGCAGCACTCTTTCGTCGAGGCATCGGGTACGTTCGAGTAGCAACGACGCTGCTGGGGCAGGTTGACGTGAGCGTTGGTATTAAGCAGGCTGTGAATGCGTGCGGACACAAGAACCTTCTCGGCGCCTTCTATCCGCCCATCGCCTGCATCAACGACTACGATCTGTTGCGTTCGTTGCCCTCGCGCGAAGTAGCGTACGGCCTTGCCGAGGTGGTGAAGATTGCACTGGTTCGCGACGCGCACCTCTTCGACGACATCGAGCAACATGGCGCGCAGTTAGTGAGGCAGCCGGCAAGTTGTAGCTCGACCGTGGCGCGCGACATCTGGTATCGCGCAGAGTGCCTGATGCTTGAGGAATTGAGTGTGAACCTCTATGAATCGTCCCTCGCGCGCCTCGTGGACTTCGGACACACCTTCAGCCCGGCGATCGAAACCAACAGCCAATATCGCGTGCCACACGGAGCGGCGGTCGCACTTGATATGTTGTTGTCCACCGGCATCGCGGTAAGACAGGGTCTATGCGACGCGTCGCTCTTCGCTCGCCTTGCAAGACTCCTCAGCGCGCTTCAACTCCCGACGTGGAGTGCGGAGTTGCTCCCTGCGGAACGCTTGTGGAGCGGACTCGAAAGCAGCCGTTTGCATCGTGGAGGCGCACTGAATCTCGTGGTGCCAGTCAGCCCAGGAAGGGCAACCGTGGTGCAGGCCGTGACTGCGGAAGGACTTGCATATGGCGTTGCTGCGATGCGTGAACACGCAATCGAACAAGAGTTCAGCGTATCGCAGGTCGGGGCAGCGTAGTGCAGGCGCTTGTCTTCGATCTTGGTGGTACGCATCTCCGATGCGGAGTAGTGGCGCTAAGTGGCGCGCTGACACACGTCGTCAAGTCACGGATACGCAGCGCGCGGGACGGTGCATCCAGCGACGCAGTGTGGAGCGGTGTTCGCTCTACACTGCTGGGTTTTGTACAGCAGCATGGGCATCTGGTGTCGAAAGACAGCCCTCTGATTCTTGCCTTCCCTGGGCCGGTCCTGGCCAACCGACGGATCGTGAGTGCTCCCACGCTTACGCGGACCAGCGTCGCGTTCCCAGATCTTGCCTTCGAACTCGAAGCGCTGGCTCAACGACCCGTGTACCTTCTGAATGACGTATCGGCTGCGGCATGGTATTTCGCGGCGAACAGTACAGCAGATCGATTCATGGTTGTGACAGTCAGCAGCGGAATTGGAAGCAAAGTCTTCGATCGTCAACATGCGGCGCTGGTGTTGGACGAACCGGCGTTTTCGGGCGAGATCGGCCATTTCGTCGTCGACGATCGGCTTGACGCAGCGATATGTGAGTGCGGCGGATTGGGGCATCTGGCGGCGGTTGCCTCGGGCCGCGGCGTCGAACAGGCCGCACGGTGCCGCGCGACGCTGGACCCAGCAGCGTTCAGAAGCTCACGACTGCATTCGCAATGGAATGGCCAAGAGCTGGAGAACGAAACACACATCGTCCCCGCAGCATTGGCAGGAGATCGCTGGACGTTGGATGTCATTCGCTCATGCACACGCCCTCTCTCCCGGACGCTGCTCGCCGTACACATGGCCCTCGGGTTGCAACGGATCTTTCTTATCGGCGGATTCGCACAGGCACTGGGGCCGGTGTACCGCGATATTGTTCGATCGCAGATGCTTGACATGAGTCAGTACGCAGTCGCGGAGCGCACGATCGACTCTCTCGTGCATCTGGTCGACGCGCATGAAGAGGTGTGCCTTGCGGGCTGCGCCTCCTTCCTGCGGCGTCTTTCGATGGGCGGCACCCTTGCGCCGTCCAACGCCATCTCGTCCACTCGGGCGCAGCCGTGCGGTCTGCTATGAGGCGCTACAGCGCTAGGAGTGCGCGGTGATCGTCACCGTGCTCGGTGGCAGTTCGCAGAGTACGCCCACTCTCTGTCTGGCACTCGCGCGAGCCGCCACGTCCGTACGGCTACGGCTGGCTGGCCGGGACGAAGTGCGGACCGCCGCTGTGGCTCGAGCGTGCCGACTACTGAGTCATCGGAGCACGGTCTCGATCGAGTGCTGTGCTGGTGAGCCACAGTGGAGCGCGGCGATTGCAGGCAGCGACGTGATCATCCTGCAAATTCGCGTTGGCGGACTTGCAGGGCGGGCATATGACGAGCAATTCCCGCTCCACTCTGGCATCCCGGGAGACGAGGGCGTAGGTCCTGGCGGCCTGTCGGCCGCATACCGATGTTGGCCGGAGGTTGCAAAGTGGTTGTTGCGAATACGAACGCTGGCTCCGCGAAGTCGAATCATTCTCCTGACGTCACCAGGTGGCCTGCTCGTTAGACTGGCCGCGGAGACGGTTCCTGAGTTGGACCTGGCGCACGTTTGCGAGCTGCCGGTCGCGGTATTGCGAAGTCTCTGCGAAGCTGTCGGTGAATCCGTGCGTGATGTCACGTTTGACTACGAAGGTGTGAATCACCTCGGATGGTTCTTCAACGTGCGTTCTGAGCGCGGAGACCTGCTGCAACGGTACGTGGATGGGTGCCGTGAAGCGCGGTTTCCAGATGCCATGCTGGTCGCACAACTCGAAGCGTTTCCTCTCAGCTACTTGCGACTGCTGTACCAACAAAAGGAGTGCACTGACTTCCAGCGCCGCGACCCATCCTGTCGTTCCGCAGATCTTCTAACGATCGCCGATCGCTCCTTTGAAGCGTTTCAGGCAGGTGGCCTGGGAAAAATCGAAGCCGCGATGGCGATGCGACCGGCACCATGGTACGGTGAAGCCGTAGTCCCACTCCTCCGCGCATGGATGGGTGATGCGGTCGATGTTCCGATCTTCTTGACGCGCATCAGTCGCGCTCCTGACGTCGCCGAGCGACCGTATCGGGCGGTGGGCGGACTGCTCGTCGAAGCGCAAACGCAATCGACGCCACCGCGAGCGGTGGCCAGTTTGCTTGGCGCGCTCAAGACGTATGAAGGCCTCGCCACGGTCGCGGTGCTGGACGGTTCTGAGGCGGCTCTTGTCGCTGCGCTGTCAGCCCTTCCATGGACACAAACGCCCGGCAGTCCGCGGCACATGGCACGACAGATCCTGCGGAATAGTCGCAATCCGCAGCGGTACGGTCATGTCTGAGCTCCGCATCGGTATTGTCGGTGGCGGCCGCATGGGTCGGGAGCGCGCGCGTTGTGTGCGTGCGAGCGGAGCAAACATCGCTGCTGTTTACGACCTTGAGCCTGCACGAGGGGCCTCGTTCGCCGCGGACTATGGGGCCGTATTGGTCGCGGAGTTCGATGAGTTGCTGGATTGCGACGCAGTGTTCTTATGCACGCCGCCGAATGCGCGCGCAACCATGGCGCTGAAAAGTGTGAAATGCGGCGTGCCCTTCTTCGCTGAGAAGCCCATCGCCATCGACTCCGCGGCTGCCGAGCCCGTGCTTCGTGCGCTCGAGCGAGCGCCCATAGTACACAGCGTGGGCTATATGAATCGCTGGCGAGCATCGGTCAGACAGGCAAAGCAGACGCTGGAAGGACTAACCATTCTCGGAATGTCTGCCTTTTGGGTGAATCGCCCATATCGAGTACCCTGGTGGCTCGACCGGAACACAAGTGGTGGCCCACACAACGAACAAGCGACCCATTTGTTCGATCTCAGTCGCCATCTTTGCGGTGATATTGAACAGGTGATCGCCATCGGAGACGGAACCGTTGGAGATGCCGCTGCATCGCAGACGGTCGCAACATGTCTGCGATTTGTGAGCGGCGCGCTCGGGACAATCCTTTACTCCTGTGGGTCAACCGAAAAGGAAATCGGCATGCGCATTTTCACGCGCCAAGGCAGTCTGACGTTTTCAACCTGGGACTTCAGTCTGGTCGAGAATACCATCGCGCAGGCGCTCCCTATAGTCGAACTAGAAGACATCTTTCTTACGGAAACTCGGGCGTTTCTTCAGGCGGTTCGATCGGGAGTCACCGACAGTGCCGCGTGTGGATGGGCCGACGCGATGAAGACGCAGCGGGTTATTGACGCCGCCGCGGCCTCAATGACGGGACAGCGGCAGCGAGGCTATCGGTCAGTCGCAATCGGCGACCCCGTTGACCCGCTGGCGCCAGCGTACCTACGCAGCACTTGGCCCCGGATGGGAGACTGAATGCGCGATTGCGTCACGGCCATGATCATGGCGGGAGGACAGTCAATGCGCATGCGGGCGGATGGCGATTCTACGCATAAGGGGCTGAGAACAGCAATGGGGAAGCCGCTCATCGAATGGAGTATTGCATCACTGCGCTTCTTTGGATTCACGCAGATATTCGTCGCTGTTTCGTCACGCGAACCAGCGCTGATCGCTTGGGTTGCGGATCAGCAGGTGCGCGCGATCGCCGACTCGTCGGTCACATTGATCGTGGAAGAGCAACCCCTCGGCACAATCGGGGGGATTCGTCAAATTGCGGTGGAGTTCGAAGACGTCATTGTCGTAAACGTCGACAACGTGACAAATCTCGATCTCCGTGCCCTCGCCACCTTCCATCGGACGTCCGCTGCGACCGCGACGATCGCGAGTCATGAACAAGCGTTTCAGATCCCCTATGGCCGTCTGGACGTGCAAGGGGATCGCGTAACGCAGTATGCAGAGAAGCCAGTGCTGGTCGTACCCGTGTCCAGTGGAGTTTATGTGGTCAATCGACGCGCACTTGGAGCAATCACTGAGAAAGGGCGAATGGATATTCCGGAATTTGTCGAGACGCTGATTGGTCATGGCGAACTGGTGTGTGCCTACGTGCATGCATCGCAGTGGTTGGATGTCAATGACGAGCGAACCCTCAAGGAGGCGGAGGCTCTGGTCTCGTCGCCGAACTGGCCATGTGCCGTTTGCGAACGCTGACCGATGCATACTCGCCGTATCAAGGTCTTGGCCATTGCCCCGGATCTCAATCAAGGCGGTGGTGAGAACCGGATCTTGAATATCGCACGTACGATTGACCGATCTCGCTTCGAATACGAGGTCGCGACGTTGTACTCGCCAGACACCGCTCTCTCCGATTCGTGCGGATCGATGGCAATGGATTTTCATGTCGCGGGCGTGAAAGTATCTGATCTCGGCCTACGACGCCCCGTCCCACGCACGACCATCAGGACACTGCAACTCGCTTCGACGGCGTTGTCCCTGTTGCTCGCATCCAGCGCTCTCTGGCGTTACTTGCGTGTGAAGCGCATAGATGTGCTGGACGCGCATCTGGACGGTAGCGTGTATGTGGGCCTCTCAGCGGCGCGTGCGGCACGTGTACCGGCGTCAATCACGCTGTACGGCGCGAAGGCCATCGACCAGCGGTCCGACGCGTTTGCATGGCGGCGCGCTGGCCTCCGTACAGCGGGCGCCGTGGTGACCGACTCACACAAAGTCGCCGCGGACCTTGCAGCGTTCATCGGCGCGCCGACCCCGCCCATCCTCGTCGTCCCGAACGGAGTTCGCCTTGCCGCACCGCAACGTAGTCGTGCAGCCGTACGCGCGGACCTCCGACTCCCTGAATCGGCGACGGAAATCATTGGCCAAGTGAGTGGCCTGGTGCCGTACAAAGGACATCGCACCCTGCTTCGTGCCGCAGCCCTGGTAATCGCCGAGCGCCCTGGGGCGTATTTCATTTGCATCGGGTTTCCACGCGTTGGTCCAGACTACGTTGCGTCACTTGAGCAGGAGGCACGCGAGCTAGGCATCTCCAACCGCGTTCGCTTCCAGTCATATCCGGGCAACATCGCGGACATCTGGCAGGTCATCGACGTCCACGTGCATGCGTCCGATCTGGACTCACTACCCAATGCGATCATTGAAGGGATGTCGCTCGGGAAACCGGCGGTCGTTACCGCTGTGGGCGGCGTCCCAGAACTTGTCCACGATGAACGAACGGGCCTCCTTGTGGCGCCCGGCGATCCACCGGCCCTTGCCGCTGCAATTCTACGCTTGCTCAGGTGTCCAGGTTTCGCTGCGCAACTCGGCGTTGCGGCGACGTCGCGTTACCTCGCGCTGTGCACGCCAGAAGTTGTGGTACGCGCGCTTGAGCGCAGTTTCATTGCACTGCACGACCGCTCCGCGCGACATCAATCGCGTGCCGCTAGACTCCTCAATGCCGTTCGTCGGTGACAACGGAAATCGCGCTGGCGGGTGTCAGAGTCTTGGTGACAGGCGCCGGTGGGTTCGTCGGTCGTCATCTCGTGCGCGCCCTATCCCACTGCAAAGCGGATGTTACGGCTCTGGTCGGGCCACCCGGAAGCCACCTGGCGATTCCGCAGGAGGCGGTGGAGTGGGCAGAGATCGATATTTGCGACGGAGAGGCCGTTCGCCGACTAATGCGCGGGTGCGACGTCGTCGTGCATGCCGCTGGGCCGCCCTCTGTGGCCCAATCATTCATGCACCCGGCACTGCACGCTCGCGACCACGTGCAAGGCACTGCGGCTGTTCTTGAGGCAGCGCACGCACTATCGGTGCGGCGCATCGTCTACGTGTCCTCCGCCGAGGTGTACGGTCGTTCTCGCGAAATCTTTGCGACCGAAGACCAACCGCTCGAGGCGAGGTCACCGTATGCTGCTTGCAAGATCGCTGCAGAACACATGATCGCGGCGTTCTCATTTGCCTATCGCTGCGACGCGGTTGTGCTGCGTCCGTTTTCGCTTTACGGAGAGGGTGCGTCTCAATATTCTGTGCTGAATCACATTGTTCGAATGGCCGAATTCGAGGAACGAGTTCTGCTGGCGGACCCTAGGCCGATTCGGGATTACGTTTTCGTCGATGACTTCGTAGACGCAGTCGTGCGTGCCTGCAACGCGGAACCCGTGCCTGGCGTGCGTACCTTTAACATCGGCACCATGCGCGGGACCAGCGTGAGCGAACTGGCCGGGCTCGTGCTGGCCACGATGGGGCTCGTGCGGCCAGTCGTTTCCACATGGGAATCGACACGCCCTGGAGAAAGTGACATTCCGCGACTCATCGCGGACAATTCGCGTGCGCGTGAAGCACTGGGTTGGCGCCCCCTCATCGCACTCGAAGAAGGGCTGCGGCGGTTGGTGGGCGGCGCATGACGAAGTACGTGGTTACTGGCGCGCAGGGCCTGGTGGGGAGGTATCTCTCGAAGGCGCTACTCGACTCGGCCGCAGACGCGGTGGTGATAGGCATAGGTCGTTCCTCGAGGGATGACACCTCGTTCGGACACGCGCTTTCGTCCGGCGGAACCAGTCGTGCACCCCTCCCCGCGGCAGTATTGGCGTCGCTGCGCGGGCGCTTCGCTTACCACCAGCTCGACGTGCTCGACTCGACGAGGATCGCGCACCTTCTGCGAACTGAGCAGGCACAGGTGGTCTATCATTTGGCATCATCCCTTCGCTACGGGGACGATGCCGAGACGATGCGGTCAAACGTGAGCGGCACGGTCGCGTTGCTCGATGCCGTGTCTATGCTTTCTGGTCAGAAGCCTCGCATCGTGCTCGGTTCAAGCGGCGCGGTTTATGGAAGGCTGACTGCGGGACAGCTTCCGGTCGGGGAGGGTAACAGGTGCGAGCCAGTCGACATCTACGGGGCAAGTAAGCTCGCCGCCGAGCACGCGACACACATCCGTGGTCGAAGAGATGGCATCTGCACCGTCGTGGCGCGGATTTTCAACGTTGTCGGACCTGGTCAAGACGACCGGCACGTCTGTGGTCGCTTCGCGTCGCAGTTATGTGCCCAGATTGAACGGATACATGTGCGCAACCTCCAAACGAGCAGGGACTTCATTGACGTTCGTGACGTGGCTGCCGCGCTGGTTCGTCTCGGTGAAGAAGGCGAGTGCGGAACCGCATACAACGTGGCGAGTGGAAAGGAGGTCTACATATCCGAACTGCTTAGTCGACTGATTGAACGCACCGGATTCCTCGGCGAGGTGGTGTCGACCCCGTCGCCCTGGGACGCGGTCGACGTTCCTCGACACGTTGCAGATATTTCACGATTGCGCGCGCTCGGATTTGAGCACAAGCATCCGCTTGGCGAGAGTCTGAGTGACCTGGTCACATATCATTGTGCCGTGACCACCGGAAGTGGGGAAATTCCTCACGATCGCGTGGGGAGTCGCCTATGAATCGTCGTGATTTTGTTGCGACGGCGGTCGCAGGGTGCGCGCTCACCGCCTGTGCGCCATTCGACGCTCACGGTCGTGCAACATTGGCGACGGCGGTTCGGCTTCTAGAGCGTGCCACGTCAAACAAATCCCGGACCGTCCACATAGACCACAAGCACCTCACCGTTATTCCGCGGATCGCCGCAGCGTCACTTGAGGTACGACAAGATGGCGCACGCCTTCTCTCGCAATGCTTCGGCGCGCGCACTGGTCCCCACACGCCGTTCGTACTCGCGTCGATTTCGAAACCGATTACCGCAGCTGGCCTTATGCTGCTTGTGGATCGAGGGCTCCTGTCGCTCGACGAGCCGGTACAGAAGTTCGTTCCGGAATTCCGCGGGGGAGCACGTGGCTCGGTGGCCGTGCGCCAGCTGTTGACACACACATCCGGGTTACCGGATGGATTCCCTGAACTACATCCGCTGCGAGCCGAGCAAGCGCCATTCAGTCGATTTCTGCGTGCCACCTACGAAGCGCCCTTGCTTTTTCAACCCGGGACCGCGTTCCAGTACTCCAATCTGGCTTTCTTACTCGCGTCGGAAGTGGCGGCGCGAATCACCGAGATACCGTTTCGTCGCTTTCTTCGCACGGAACTGTTCGAACCGCTCGGCATGCTTGACACGTCTCTCGGCTTGGGAGGTCGCGCCGTTTCTGGCACGGCACAAGTTCAGCTCCCAACATCTGACATCAACTATGATGCAGTGGCCAACAGCGGGTACTGGCGAGACATAGGATTGCCTTGGAACGGTGTGCACTCCACTGCTGCCGACGTGTCGACCTTTCTGGATGCGTTCCTCCGCCCAGATGGGCGCGTGCTGTCTGAGGCCGCCGCACGTTCGATGGTGACAAATCGGACCCTCGGCCTTTTTCAGCCACTACGCTCCGGGCGACTCGCAAAAGCGATGGGACTTCTTTCGGAGTCCGCGGCGAAGGGCACGAAGAGCCCAGCCACTTCGTGGGGGTTGGGATGGATGCTGAAGAGTGGCGCGTACGGCCAGGACTGCTCGCCGCAGACTTTCGGGCATCATGGCCTCACTGGGACCGTGGCCTGGGCAGATCCTGTTAGCGGTGCGAGTTGCGTCCTTTTGACGACGAGACCAATCATGGACTCCCGGGAAGGTATTCTCGGGGTTGTGTCAGATCATGTCGCACAGGCGGTGAGCATCGCCGGCTAGTGTCGGGTGACCGGAAGGCCAAGACCGACCGCCACCGACTCACATTGCGTCGAGTCCAACCGAAAACGAATCAAGCCCTGCCACGACCGAAGTCGTTGCAGGGCTTGGCGTTCGTTCAATCGGGGCGACAGGATTTGAACCTGCGACCTCCTGCTCCCGAAGCAGGCGCTCTACCGGGCTAAGCTACGCCCCGTTGAAATCCGTTCCCACCACATGCGCCCAGAAGGACTCGAACCTCCAACCTTCTGATTCGTAGTCAGATGCTCTATCCAATTGAGCTATGGGCGCAAACCCGTCCGACTCTCACCACAGCACGATACCGCAGCAAGCGTCACATGTTACTCAAACGCGGAACTCCTCACAACCACCCCGCCGCCCTACTACGAACCCCACGGAGGCGAACCCCCGTGGGGCCATGGGTCGTACAAGACTCGAACTTGTGACCTCCACGATGTCAACGTGGCGCTCTAACCAACTGAGCTAACGACCCTACATTCGGCGCCGTAGTCGTGCCACTAACGCGACACCGTACAAACACACCCAACAAGCGGGAAACGGGACTCGAACCCGCGACCCCAACCTTGGCAAGGTTGTGCTCTACCAACTGAGCTATTCCCGCGACAGACCGGTCAGCCCTGCACCGGACCCGGCCACACCGCGCCATGGTGCCAACCACCACCACGCCACGCACTGCACCGGGATGGAGACGAGCGGGATCGAACCGCTGACCTCTTGAATGCCATTCAAGCGCTCTCCCAACTGAGCTACGCCCCCGGGGCGCGACACCCTCAAAAAATCGAGGCAGCAGGATTCTCTCGCGAGAGACCCCGCCAACGAGGGCGTCAGGAACCGCGCAGTCTAGTCAAGTGTATGTCTGTCGTCAAGCAGATCGGCAGGCGCTCGTACTGGCGGAAAACGCTAGGAAGCGTATCTTGAACGGCTACTCGGGAAAGCAACAATGTGCGCACCGCAGCGCACGGGCGACCCATTGCACACGCGACACGTGCACTGCGGGCGCCGATGCCCGACAGACCGCTGACAGCGCATGCCGCACCCTGCTCTCGCAACTTTATCGTGGACGTCGCCGCGTCCTGAGGAACATAAAAATTCATGACTGACGTCAAACGGAAGCGCCGCCGTGCCGCACCGGCAGGCATTGCGCCCACGGAGCCTGAACGCGACATCCTCGACCAGTACCTGTACGAGGTCAGCACGTATCCGCTGCTCAAAGGCGTAGAGGAAATCGAGCTGGCCAAGAAGATTCGCGCCGGTGATCAAGACGCGCTCCAGGAACTCGTCAAGCGCAATCTCCGCTTCGTCATCTCGGTCGCGAAAAAGTATCAGAATCGCGGTCTGCCGCTCATCGATCTGATTGGCGAAGGCAACGTCGGCCTGCTCACCGCCGCGCGCAAATTCGATCCCGACCAAGGCGTCAAGTTTATTTCGTACGCCGTCTGGTGGATCCGTCAGGCCATCCTCTCGTCGCTGGCGCGGCAAGGGCGAACGGTACGTGTGCCCCTCAATCGCACCGCCGATCTGTCGCGGATCATCAAAGCCTCGGAAATTCTGCGACAGAAGTTGCGTCGCGAACCGTCGCCGGAAGAACTCGCCCAAGTCACCGGGCTGTCCGTTGACGTTGTGCAGTCGCTCGCCGCACTGAACACGGGCGACGTGCGACTCGATGCGCCGATGGATCCCGATGGCGATCGCTCGCTCATCGAACGCTTCGTGGCCGACGAAATGCCGGACACCGAAGAGGAGGCGATGAACCGCTTTCTCACTGATGAAATCGAACAGGCACTCGCCACGCTCCCACCGCGCGACGCAAAGGTGCTGCGGCTGTATTTCGGACTCGAAGGCGGGCGCGAACACACGCTCGAGGAAATTGGCAGCATGCTGGGCGTCACACGCGAACGCGTCCGCCAGTTACGCGATCGTGCGCTCAAGCGCTTGCGCGAAGGGGACGTAGGTCGTGCGCTGAGTAGCTTCGCCGCATAAGTCGCGTCGACCACGCATCGTGCGCGTGTTGCGGGGCGTCCATCAGTGGGCGCCCCGCGCTCGTTTCCCCACCTGATCATCTTCCGGCCGTCTGCGACCGCCAGCATATTCGTGATGTCTCTCGCCCACTCCGCATGATTGAGTTCAAGAACGTCCATAAGGCGTTTGGTGCTAAAGAGGTATTGCGTGGCTTCTCCCTCCAGGTCAATGAGCCGCCAGGGGAACCCCGATTCGGTCCGGCACATCTAGCCCCTTACAAGGGTAGGTTTCCGTTCGGAACGGAAGCGGCTTGAGGCATGCGTCGCAGGTCTGGGCCGCCGGCCGACCGTGTCGGCGGGGTTCGCGGGCGGTGGCTGGCGCGCCGAGGCCGAGAAATATAGGCGCACCCGTCGCTTTGCGACCCGGACCTGAATTTTTCGCCGCCGCCTGACCTACCCTTGTATGGGGGCCGGGGGTGAGGGGGTTTTCAAGGCCATCCGCGCCTCTAGTCACACCCGCACTTTCATCCATCGGCCCGGCGGCGAGCCGGCATGACGGCGATCAGAACGGACGGGACCGGAAACGCCGAGAGGCTCCTCCGAACCCGGAGAAGCCTCCCGACCGTCACGGTGATCCCGTCGCTTTACTTGGCCGCGACCTTGTCTTCCTTCGGGGCCAGCGGCTTGATCTTGATCGCCAACGGCTCGATCCAGTGCTTGTGGTCGGCCGTGTAGTACAGGTAGCCGCGGCTGGCCGGCCCGCGGTACTCGCCGGGCACGTCGCACACCAAGTCAATCGTCAGGTCGGTCTTCTGGTTCGGGGCCATGTTCCGCCAGTAGAGGACGACTTCCCGACCGCGGATCTCGAAGTAGTTGATGACGTTCTTCTCGCGCAGGTCGGTCAGTTGCTTCATGTCGGTCGGGACTTTCATCCCGGCCGGCAGGCCGATGATCGCCACGGTCATGCCTTGGCCGACGTTCTTGAGGTTCTGCACGGTCACGCTCAGCGGGACCGCGTCCCCTTCGGTGGCCTCGGCCGTCGCCAACTTGGTCGTCAGCCGCACGTCGCACTTCTCGGCGCTGACCGGCGTGAGCGACGTGTAGGTGTAGCCCAAGGAGAACGGGTACGGGTGCTTCGTCGTCGTTTCGATCAGCACTTCGGTCTTCTCGCCGGCCTTGAACAGCGTCTCCGCGTTTTCGAGGTCGAGAGTGATCGTCTCCACGTCTTTCTCGGTGAACTTCTTAGTCCCGACCCGCTTGCCGCCGACGGAGACGTTAATCTCGCCGGCCTCGGGCGGGTGCGCGGACTTCTTCGCGAACAGCGTCAGCGCCTTCAGCGCCATGATGGTCGATTGCGTCGAGCCGAACCCGCCATACCC